>NZ_JBSUQM010000024.1:0-84461 GCF_054065835.1 Nocardia citri
GCTAACCCCCGTCTCAGCGTGAAAATCAGTTGCGGCCTTCGACTTTCAGGTCGCCGAAGGTGACTCCGCGGGTCATCGGGCGGGCCAGCATGTCGTGGGGGAAGCCGAGCTCGATTGCGCTGGCCTGTTGCAGTTGGTCCAATTGTGCGGCATCGAGTTCGACCTCGAGCGCACCGAGGTTGTCCTCCAACTGCGCTGCCGTGCGGGCGCCGATGATCGGTGCCGTGACGCCCGGGTTCTGCAGTGTCCAGGCGAGCGCTACCTGTGAGGGCGTCTTACCCAGTTGTGCCGCAACGTCTTTCACTACATCGGCGATGGCGAGGCCGCGTTCGGTGAGTGCGCCGTTGGCGGCCGCGACGTTCTTGCGGGTGCCTTCGGGTGAGCTGTCCGCGTCGTGCACCAGATCGGCGCGGCTGTACTTGCCGGTCAGCACTCCGCTGGCCAGCGGCGACCACGGCACCACACCGAGGCCGAGTTCCCGGGCCATCGGGATGAGATCGCGTTCGACGGTCCGCTCGATCAGGCTGTATTCGATCTGCAACGCGATCAGCGGCGACCAGCCGCGCAGATCGGCGATGGTCTGCATGCGTGCGACCTGCCAGGCCGGTGCGTCGGAGATGCCGACATAGAGCACCTTGCCCGCGCGGACCAGATCGTCCATGGCGCGCAGGATTTCCTCGACCGGGGTCAGGAAGTCCCAGGCGTGCAGGTACAGCAGATCGATGTAGTCGGTATTCAGCCGACGCAGACTGGCCTCCACCGAACCGACCATGCTCTTGCGGTGATTGCCGCCGGAGTTGGGATCGGTCGGGCGCCGCAGCATCGTGTATTTCGTTGCCAGCACCAGACTTTCGCGATTGCCGGCGCTGAACTCGCCGAGCAGTTGCTCGGAGGTGCCATTGGTGTACTGGCTCGCGGTATCGATGAAGTTGCCGCCGCGCTCGACGTAGGTGTCGAAAATCTTGCGGGCCTCGTCCTTATCGGCGCCCCAACCCCAATCGGCGCCGAACGTCATGGTTCCCAGGGATAGCGGAGACACTCGAAGACCCGAGCGGCCGAGCAACCGGTAGGTATCGAGAGTGCGGGCTCCGGACATGTCGTGCTCCTGTCATTCGTACTTCGTTTCCGGTGCCTTCGAGTCTGGAATGGTGCGAGACCATAAGTAAGGGAAGGTCTTTCCTGGGAAAGCCAGTCCTAGGCAGCCGTAAGATCGAGGGCGATGACCAGGACGGTGAATGCCACACAGCGGGGCGAGCTCAGGCCACGAGGCGCCGGCTCGCGTGACCACGGAGAGCCGGGGAGCTCGGCGAATTGGGCACAGGCACTCGCGACCTTCCTGCGCGCTCGGCGCGAGCGCCTGAATCCCGGTGATCTGGGTCTGCCCCCGCGCAAACAGGCTCGGCGCACACCGGGCCTGCGTCGTGAGGAAGTCGCCGAGCTGGCGGGGGTGAGCACCGACTACATCGTGCGGCTGGAACAGGGGCGCGGCCTGCGCCCCTCCGTGGGTGTCCTGGAGGCGCTCGCACGCGCCCTGCGCTTGGACATCGATGAGCGCGCCTATCTCTTCGATCTGGCCCAGCAGCGCCAGCCGAATGCCGGGAAACCGAGTGTCCCCGCACCTGCGCTGGAGCTGCTGGTGCAGGATCTGTCGCCATTGCCCGCGATGCTGATCAACCACCGCTACGACATCCTGGCGTGGAATCCGGAAATGGCGAGGTTGATCGTCGACTTCTCTGCCCTGCCGCAGCGGCAGCGCAACTCCATGTGGCTGTGCCTGTTGGATCCCGCACTGCGCGATTTCTACTGCGACCGGGATCGGATCATTCGCGAGGGGGCCGCCGATCTACGCGCCGCATGGGCGGCCCATCCGGATGATCAGGAACTGGCCGATCTGGTCGCCGAGTTCACCGCACGCAGCGAGGAGTTCGCGCAGGGGTGGGCCAGACACGACGTCCGGGTGCAGGGGCGCGGGAAGAAGCCGCTGCACCACCCGGAGGTCGGGCCGCTGGTGGTCAATTTCGAAGTACTCATGCCGCTTCAAGATCCGGACCAGCGCATCATCATTTATCGCGCGGCCGATGCGGATTCACAGGCCGCGCTGGATCGTTTGAACGCCGACCGGGATTGAGTACTTCACCCCCTCGGAGATCCGCACCCGCTCGGTGCGGGTGCGGACTCGTGGGGACTATTCGACCGAGCTGAGAACCAGCTCGACGTCGTCTTCGGACTCCTCGTACCGGCCCTCCCATTCCTCATAGACCGGAATTTCCTCGTCCCGGGTGACGATCCACTCCAGCGAGTAGCCGCCTTCTT
The DNA here is from genome assembly GCF_054065835.1 of Nocardia citri. Lineage (NCBI taxonomy): Bacteria > Bacillati > Actinomycetota > Actinomycetes > Mycobacteriales > Nocardiaceae > Nocardia > Nocardia citri. Next base: position 2,314 of record NZ_JBSUQM010000024.1, read on the forward strand.
CATCGGGGACCATGACGTTCTCGATCTTCAGTCCGATGCCTAGGACCTCGGCTGCGCGGATGACATCCGGCAGATCTTCGGAGCGAACCGGCGTCTGATTGGCGTACACGGTAACCATGCGCCGAATCGTAGCCGGAACCTCCGACATGTGGCTGCCTGATCCCAATTCGGCTCGAGGAATGGGACGCGACGATGACCTGGGGATGTTGTCGGATCTAGACTTTCCTACCGATTTGCCAGGGTAGCTTCGATGACACGACACGTGTCGGTACGATTCCGCTCGGCGCCCAGGGCGGCGGCATCGCTACTGAAGCGGAAGATTGCTGAACTATTGCTGAAGGGATATCTGAATTCCACCGGACTGGAAAAGTGATCCTCGCAATAGTCGACGGGAACGACAAAAGCCGCCGTGGTCATCGGGGCCACGGCGGCTGCGTCAACGTATGAGTGGTACCGCAGACGGCACCGGCGCGATCAGAGCTTGTTCAGCGCCAGCGCGAGAGCCGACTTCTTGTTGGCGGCCTGGTTGGCGTGGATGACGCCCTTGGAGGCGGCCTTGTCCAGCTTGCGGCTGGCGACGACCAGCTGCTTGGCGGCCTTTTCGGTGTCACCGGTCGCGGCGGCCTCCCGGAAGCGGCGGATCTCGGTGCGCAGCTCGGACTTGACCGACTGGTTGCGCTTGCGCGCGGCCTCGTTGGTGCGGATCCGCTTCATCTGGGACTTGATGTTGGCCACGCCTGTTCCTCGTGTTCCTGTCGCTGGTGGACGGTGCTGAAAAGTTCGCGAGCGCGCGCTGGCAACCAGAGTAATCAGGTAACGCGACGCCGAAGATCGAGCGTACCAGCCGCCGCGTCGCACGCGAAATCGCGACCAGCCGGCATGCGCAATCGCCGCCGCGCGAACGGTTCGACCAGCAACGGTACCGACTGTGGTAATGGCGCCCGAACCCGGAGTGATGCAAGAAATTTATCTGTGCCGCACGGGGCATCGACGCTGCATGTAGCACGATTTTTGCATGACTCCCGCGTCGCCGCCACACGCGGCACGGGCGCCTGCGCAGACCCGTGACCGGTCGAACGGGTATGCGAACGGCAACGGTAGAGCAACCACATCCGGACTGTTCGAGGGTTATCGACCCGGTCGGTACGCGGACGCCTTCGACGAGATGTTCGTGTGCGTCAGCCCTACTAAGGGCATCTCCTCGGCGCTGGCACCCATCGACGTGGCCGATCTCGAGGTCGGCGATCGCGTTGTAGTGCTCACCCGTCTCGCGTAACGTCCTTTTCACATCAGCCGTGATTTTCGTAGTAGGTCCCAGGCAGAACCCCGTGCACACGGGGGCAGACCCTCTCGGAAGGTGGCGCGCATGTCTCCCACTGCTCAGGAAGTCGTCGAGGAAGTCACCGAACTGGAGCCGACGCCCGAGGCCAAGAAGTGGGCGGCCGAGGCGCTCGGCACGTTCGTTTTGGTGATGAGCGGTGTCGGTACCGCCGTGCTGGCCGGTGAGCGAGTCGGACCGCTCGGCGTGGCTCTGGCCTTCGGCCTCTCCCTGCTGTTCCTGATGTATTCGATCGGGCCGATCTCCGGCTGCCATGTGAATCCGGCTGTGACCGTCGGGCAGCTACTGCTCGGCAGGCTTTCGGTGATTTCCGCGGCCGGCTATGTGATCGCGCAGCTGATCGGCGGATTCCTGGCCGGGCTCGTGCTGTTCGCGATCGCGAAGAATCTGCCGTCCTATGACCGCGCGGTCAACGGGCTCGGCGCGAACGGGTGGGGTAAGCACAGCCCGTCCGCGGTCCGCGGTCCGCTCGGGCAGGTGGTGGTTCAGAACGGGTATGGCCTGTCCGCGACGATCATCGTCGAGGTCATGCTGACCGCGCTGCTGGTCTTCGTGGTGCTGGCCTCTACCGACCAGATCTCCGACATCCCGCAGGCCGGGCTGTCGATCGGCGTCACGCTCGCGGTCATCCACCTGATCTCCATCCCGGTGGACAACACCTCCGTGAATCCGGCCCGTAGCCTCGCCGTTGCCTTCTACCAGGACGGCGCGGGACCCCAGGTCTGGGTCTTCGTGGTGTTCCCGCTCATCGGTGGCGTACTCGGCGCACTGATCTACGGCCTGCTGTTCGGCCGCTCCCGCGAAATGGTGTCTTGACCGCCTCCCCGCGCCTTTAGGCCGACCAGTGGGTGCCGCGAGACTCACATTGCGGGCCAGCGGGTCGCTGTCGGTTGAGCTTGCCCGTACCCGGCGAATTACCCATGTAGTTGCGAGATCAGGTGTTCGGCAGGCGTTGCCCGGCCATCGGGGGCCGATTCCCGGTCAGTGCCAGCGGTATTCGGCGCACAGGCGGTGGGCGACCAGGTCGAAGGTCTTGCGCGCCAGGATCGCGCCTTCGCGGCGGATGCCGTCCTCCGGGACGTCCAGTACCCGATCGAGGCGGACCCAGCTCGGTCTGCCCTCGTGATCCCAACTGCCGCTGCCGATTCCGACCCAGTCACGGTCGTGCGCGCGTTGCGGATTCGACGACAGCATGAGCCCGAGCAGGGTCCTGCGGTCGCGGCCGACGACGAGCACCGGACGGTCCTTGCCGTTATTCGGATCCTCCTCGTAGGGCACCCAGGTCCAGACGATCTCGCCCGGATCGGCGCGACCGTCCAACTGCGGGCAGTAGACGATCTGTCTGGCCCGCTCGGCGGTCGGTACCGGTGTCGATGCGGCCGGCCGGATCGCGACGGCAGGCGCCTTACGTATCGCGAACGGCCCGACCGCACGCTCGAGCAGCGATGAGCGCTGCAGCTTATCCGCGAGCTTCGGCGCCTGCTGCTTGACGATCTTGGGACCCTGCTCCTTCGCGATGAGGCCTAGCTGCTTGCCGATCGTGTTCCAAGTTCGGGCCATCCTTGGATGGTAACGGCGCGATCTCGTCTTCTCATGAGCACTGTCGACCGTCCGTCAGCGCTGCGCGTTGCCGTTCGCGGCCATGCTGACGGCATCGCGTGCGCGTCATGCGCCGGTCCGCTCCCGGGTCGGTATCGAAAACGGTTGCAGCACCGGATATCTGCTGGCGGATACGGTATCGAGGTCACGATCGGCGCCGATTCGAGTGACCGAGTCCAGCATGCGCCGCACCCGATCCTGGAGCTCGGCAGGGTCGCGCGCGTCGTACCAGACCAGCGGGTCGGTGAGCGCCGCGGCCGGAAACTGTTCCTCGACAATGGCATCGATGGCGAGCGCGTCCGGTGTGATCGCCCGGACCACAACATTCTGGGTGTAGCCGAAGCTCGACTGCGTTTCGATGGCCACCGCGGTATGCCGGCCCTGCCAGTCGCTGAGCCATTCCGCCTGCGTGAGTACGGCGGGTCTGCGCAGAAAGGCAAGGTTGCCGAAGCCCTCGGTGCGGGTCGGGACCGAATCGTCGAGCCGCAGCGGCACCGACTCGGTCACCAGATAGCCGTGTGCCGCGGTGGCGAATTCGGCGAGCATGTCCGCCGCGGCCGTGGCTTCGGGGCCGTAGCTCTGCTCGACCCAGACCGTGACCGCCGCGGCGATCGGCGGGTCCAGCGTGACCATTCGCATCAGTGCGGTCTGGACCGCCGCATCACGGACATACACGGTCACACCCGCTACCCCGAGGTCGACCAGGCGCGCGGCCACGTCGGTGCGCAGCGATTCGCACCACGACTCGGTCGCCTCGGCATCGGATCGGCGCAGGACGAAGACCAATTTCTCCACGCATCGAAAATACGGCGAATTCTCCGTGAGAGTCGGGCAATTCGTCGCGGAGAAGTGGTCGGGAACGCAGGGCGGCGTGCCCGGTCCACGGCGCGGCCTCCCGCAGGAGCCGCGCACCCGCGCCACCGAATCGCCTGCGTGGGGCTGTCTCAGGCGGTCTGTGTGGTGGCTCGGGCAAGGCTGCGCTCGATCTGATCGAGGACTGCCAATGCGGCGCTTTGCTGTTCGGGCGTCAGGCCCGCCGTGACGCTGTTTTCGAGTTCGGCGCACATGTCCTCGACCGCGCGGCGCAGGGCCTGGCTGGCGGGGGTGGGCTCGATGATGGTGACGCGTTTGTCGGTGTCGCAGGGGCGGCGGCGGACGAAGCCGGCATGTTCGAGGCGCTGGATGGTGCGGGTCATGGTGGCGGCGTCGGAGTCGAGCGTGCGCACCAGATCGGTCTGACGTTGGGGGCCGCGGTCCCACAGTTGCATCATGACCGACTCCTGGCCGGGATGCAGGCCGGTACGGCGCAGTAGTTGCCCGGCCAGCAGACGGTGCAGGCGGGCGACGCGCATGATGGCATGGTTGAGCGAGCTTGCCCGCACCGACGGCGGAAGTGGCAAGTACGCCGTCGCCGCGGCTTCGGTCGGTGTCGGGGCCTGATTCTTCGATGGGTTCATCGGTCTCTCCCCCGCAGTAGCCACTCCAACAGATCGAAGTTTATCGCGGGTGCTGGCCGGTCTTCCTGTGTGCCGACGACCAGCACCCGCGACAGCGGTTGGCCCTCCCTATGCGGTGAGGGTGGGGTAGTCGAGGTATCCCCGCTCATCGCCGCCGTAGAAAGTGGAGTGGTCGGGGCTGTTGAACGGTCCGCCGGCGGCCAGCCGGGCCGGCAGGTCCGGGTTGGCCAGGAACAGTACGCCGAAGGAGATCATGTCGGCGGTCCCATCCTCGACCAGGGACAACTCGTCGAGACCTGTCACGGCGTCGGGTGTGACCGGGTTGAGGATGAACGTGCCGCTGAACCGCTTGCGCAGGTCCAGGGTCAGATCCCGGTCTGCCCCGGGGCCATTCTCCATGACGTGCAGGTAGGCGAGGTCGAGTGGCTCGAGCGCGTCCACCAGTGCACGGTAGGTGTCGCGGTAATCGTCCTCGACGATGTCGTTGAGAGTGTTCGCGGGGGACAGGCGCAGCCCGACGCGGTTGGCGCCGATGGCCTCGACGACGGCCTGCGTCACCGCGAGCGGGAACCGGATCCGGCCCTCGATCGAACCACCCCAGCCGTCGGTGCGCTGATTGGCGTTGGTGGACAGGAACTGGTGCAGCAGATAGCCATTGGCGCCGTGCAGTTCGACCCCGTCGAAGCCTGCCTCGACAGCGTTGCGGGCGGCCAGCACGAAATCGGCGATCGTCTCCGTAATGCCGATCTCGGTCAGCTCTTCGGGGGCGGCGAAGTCCATCGCACCCTCCGCCGCGAATGTGTGCCCGGTGACGGCGATGGCCGACGGTCCGACCAGTGCGAGTCCGTCGGCCAGCATGCTCGGGTGGCGGATCCGGCCGGCGTGCATCAGTTGCGCGAAGATCGTCCCGCCCGCGTTGTGTACGGCGTCGGTGACCGGTCGCCAGGCGGTGACCTGTTCGGCGGAGTGCAGGCCGGGAGTGAACGGGTAGGCCTGGCCGACCGCCGAAGGATGGGCGCCTTCGGTGATGATCAGTCCGGCGTCGGCGCGCTGGGCGTAGTAGGTCGCCATATCGGGGGTCGGTGTCGCACCCGGACCGTGGGCGCGGCTGCGGGTCATCGGCGCCATCACGATGCGGTTTTTCAGAGCCGTGCCCGCAAGGTCGATCGGATCGAATGCCGTGGTCATAGGTTTGCTCCTTGGGTGTTGTCGGAACGGGTTCGGACCGGCGATGTCGTCTGCCGAGGAGGGGTGCAGCACGCGGCGCCGTTGTCTGCGCCGCGTGCTACATACCTGTCTGAACAACTAATTCGCGAGAGCATTCCCTGCTTAGCTATTACCAAGGTCACATGTCACTTTTTGGTTCGGGTGGTGAATTCAATCGGTAGCTTTGAGCATTATCATTGTCCGGACAGTTAAATCGTCGGCTAGCGGGCTCGGGTCCGCTCGTCGATCTTCGAGCCGCTTCTAACGGCGATAGGTGTGAACGGGGGGCATCACCGACGCCCGGGCTGTCGATCGGCGAGCGATGCGATTCGCTCGATATCGGGTCGGCTGTGGCCCGTCCGGATCCGGCCGCCATCGAGCTGGCCGATCATGGCACGGTGGTTGTCGATATCGAGGAACTCGCCGGTGCCGATCGGGACGCGGCATGGCAGCGGATTCTTTCCTCGGCACCGCGGTTCGGCAGCTATGAGAAGACGACCGACCGGATAATCCCGGTGATTCGGCTGAGGACTCGTCGACAGCGAGCCCCGACTGTGGCGGACCCGCGGCGTTGCGTGGCCTGGTCCCGAGGGACCGCTGGACTCGCGGATGGGGCCCGCATGGGACGATGGACGGCAGTTTGCCGATACCCATGAGGAGTGGAGTGCCCGCCAGCTTCGCCGACACGACGTTCACCGATCCCGCCCGGATCCGGAACTTCTGCATCATCGCGCACATCGACCACGGCAAGTCGACGCTGGCCGACCGCATGCTGCAGCTCACCGGTGTGGTCGAGGAGCGGGCGATGCGCGCCCAGTACCTGGACCGGATGGATATCGAGCGGGAGCGCGGCATCACCATCAAGGCCCAGAATGTGCGGCTGCCCTGGCAAGTCGACGGCACCGACTATGTGCTGCATCTGATCGATACGCCCGGCCACGTCGACTTCACCTACGAGGTGTCGCGTGCGCTCGAGGCGTGTGAGGGTGCGGTGCTGCTGGTCGACGCCGCGCAGGGCATCGAGGCGCAGACGCTGGCGAATCTGTACCTCGCGCTGGACAAGGATCTGACGATCATTCCGGTGCTGAACAAGATCGACCTGCCCGCCGCCGATCCGGACCGCTATGCCGCCGAGATCGCCCATATCGTCGGCTGCGAACCCGATGACGTGTTGCGGGTCTCGGGTAAGACCGGTGTCGGTGTGGCGGAGCTGCTGAACGAGGTCATCAGGCAGGTGCCCCCGCCGGTCGGCGATCCGGACGCACCCGCGCGCGCCATGATCTTCGACTCGGTCTACGACACCTATCGCGGCGTGGTCACCTACGTCCGTGTGGTGGACGGCAAGATCATTCCGCGCGAGAAGATCAAGATGATGTCCACCGGTGCCACCCACGAATTGCTCGAGGTCGGCATCGTCTCACCGGAGCCCAAACCCACCCAGGGGCTCGGCGTCGGCGAGGTCGGTTATCTGATCACCGGCGTGAAGGATGTGCGCCAGTCGAAGGTCGGCGATACCGTGACCTCCGCGCGCAGCGGTGCGAGCGAACCGCTCACCGGGTACCGCGAGCCGCGCCCGATGGTGTATTCGGGTCTCTATCCGGTCGACGGCTCCGACTATCCGGACCTGCGCGACGCGCTCGACAAGCTCCAGCTCAACGATGCCGCGCTGACCTATGAACCGGAGACCTCGGTAGCGCTCGGCTTCGGGTTCCGCTGTGGCTTCCTCGGCCTGCTGCACATGGAGATCACCCGTGAGCGCCTGCAGCGCGAATTCGACCTGGACCTGATCTCGACCGCACCGAATGTGGTCTACAAGGTGCAGATGGAGGACGGCGCCGAACACGTCGTCACCAATCCGTCGTACTGGCCCGAGGGCAAGGTCCGGCACGTGTACGAGCCGGTGGTCAAGTGCACCATCATCTCGCCGAGTGAATTCATCGGCTCGATCATGGAACTGTGCCAGGCCCGGCGCGGTGAACTCGGCGGCATGGACTACCTGTCCGAGACCCGGGTGGAGCTGCGCTACACCATGCCGATGGCCGAGATCATCTTCGACTTCTTCGATTCGCTGAAGTCGCGTACCCGCGGTTACGCCAGCCTTGATTACGAGGAGTCCGGTGTGCAGGAATCGGCGCTGGTCAAGGTGGATATTCTGCTGCAGGGCGAGGCGGTGGACGCGTTCAGCGCGATCGTGCACCGCGACGCCGCCCAGGCCTACGGCCACAAGATGACCACCAAACTGCGCGAACTCATTCCGCGCCAGCAGTTCGAGGTGCCCATCCAGGCCGCCATCGGCTCGAAGATCATTGCCCGCGAGAACATTCGCGCTATCCGCAAGGACGTGCTCGCCAAGTGCTACGGCGGTGACATCAGCCGTAAGCGCAAACTGCTGGAGAAGCAGAAGGAGGGCAAGAAGCGCATGAAGACCATCGGCCGCGTGGACGTCCCTCAGGAGGCCTTCGTGGCCGCGCTCTCCTCCGACGCTGCCGCCGACAAACCCAAGGGCCAGAAGTAGGTTCGCCGCACCGGCTCGGCGTGTCGGATAGATCCGGTCGTGCAGACGTAACCCGCAACCATCGGTTCCGGATGCCCACAGAGGCAGGGCTTCCGCTCAGGTTCCGGTAATGACAAGGTTGTGTTGCTCGTCACAGTCGTATTCTCTGCGGACCTGCGGAATGTGACAGTTGGGTCTTCCGGAATATCGTTAGGTGATCTTCACTCGGTCTGCCCGGCGTGGTGAGGATGCTGGAAACCTGAGAGTGGAGCTTGCATGACGAGTGACCTGCCCTTCGACAGCGATGGCACCGGAGCCGACGACAGTGTGGGCGATACCGCCTATCGCGTTGCCACCGGCGTCGCGCGGGTCGCGAGGGCAGGTGCGTACGTCACCGGTGGCGCGTTGGTCGCCGCCAATGGCGGTACCGCACCTGTGCATCCCGGCGGGCAACGGCTCGACAGTTGGACTTCGGCCTACACCCGCGACCCCGATGCGGGCGCGCCGAGTCCGGTGGTCACCTTCCCGGATCCGGACCCGAATTCGACACCGCCCGCACCACTGCATTCGTCGCCGCCGACCCCGCGCGATGTCAGCGTCAACGCGCCGTTCACCATCCCGAATGTGCCCAATACCGGCGTGCACATCGGGCCCGCTCCGCATCAGCACTCAGCACAGCCGTGGCAGAACACCCGGCACGGTAACAGCTATCAACCCGGCCTCGGTCTCGGCACCGAGGGCGAACGGTCCGGACTCGATCCGCACAGCGACGCACCGCAGTCCGGCCTCGATCTCGGTACCGCGCATGTGCCCGGTACGAGCTTCGGTAACCTGCCCGGATTCGACTTCGGTCAGGGCGACCACGGTTTCAACCTCCCCAACCCGAACAGCTTCCTCACGCCGGGGTCGAATCCGTTTGCCCTGCCTCGCGTTCCGACGTCGGGGACAGCTGGCGACATCAGCGAGTCGGTGAGCAGCGACACCGACGGCGTCGACGACGGCGATGCGGTCTCGAGCCACGTTCCGTTCTACGGCGGCAATATGTTTCACAGCGGCGCGACCGGGGGCAGCGGTGAGCTGTTCCACGGCGGCGACGCATTCCACGGCGCCGATATGTTCCACGGTGTCGGCAATCCGGATGGGGTCGGCGTATTCCTCGATGCGGCGGCCGGTTTCAGCGCGCACACCGAACTCGCGGTGGACTTCGCTGTCGGCCCGAATGGGATGTACCTGGCCACGGAGTCCGGGGTCGAGGTCGAGGGTGCGTCGAAGTTCGAGGTCGGCGTGGGTCGGGTCGGTGACAATATCGACAGGTTCTCCGATTGGCTCGGCCAAACCCCCGGCAGCACCGGACGCTCCGGTATCGACCATTCCGGCACCGCCAACGCGGTCGGCACCCAGTCCGCGGGCACGGCGGTCTCCCAATACTCGGCGGTGCAGCCGTACGCGGTGCAGCCCGTGCAGCCGTTCGCGGCGCCGCTGCCCGCCGCGGTCGCACCGGCCGTCGCACCCGCACCGGTGGCCGCCGCGGTGGTCGCGCCCGCCGCCGTCGCCGCGCCGGTTGCGGCCACCCCGCTGCAGACCACGATCCAGCCGGATGTGGCGAGCACCCCGGTCGCCAATGTCCTCGTCGCGCCGTCGGGTCCGTCACCGCTGACCGCGCCCGCCGCCGCGGTGCCCGCCCTGTTCGAGCCGAGGCCGGTTCCGGCGAAGCATCCGGTCGTCGTCGACGATTCGCATTCGACCAGCACACCGCTGACCAGCACCCCGACCACGGTCACGAAGACGCTGCCGACCCCGATCGGCCCCGACGACAGCACTGGGCATCCGGCTAAGACGCCCGATACCGGCAGCACCAAGCCCGGCACCGCGACGCTGCCGGGCACCGACAGCACCGGGACGACGAAGATTCCGACCGGAACCCATGCTCCCACCACGAACGTGCCGACCCACACCGCGACGCCGGACGACGATGATGTGACGATCCCGAGCATCGGAAACGGTGGCGCAACGAGTGCGGGCCACAGTGGCGGGACCACTCCGAGCACGGTCAACGGCGGCAACTCGTCACCCAGCACGCACACCACGTACCCGGCGGCCGACGCCCCGACCGTGGACGTGCCGCCGGCTGAGCCGACCGTATCGGTGCCTACGGTCACCCACTCCGCGCCGACGGTCGCGCCGACTGCGGATGTCGATATTCCGACCGTGAATTCCCCGGTGCCGGTCCCGACTCAGCAGCCCCATGTGCCCGCGCCGACGATGCCCGCACCGGTCACCCCGATGAAGCCGCCGGCCCACCCGATCGCGGCCGAACTCGGCGGTCCGGCCGATTTCGGGCACCCGGTATACGATCCCGATCACACAGCACTGACCCTCATGGCAACCGGGCTGTCCACCCCGCTGCTGCCCGATCCAGGCGTGGACTACGGCCACCACCTCATCGCGGACCTGGGCATCGCCCTGATCTAGGAGCCACCTGGGGGTCGCGCGCACACATCGCGCTCACGCATGTCATCGTCGAATGCGATATACGTACGACAGTTAGGAGGAGCTGTTGTCTGCTGCAGCCGGCCTGGAGCCCGCCACGGTGAAACATCCGGAGGCGATGGCGCCAGTCATCGGGATCCTCGATCAACTGCAGGAGATGACCCGCTCCGCGGGTCGGCAAGATCTGGGTGGCCGACTGAGCATGGTCCGGGCCAGGGTCGGTGACACCCGGCTGCGCCTAGTGGTCGTCGGTGCCGCGAAGAACGGTATGAGCACGCTGGTCAACGGTCTGATCGGGGTGCCGGTCAGCGCCACCGAGAGTGCGCTGAGTGTGCCGGTGATCGCGGAGTTCGGACCGGAGCCGACCGCCGTGCTGGTGAAATCGCTGGGCGCTGGCCGGATCGAACGCCAGCCCGTCGATCCGCTCGCCCCTGGCCCCGCACTGGCCGCCGACGGGGTGATCCGCGCCGAATTCACCGAGCCGAGCCCGCTGCTCGCCGAGGGACTCGTGCTGATGGACGCGCCCGGCGGTGACGGCGAGGATCACGCCACCTGGTCGATGATCGCCGCCGCGGATGCCGTGCTCTACGTCGGTGACGCGGGAACCGAGTTCAGCGTCGAGCAGATCGCCTACCTCGAGCGCATCCAGCAGATCTGTCCGACGGTCATCTGCGCGCTGAACAAGATCGACCTGCACCCGCACTGGCAGCACACCCAGCAGCGCAATCGCGAACTATTGGACGCGGCGGGCCTCGGTTTCGCGGTCGCGCCGGTCTCCGCGCTCCTGCATGTGCAGGCGGGTAATTACCAGCGCGATATCGAATCCGGTGTGCCCCAACTGGTCGACCACTTGCGCGACTATGTGCTGGCACGGGCCGACAGCCTGGTGCTCGAAGCTGCGGCCAATGACATCCGGCTGGTCGCGGACCATCTCGCCGTGACCCTGCGGACCGAGGCCGAGGCGCTGCGCGATCCGCGCCGCCGGGTGGAGATCACCGAACAACTGGTCGCCGCCCGCGATCAGGCCGATCAGCTGCGGCAGCGCTCTGCCAACTGGCAGGTCATCCTCGGTGACGGCAGCACCGAGCTGATGGCCGATATAGAACACGATCTGCGGCACCGGCTGCGCAGCCTGGTTCGCGATGCAGAGGCCGAGATCGTCGAGACGGATCCGGCGCGCCGCTGGCCGGATTTCGGCGCGGATCTGGACGCGCGCATCTGCGAGGCAGTCGAAGAGAATTTCGTGGTGGCGCACTACCGCGCGGTGGAACTGTCCGAACAGGTGGCCGCCAAATTCCCCGCCGATCACCGCACCCCGCCGCTATCGGACCTACGCCTGGAAAATCCCGGTGAAGTACTCGACCAGGTCGCGCCGCTGGATCCGCTGAGCAGCGCGAAAGCCGGTGTGCTCGGTCAATTCCTGATCGTTATGCGCGGGTCCTACGGCGGCCTGCTCATGGTCGGCGTGCTCACCAGTCTGCTGAAAATGCCACTGGTGAACTGGTACTCGGCTGCCGCCGCACTGCTGCTCGGTGCCAACGCGTTGTGGGACGACCGCAAAGCGCGCAAGCAGCGCCGTCAGGCCGAGGCCAAGGTTTCGGTGGCCAGACTGATGGACGATGTCATCTTCCAGGTAGGTAAGGAATCGCGAAATCGGTTGCGCGCCATGCAGCGCACGCTGCGCGATCACTTCACCGATATCGCCACCGATGTGCTGCGTGCCACCGACGAACGGTTGCGCGTCGCGGAGGTGGCCTATGGCAAATACGGCGATCACCGTGAGGAACGCATCGCCGATCTGGATGTGCAACTCGGTAGGTTGCGCGGGCTGCGCGCCGAGGCCGATGGGATCAGCGCGGCCGTGTAGGCAGGGCGTCGCGTAACCGCGTAGCTGGGACGCCGGGCCGTCGCACAAGCAGGGCACAGTGCGGCGGCGCGGGGATCACGCAGCGCCGCCGCTTGGTCACAAAGGTCGTGGTCGTGGTCAGGAAGGAACGATCGTCGGCGCATGCGCCGGCTGGAAACCGCCGGAGGTGTGCGACTGCTCGGCCCTGATCACGTGTGTCACCGCATTGATCAGCGCCAGATGGGTGAACGCCTGCGGGAAGTTGCCGAGATGACGTCCACTGCGCGAATCGATCTCCTCGGCATAGAGCCGCAGCGGACTCGCATAGCCGAGCAGCCGCTCGCACAGATGCCGGGCCCGCTGCACTTCGCCGATCTCCACCAGGGCGGAGACCAACCAGAACGAGCAGATGGTGAAGGTGCCCTCCGCGCCGGTCAATCCGTCATCGGTGGTTTCGGTCCGGTAGCGCAGCACCAGACCGTTCTCGGTGAGCCGGTCGGCGATCGAGAGCACGGTGGCGCGCACCCGGTGATCGGTGGGCGGCAGGAAGCGGTTCAACACCACCAGCAGTAGAGAGGCGTCCAGGGTGTCGCCGCCGTAGATCTGGGTGAAAACGCCGTCGGCATTCACACCGTTGGTGAGGATATCGGCCTTGATCTGGTCGGCGATGGTGTACCACTCGGTGGCCCGCTCGTACTCGCCGTGCAGTTCGGCCAGCTTCGCCCCTCGGTCCAGTGCCACCCAGCACATCACCTTCGATGAGGTGAAATGCTGTGGCTCACCGCGCACTTCCCAGATACCGCGGTCAGGCTCCTGCCAACGCGCGATGGCGGCCTCGACCTGACGCTCCAGCACCGGCCACAGTGACTCCGGCACCTGTTGCCGGGATTTCACGTGCAGGTACACCGCGTCGAGCATGGTGCCCCAGATGTCGTGCTGGTCCTGGTTGTAGGCACCGTTGCCGATACGGACGGGTTTGGCGCTGTCGTAGCCGGTCAGATTGTCGAGCGTGCTCTCCGTGAGGTCGCGTTCGCCGCCGATACCATAGAGCACCTGTAGCGGAACGGGTTCGCCGTCGTTACCGGTGGTGGCGTCCCTGAGGAAGGCGAAGAAGTCATTGGCCTCGCGGTCCAGGCCGAGGGTGTACAGACCCCACAGCGCGAAACTGGAATCGCGCACCCAGGTGTAGCGGTAGTCCCAGTTGCGTTGACCGCCAGGGGTTTCCGGCAGTGAAGTGGTGGCGGCGGCCATCAGGGCACCGGTCGGCGCGTAGGTGAGTCCCTTCAGCGTCAGTGCACTGCGCTGCAGGTAGTTGCGCCACGGATGGTCCGGGAAATCGCCGAGTGTGATCCACTGCCGCCAGCATTCGGTGGTCTGCCACATTTTCTGCGCCGCCTCCGCGAAGGTGCGCGGCGCGGGCAGCTCCGACCAGGTCAGTGCGACGAACACCTCGTCGCCCTCCTTCATCCTGGTCCTGGCGCGGGCCTCCTGGCCCTCGAGTCCGAGCCGTAGATCGGTGGTCAGCACCAGTGTCGGGCCCACACTCGGATCGGTGGTGCGCACGGCAGTGGCCTCCTCGTACACCTTGCCGGTGTACTCCCAACGCGCCGGAGCGCGGTGGTAATCGAACGCGGGTTCGCAGCTCATCTCCAACTCGACCGTGCCGTTCACACACTTCACCGTGCGCAACAGGACGTGCTCGGCATCCCAGTCCATCGGCGTCCGGCGGTGGGTCTTGCTGCGCTGATCGTTGTTGTGCCAGGGACCGAGCACCAGCGCGTCGCGCACGATCAGCCAGCCGGTCTCGGTCTGCCACGTGGTCTCCAGAATCATGCCGCCGGGCAGATATCGCCGCGCCGCGGGCACATTGACCCCGTACGGCCCGATCCGGAAATGTCCGGCGCTGCGATCGAGCATCGCGCCGAAGATACTCGGCGAATCGGGTCGTGGCACACACATCCACTCGACACCGCCGTTGCTGGCGATCAGGCAGCTTGTCTCACAGTCGGACAGGAATGCGTAATCGTCGATCGGCGGATAGGTGGCGTGCTGACGTACCGCACTCAGCTGACTGAGCACGGGCAGGTCGGCAGGCTCGTCGATGGTCAGATCCTCGGATGACGCCATACCTCATCTTCGGTCCGTCCGCGTTCGGCGTCCACCGAGCGCGCCGAAATCCGGCCGCCACGCGGTGCTGAAGGCGCGGCAAATTCAACACGGCTAGGCTGGTGCCGTGCATCGGATCGCAGGATGGTGGGACGGCTTCGAGCTGTGGGTCGCTGGATTGCCGTTCATCCCGCAGTTCATCGTGGTCCTGGTCGGCATGGTCCCGGTCAGCTTCGCCATCGCCTACCTGCTGGATCGAGTGCTGCGGGTCTCCCTGCAGCTGCTCGGCCGCAATAGCGACGCCGTGCTTGCCCTGACAGCTGAGGATGTCTTGACCGCGGAACCCGCCCCGATTCCCGAACCCGCCGCGCCGCCGGTCGTGGTTCGCCAGATCGCGCAGAGCGGGGCGCGTTGATGCCGCGTTCCCGCGTTCAGCTCGCGCTCGTCGCTTTGCTGGTTCTCATCGTCATCGCGTGGTTGTTCACTCGCTGACGTCCTGCATGGCAACCTAGGCGGATCCGTTTTTGTCGCCGCCGAATCCGAAGCGTTTGCCGAGTTTGGAGACCGTCTCGCCGACCTCGTGACCGACCGTGCCCACCGCGGACCCGACATCGCGGCCCAGATTGCGCACGGTTCGGATCAGCGGATCCTCCGACTGGTCGAAGTTCTGCCGATAGATGCGCGCGGCTTCCTTGATCTCATCGCTGATCTTGGTGGCCTTGTCGTGTTCGCGGCGCGGGTAGTCGCCGCCGAGGATGCGGTTGTATTCGCCGGATTGGATCCAGTGGCGCAGCTCCGCGGCCCGCAGCACCGAGAACGGATGGCTCTGTAGTTCGAGATTGAGCAGTTTCAACACACCGTCGCGCAGATCGCCGGAGCGCTCGTAGTCATCGGCCTGCTGCAGGAACGCGCCGTGGTTCATCTCCTTGATCCAGGTGCCGCCCGCGGTCTTCATATGCACCCGTACCGATGCGTCGACATCCTGTCCGCACAGCAGTCCGGCGCGGTCGCCGGACAACTCGGACTTGCGGCTCCACTCCATCAGCGCGGCAACGATCGCGCGTAAGGCCCAGCCGCCCACCGGCACCCAGCCCAGATTGGCCGAGATGCGCAGCAGATGCATGAGCATGGTGCGGTACACGGCGTGTCCGGACAGGGCGTGTCCGAGTTCGTGGCCGACGATGAAGCGCAACTCCTCGGTGTCCATCAGATCGATCAGCCCGGTGGTCAGCACGATGAACGGCTGGTCCATGCCGATGGTGAAGGCGTTCACATTCGGGCTCTGCAACACGAACATCTCAGGTGTGGTGCGCGCATCCAGGATCTCCACACAGTCCTGACGCAACTGGTGCAGCGAACGGAACTGCCGTTCGTCCACGCGCACCGCCGTGGCGAGGTAAAGCAGTCGATGCTGACGTTCCTGCAGCAAACCGGACAGGGTACGCAAAACGGTGTCGAACCCGGCGAGTGAGCGCAACGTCACCAAGGCGGTGCGGTCGGCGGGATGCTCCCACGCGCGAGTGCTGATGTCGGGGAACCGGGTGCGTACCCGGTCCGGGCTGGTGGTCATGGGATGAAACCCCCCTCTTCCTGGAACTATGTCGGTTTTTACCGGGTGCAGGCGGATAGCTGGCGCTGATTCGAACTGGTGACGTTTCCTCTGCTACAGTCTGCCCGTGTCTTCGATTGCCGTCCCGCAGGTCCGCCATGAATTGGCGTTGATCGCTGTCGGCAATCTCGCGGTCGCGGATATTCTCTGTCGCTGATCGGCGCCGGGCGCTGCTGCGCACCCATCGTTCTAGACTGGCGCGCAAACTTTTCCGCAGCAGAGCCCGTATCCCCGACCTTCGGTCGACAAGTCGCGCCGCAGTTCTACCGGCGCGACAACTAGTCCATGTCGCGGCGGAGCACATAGGAAAGGTTCCACCCATGTCACCCAGGTCCTTGCTCCTCGGATCGCCCCGATCGCACCGTCGCCCGGTGATCGCCGCGCTGACGGCCGTTGCCGCCGTAGTGCTCACCGCGTGCGGTGGTGGAGCGAGTGACACCGCGGGCGGTGGTGGCGCCGACGGCAGTGGCGGCACCCTCAACCTGTACGCCTACGCCGTCCCCAAGCCCGGTTTCGACAAGGTTGTGCCCGAGTTCAACAAGACCGATAAGGGTAAGGGCGTCACGATCAACGGCTCCTACGGTGCGTCGGGCGATCAGTCCCGCAAGGTCAAGGACGGCGCCGAGGCCGACATCGTCAACTTCTCGGTCGAGCCCGATATCACCCGTCTGGTCGACGCTGGTCTGGTCGATCCGAGCTGGAATGCCGACGCCACCAAGGGAATTCCGTTCGGCTCGGTCGTCGCGATCGTGGTGCGCAAGGGCAACCCGAAGGGCATCAAGGATTGGGACGATCTGCTCAAGCCGGGAATCCAGGTTGTTACTCCGAATCCGTTCAGCTCGGGTTCGGCCAAGTGGAATCTGCTCGCGCCGTATGCGGCCAAGAGCGACGGCGGCAAGAACCCGCAGGCGGGTCTGGATTACCTGAGTCAGCTCATCTCCAAGGAGCATGTGCAGGTGCAGCCGAAGTCGGGCCGCGAGGCCACCGAGACCTTCCTGCAGGGCACCGGTGACGTGCTGCTGAGCTACGAGAACGAGGCGATCTTCTCCGAGCGCAACGGTGACCCGATCGAGCACATCGTGCCGCCGACCACTTTCAAGATCGAGAACCCGGTCGCGGTACTGAAGAACAGTAAGCATCTCGACACGGCAAACGCCTTCCGCGACTTCCTGTACACCACCGCGGGCCAAAAGGCCTGGGCCTCGGCCGGGTTCCGCCCGGTCGACCCGAAGGTGGCCGCCGACTACGCCAAGGACTTCCCGACTCCGCAGAAGCTGTGGACCATCGCCGATCTCGGTGGCTGGAAGACCGTCGACAAGGACCTGTTCACCCCGAACTCCGGTTCCGTCGCGGTCATCTACGACAAGGCCACAAAGTAATTCGGTGATCCCGAAACACCCCGCGGTGTGTGCGACGGGCCCGGAGGAGGCAGCTTGCGTAACCACGAAGGGCCCCGCGCACGCCGCAAATCGAAGCAGGATATTGGACGATTGTGACTGACAGCAGTAGCGCCGGGATCGGGCATGCGCCCGGTCCCGGCGGCTCCGAAGACACCACCCCGAAGGCCGTCGGCCGGAACTGGTCGTGGCTGCGGGTAACCGGTTCGGTTGGTCCGCTCGGCATCGCCACCGCCGTGCTCTGGCTCAGCATTATCGTGCTGCTACCGCTGGCCGCGCTCACCGTCACCTCATTCGATGACGGCTGGTCCGGATTCTGGGATGCCGTCACCGCACCCGCGGCCATCGACTCGCTGCGCATCACGGTGTTCGTCTCCGTGGTGGTGGCGGTCATCAATGTGGTCATGGGCACGCTGATCGCCTGGGTGCTGGTCCGCGATCAGTTCCCGGGCAAGGGCATCGTCAACGCGCTCATCGATCTGCCGTTCGCGCTGCCCACCATCGTCGCGAGCATCGTGCTGCTATCGCTCTACGGTCCGCAGAGTCCGATCGATATCCACCTCAATGCCACCCAGCCCGGCCTGGTGGTGGCGCTGGCGTTCGTCACGCTGCCGTTCGTGGTGCGGTCGGTACAGCCGGTGCTCATCGAGGCCGACCGGGAGGTAGAACAGGCCGCGATGTCGCTCGGCGCGGACAACTGGACCACCTTCCGCCGCATCGTCTTGCCGACCCTCGCGCCCGCCATTATCAGCGGCGGTGGCCTCGCCTTCGCCCGCGCCATCGGCGAATACGGTTCGGTGGTGCTGATCGGTGGCGCCATTCCGCGCAAGACCGAGATGGCCTCGCAGTACATCCAGAAGCAGATCGAGATCGATCGGCCGGTGAACGCGGCGGCGGTGTCGGTCGCGCTGCTGGTCATCTCGTTCGCGACCCTGCTGGTGCTGCGGCTGTGGGCCGAGCGCACCGCACGCAAAGAGCAGGAGGCACGATGAGGCTGCCCTGGCCGACCCGTATTTCGCTGCGCGTGGTTGCGCTCGGCTACCTGTTCATCCTGCTGGTGCTGCCGCTGATCATCATTCTGTGGCGCACCTTCGAGAAGGGGATCGGCGCGTTCGTCGACTCGATCTCCACGCCCGCGGCGATCTCGGCATTCCAGTTGTCGATCCTCATCGTGGCGATCGTGGTCCCGGTGAATGTCATCTTCGGCATCGTCACCGCGATCGCGCTAGTGCGCGGCAAGTTCCCGGGCCGCACGCTGGTGCAGGGCATCGTCGATCTGCCCTTCGCCGTCTCGCCGGTCGTGGTCGGCGTCGCGTTGATCCTGCTGTGGGGTGCGGACGGCTGGTTCGGCGGGCTCAAAGACATCGGCTTCAAGGTGATCTTCAATCTGCCCGGCATGGTGATCGCGACGATTTTCGTCACATTGCCGTTCGTGGTGCGCGAGGTCGAGCCGGTGCTGCACGAGATCGGCGACGATCAGGAGCAGGCCGCGGCTACCCTGGG
Source organism: Nocardia citri (assembly GCF_054065835.1). Classification (NCBI taxonomy): domain Bacteria; kingdom Bacillati; phylum Actinomycetota; class Actinomycetes; order Mycobacteriales; family Nocardiaceae; genus Nocardia; species Nocardia citri. Next base: position 21,360 of record NZ_JBSUQM010000024.1, read on the forward strand.
CGCGTCCCGCTGGCAGACGTTCTGGCGGATCACCCTGCCCGCGATCCGCTGGGGTCTGACCTACGGTGTCGTGCTGACCGTCGCGCGTGCGCTCGGCGAATTCGGCGCGGTGATCATGGTGTCCTCCGCGCTGCCGGGTAAATCGCTGACACTGACCTTGCTCGTACACGGTCGATACATCAACGACCACAACACCTTCGGCGCGTACGCCGCCGCGACCCTGCTGATGGGCCTGGCCCTCGTAGTCCTCCTGTTGATGACCCTCCTCGAACGTAAGCGGGGCACCAAGTGATCACCGTGACCAATGCGAAGAAGAACTACGGTTCCTTCGCCGCCCTGGACGATGTCAGCATCGAGATCCCGTCAGGGGAGTTGACCGCCCTGCTCGGCCCGTCGGGTTCGGGCAAGTCGACGCTGCTGCGCTCGATCGCCGGCCTGGAGACACTGGACTCCGGCATCGTCACCATCGCGGGCAACGATGTCACCCATATACCACCGCAGAAGCGTGATATCGGTTTCGTATTCCAGCATTACGCCGCGTTCAAACATATGACCGTGCGCGACAATGTGGCCTTCGGACTCAAGATCCGTAAGCGACCCAAGAGCGAAATCGCCAAGCGCGTCGACGAATTGCTCGGCATCGTCGGCCTCGACGGTTTCCAGCACCGCTACCCGGCCCAGCTCTCCGGCGGTCAGCGGCAGCGCATGGCGCTGGCCCGCGCGCTCGCCGTCGACCCGCAGGTGCTGCTGCTGGACGAGCCGTTCGGCGCGCTCGACGCAAAAGTGCGCGCCGATCTGCGCACCTGGCTGCGCAGGCTGCACGAGGAGGTTCACGTGACCACCGTGCTCGTCACCCACGACCAAGAAGAGGCACTCGATGTCGCCGACCGGATCGCGGTGATGAATAAGGGGCGCATCGAACAGGTCGGCAGCCCGGAGGACGTCTACGACCGGCCCGCCAACGAATTCGTCATGTCCTTTCTCGGCGCCGTCGCCCGTCTCAACGGACATCTGGTGCGTCCGCACGATATTCGCGTCGGCCGCGACGCCAGCATGGCGCTGGCGAGGAACGAGGGCACCGCGGAATCGGCGGGCGTCACCCGCGCCACCGTGGAACGCGTTGTGCACCTCGGCTTCGAGGTGCGCGTCGAGTTGCGTAATGCCGCAACGGGCGATCTGTTCGCCGCCCAGGTGACTCGCGGTGATGCGGAGGCACTGCAGCTCAGCGACGGGGAAACCGTCTACGCCCGCGCCACCCGCATTCCGGAACTGCCTGCGGGATAAGAGAGAATTCCACTCCGCTTTATGGCTGCGGATTAGTCCCGCGTGAAATCCGCAGCCCTTTATGGCGTGTCGAAACCGAACTCCGCTTTCCACGTCTCATATCGTGGTGAATGCGAAACACGTGCTAGTGGGTTCCGGTGAGTTATCGGAACGAAATCCGATTCGAGCATTCGCAATGGTCGTCGAACGCGGCCCGGATGAACCGGTCCGGCCGCTCGATCGCGGCCTGCTCGACCTGACGTGGTGCGGTTCGAGCCGCGCGACGCCAGTCGTGTGCGGGCGGCGGGGAGTTGATCGATCACCATGTCAATTCGAAGACAGATATTTCTCGCGCTGGCTGCTGCCGGCGTCGCGGTGATCAGCCAATCCGATCCGGCAATCGCCGCACCACCACCCGGAACACCGACAGTGCGCGCACCCGACGGTCCGGTTATCACCGAGATTCCCGCGGACGTGCCCGAAGTGGCCGCAATCGGTCCGGAATCGGTGGGGAAGCCGATCCCGAACCCATACGTCGATCTCACTCCGGCGCAGTTGATACCGCACGGAATCGTGGGCGAGCAACGGCATTTCACGCCGAATCCAGAACAATGGGATAACGCGCGAACGATTGTCGAAGTGGTTCTGCGCCGTAAACTGCCCGGCTATGCGGCGGTGATCGCGCTGGCCGCGGCTCTGCAGGAATCGCTGCTGCGCAATCTGACCGAGGCGAGCGATCACGACTCGATCGGGGTGTTCCAGCAGCGGCCCGCCTCGGGCTGGGGTACGCCGCAGCAGCTCAGCGATCTGCGCTATGCGACCGAGCGATTCCTGGACGCACTGCTGGTGCACGCGCCGGACTACCAGGCGATACCGCTGTGGCAGGCGGCGCAGGCCGCGCAGCGCTCGGGCTTTCCGACGGCGTACGCGCGGTGGCAGCAGCAGGCCACGCGGATGGTGGTGCGGTTGCCCGGGCCACCGCGGGGACCGGTGCCGCGGGCGGCGAGTGCCCAAGCGGTGCTGGAATGTTGCTAACTAGTTGCAAACGGCTGCAATGGATTCGATTTCCCGCACCGGAATCGCTTGCGAATACCGGTGTGGGAAACCGGAACTCGCATAGCGTCCAGCTGGCAAACAGTAACAGGTCATCGTCGAATTACGGCGCGCCGTAGAGAGATCCGGCCGCGACTTCGGCGCGCCACCGTCTTCTTCCAGGTGAGCCTGGATCTTGTGCAACCCGCGACAGTGGCGGCGGCCTGCGGACAACCGTATGTCCGGTGGTTGGCAGGAAAGTCGCGGAGTGGTTGCGTGATCGGGGTTCGAAGCAAATCGGCTCGGCGATCAGAGGATTGCGATGGCGGTTGGTCTTGGTTTGAGCATAGGCACGGTCAACACGGTTTCCGCACTGGCGGAGGAGGGGTCGGCCAAGGCGCCACCCGGTCGCCGCTCCGCTGCCCAACATTCGCCCGCCATCACCCGCCGCACCACCCTCACCTTCGATAGCGCCGGAATGGCCAGGGTGGGCATGATTCCGCGGCACGGGCGCGCCGTCACCGAATTCGCCGATCTGAATCAACGCAAGACCAAACACGCCAGGGTCGGGCACCGCGCCCTGACCGCGGCCGACCTCATCGCGGTCGTCACGGAATGTCTGATCACCGAAGCGCGTCGGGATCATCGAGCGGACGGTGCGGGGATCATGCTGACGCATCCGGCGGGCTACACCGACGCGCAGCTGGGGGAGCTGCGCGCGGCGCTGGACGCGATCGGTCTGAGTCAGGTCGCGCTGGTCGCCGAACCCGTCGCGGCGGCCACCTGGCTCGAGGTCGAACGCGGACCGTTGATGCCGGGGCTGGCCCTGGTCTATGACCTGGGTGGGGCAAACCTCGACATCACCCTGGTCCGCGTCGGCGCGGGTCGTCCGCGCAATCCGATTGTCGGCGTACCGATTCGGTCGACGGAATTCGGCGGGCGTGCCTTCGGCGCGCTGGTCGCCGCACGGGCCGGGAACGGGACCGTGCCCGCCTCCATCTCCGATGCGCTCACCGGTGGCACCACCGACGAATTGCGCACCACCCATATCCGATCCTCGTTGAGGTTGGTCTACCGCTGTCTGCGGATGGCGGATGTGACCATGGCCGATGTGGACTGCGTGCTGGTGGTCGGCGGCGCGGCCCGGCCGGTCGAGGTGGCCCAAGTGCTCGCTGGTGAATTGGCGCGCCCGGTGATCACGGCCCCGGATCCCGAGCGCACGATCGCCGACGGCGCTGCCATTTTGGCGCGCCGCGCCGCTGCCGCGGACGAGGATGCGGCGGGCCATCACCATCGGCACAAGCCGCGCGGCACGCACCGCAGAGTGACGATGCGCGCGCTCCTGCTTTCCCGGCGCACCAGACGCCGTTTGACTCGGGTAGCGATCGCGGCGGGGATGTCGGCCGCTGGAGTGGCGCTCGCGCTCGCGCTGCCCGGCGACTCGGTGGTCGCGGACTTATCGCAACTCGGACTGAGGTGAAGGCGGACCCGGCGGCGCACCGAACCGTCGCCGGGAATGCCGACGGGGTAATGGATTTTGACCACCGTCGACATGGTGGATGCACGGTGGGTCCGTGACGACGGTCGGCACCTCGGCGCACGGCTACGCGATGAGGGTGAGTGCCGGGCCGACGTGCCGGTTGGCGATTATTTGGCAGTGAACCCACCGTCGATGGCGAGCGCGGCGCCGGTGATGAAGCTGGCCTCATCGCTCAGCAGGTAGGCGCAGAACGAGGCGATTTCCTCCGGCTTGCTGATCCGGCCGAGCGGATGCGGTGCGGCGATGGCCGCGTGCCCCTCGGGCGTCGCGCCTATCGAGAGGCGTTATCGAGGATCGCGCCAGACATCGTCTTCGAGTTCCCTTCTCGTACTCGCAATTTCGTGGTCGATGCGGTGGCACGCTGCTCGGTTCGTCCGGGGAGTCTGCTATCGCTGAATCCAGTCAAGCGGGTCGGGGAATGGTGTTGCTAGCGGGAATCGGTCATTGAGTTCGACGTGTCACATTCTTGCGATCGGGGCGCGCGCCATGAAATCCACGGCGCTAGCAATGGTTTGGTTACCGACCAGTCGGTGCGCGTTGTCGGTTCTGGGAGGTTCTGTTTTTTTATGGCGGAACCAGGTCTGGGTTCGAGTTACTGTGCGGTAGCGGAATCCGGCTTGCCGCACCGGAATCGGGCCCTCGGTCGCGAAACACCGAACATCGACGGAGCTGCATTGACCTTTATCGAGCGTTCTAGCTGGTGATTTGTCGCATTGTCAACGGAAGCCAAAATTTTCATATCAATTCGACATCCGAATCTATCCGACAGCAGCTAACCTGTGGGTGCTGTTTGGGAAGCGACCGCGGCCACACGGATCTCCTGTGTGATGGACGTGGTCTCGGTGCGTTGACGGGATAGCGAATGACTACAGGTCTAGGCTTCAGCATCGGTTCAGTGAACTCCGTATCCGCCATGGTGACCGGCGAGCGACCGTTGTCGTCGGTGCGGACGCGCCGCACGGTGGTGACCTTCGACAGCATGGGTGGCATCCGAATCGGCGGAATCCCCCAACTCGATATGGCGGTAACGGATTTCGCCGATCTGGCGCATGACCCGGAATCTGTCGTGGTAGGCGGACGGTTCTGGTCGCCCGCGAATTTGGTAGCCGCTGTGGTGAACGGCCTGCGCGAATCCTTCCCGCCGACCACGGGAGCCGTGGTCACCTATCCCGCGTGCTATTCCGATAAACAGTTGTCGCTGCTGCGGCAGGCACTGAATTTGGCCGGGGCCAGGGAGGTCCTGCTCATCCCCGAACCGGTCGCGGCCGCGGAGTGGCTCGAACAGGAGCGCGGCCCGCTGGAGTCCGGATTCGTGCTGGTATACGACCTCGGCGGGGCCAGCCTCGATGTGTCGATGGTTCGGGTCGGACCGGACTGGGACGATCATCCGATCGTCGGAAAGTCCGTGCGCTCATATGATTTCGGTGGTCGTCCGCTCGGTTCGATGATCGCGCGCTATGCCAGGGTCGCCGAACCCGGCGATAACGGATCGATGCTGCAGATGACCTCGATCGTCGATATCACGAGCATGCGTGCCCAGCACATCCGGGACTCTCTCGACGTGGTCCATGAATGTGTGGCATCGACGGGGCGGAAGCTGTCCGATGTCGCCTACATCTTGCTGGTCGGTGGCGCCACCCGTCCGGTCGAGGTCGCACGCGTCCTTGCCGACCTCGGCCGGCCGGTGGTGATGTCGGCCGATCCCGGGCAGACCATCGCCGTAGGAGCCGCCAATTACGCGGCCCGCAGCTCCGCGCCGTTGTCGACCGGCGGGCGACATCGGGCGCCAAAGGTTGCCGTATTCTCCAGTGCCGCAGTGGCTTCCGCAGTAGCGGTATCGGCCGTCACGGTATTCGGCGGTCCGACTATTCCCTCGAGGCCATCCCTGGTGGAGGCCTCGCCGGACGGTTTCCCGATGGACAACCGACTGTTCGAGCCCCACGTCGAGGCACTCGCCGAAGCCGGTTCCGCCACCGCCAATTGGGCCACTACGGTGGCGGGCTTCGGCTATTCCGGTCGAGCGCCCTACCGGATCGCCCCCGTTGTGTATACCTCGCCGACCGAACCAGCGATCGGCCCGTCCGTAGCCGAGGCGCACGGTGGCCGACACAGTGAACCACGCGGTGGGACATCGCAATCCGGCGGCACCTACGCCAACCCGGCCCAGTTCCTGAACCCGCTGCCTTTCCTTCGAACTCCCCAGCCGATCCCCGCCGCGCCGAACCAGCCCGCCACCGGTACGCCCATCCCGAGCGTCAACCTTCACGGTTCGGTCCCCACTATCCCGGGTGGTGCCGGGTCGAATCCGGGTGGTGCCGGGTCGAATCCGGGTGGTGCCGGGTCGAATCCGGGTGGTGCCGGGTCGAACCCGGGTGGTGCCGGGTCGAACCCGGGTGGTGCCGGGTCGAACCCGGGTGGTGCCGCGACGAACCCGGGTGGTGCCGCGACGAACCCGGGTGGTGCCGCGACGAACCCGGGTGGTGCCGGGTCGAACCCGGGTGGTGCCGGGTCGAACCCGGGCGGTGCCGCGACGAACCCAGGCGGTGGGGCGTCGACTCCAGGTGGTAGCGCGACGAATCCGGGTGGCACTGTGATGCACCCGGGCGGTACCGCAACTCCGCGCACCGGGATCCCCGGGACGGACGGTACCTCTACTGTCGACAGCGCGCCGGGTAGGGGCGAAACATCCACCGGGACTGTTGCACCGGGCGGAACCGCGTCGAACGCTAGCGGGTCCGGTAGCAGGAGGGGGGATGCGTCCGGCGACACGGCGTCGGGGCATTCCAGTGGCGGTTCCTGGGGTGGCACCTCTGGTGGCTCGACAAATGCCGGCACCTCAGGTGGTTCGACCGGGGGTGGCATGCCCGGTCGGTCGGCCGGGGGTGGCACGTCGGGTGGGTCGGTTGGGGTTGCTAGGTCGGGTGGGGCGACAGGCAGTGGTGCAGCGGGCTCGACCGGGGGCGGTGCTTCGCGAGGCTCGACGAATGGTCGGGTTTCGGGAGGCTCAACGGGCGGTAGTACCTCGGGCTCGATCGGCGGCGGTATGCCGGGCGGTTCGACCGGCGGTAGCACCCACTCCGGCGGTTCGACCGGCGGTAGCACCCACTCCGGTGGCATCTCGTCCGGTGGTGGCTTCTCGCATGGTTCGGGCGGCCTCGGTGCTGGCGGGGGTGCCCGCCGATAATCCCCGATCAGGCGCATCGCGAGAAGAGGGGCGGCCGTTCGTGCCGGTGCGCAGCCTGCCTAGCGGCTGTGCTGGTGCCGGTGGCGCTTCGTGCCGAGGTCCTTTGGTGGATCAGTGTGTGGTGGTTTCGGTGGGTTGGGGCCCGGCAGAAGCCGTACCGGGTCTGCCAAACGATGTCGCGGCGGGGCTCGAAATATTGGGGTTCGCAGGTGAGCGGCCTGGCAGAGCCTGCGAACGATCACCTCGGCAGCATCGGCGCATAGATGAAAGTCGCTGGTCTACACGGCCGTTCGTGGCGCATCCGACTGCCGAACGCCGGCATGGATCCACACCATTCGTTGGTTCGCTCTCCTTGCGACATTCGCTAGGAATGCGAATCTCGAGCAGGAATGGTGCCGTTCGCGTCGCCGGTCCCGTTTCGCAAGTGCCACGACACATTCGGACCGGCCGAATTTCGATGACGCCGAGTGTTATAGCGGTGCACAATGAGTCGGTGGTAGACGGGGGACCTCAACTTATTGCGCTGGATGTCGACGGAACGTTATTGCAGACGGGATCGCCGGTCAGTGAACGGGTGGTCAATGCTGTGCGGGCGGCGGTGGGCGCAGGGGCGCACGTTGTCGTGACGACCGGGCGGACGTTGGTAACGACGCGGCCGGTGCTGCACGAGCTCGGGCTGGTCGATGGACATGCTTTGTGCTCCAACGGTGCGGTGCACATCGATGTGGCGAAGGGCGAGCCGGTAGCGGTGCAGACCTTCGACCCCGGTCCCGCGGTGGCGGCCTTGCGCGCACTGTTTCCGGAGATGATCTTCGCGGTGGAGAAAGTCGGCATCGGTACCTGGGCCACAGGGATCAGTCCGGGCGAATTCTCCATCGGCCAATACGTTCTCGTCGATGACGGCGCGTTGAGCAGCGAGCCGACTCCGCGACTCAACGGCTGGTGGCCCGACGGCTCCCTGGACGAGATGTTGCGGCTGCTCGCCCAACTTCGGGTACCGGGTGCGAGCTGGGTGCACGGCGAATTCGGCCCGTGGCTTACCGTCTCGCGCCGCGGTGTGTCCAAGGGTTGGGCATTGGAGCGGCTGCGCACCGCACTGTGCGTCCCTCGCGCCGCGACCCTCGCCATCGGCGACGGCTACAACGACCGCGAAATGCTGCGGTGGGCGGGACATTCCGTGGCTATGGCGAATGCACCGAACGACGTCCGCAGCTGGGCGGACGAAGTCGCCGGCGATGTCGCCGACGACGGCGTCGCCAAAATCCTGGAGCGCTGGTTCGGCCACTGAAGCTGGACCGAAGATCACCTGGCGATTGGTGGCGGCAAACTCGAGAATGCCCCTCCACCAACGCATGCTCGAGCCTCAGGGTCGGGCGAGGATTTCGAGGTAATGGGGGTTTTGCACAATGCCGAGGATCAGGCAGACAGGCCCACAGCACTGCTGAGTGCGGTGTCGTAACGGTCCCAAACTATGTCGGTCAACGCTGTATCCGGCCCGATGACCTGCGCGTGCACCACATCCGGTGCGGCGGCCACCAGACGATCGGTGAGCAGACCGGATGCGAGGAACCATGGCGCGACGAGCACCCGCTGGGCACCTTTGGCGTGCAGACGTGAAATTGCTTGGTTGACAGAAGGTTCGGTGGTCGCGAAGCACGTCTCGGTCAGCCAACCGGTCAGCGTCGCGAGTTGTTTCGCAACCCCACCGGTCCTCGCGTTCGCTGCCGCCGACGCGGCCCCGACCGCCGCCACGACGACCCCCACGGTTGCCTCCCCGTCGGGTGGTTCACCGTGCTGAGGTCGAGCATCACTCATCGCTCCCAGCGCCGCCAGCGTGCGGTTACGGAGAACAGTGATCAGTCGCGGGTCCGGCCCGAGAACATCGGCTTGGGTCAGCAGGAGTTGCGGGTGGGCGCTGCGGGCGGCGGCGAGCAGGCCGGGGAGGTCGACTCGCGCATGGTAAGCGCTACCCAGCAGCAGCGGTGCTACGACTGCCTGTGTATGTCCTTGCGCGGCAACGGCATTCACGACCTGCTCGACCGATGGCGCATTCAGGTCGAGGAATGCGAGCCGCACATCGATATCCGGCCGGGCGGCGGCGATATCGGCGACGGCCGCTGAAATCGTCGCGGCCGAGCGTGGGTCCCGACTGCCGTGCGCAACCGCGATGAGCGCCGGTCTCGGCTCGGCATATCCGTCGATACGTGTGGCCGCCGTGACCCGCAGCGGCCCGAACATCGGTCTATTCGGTCCGCGTCCGTGTTCGGATAAGCGTTCCAGTTCCGCCCACATGAACCCGCCCGGCAGCCGTGCCACCGAGCCGATACCGCCGGGCGGATTCACCTCAGACTCCGACCTCGACCGCGGTCAGCACGTCACCGACCAGACCGGCGGCGAGGGTATTGCCGCCCGCCGGATCGATGAGCAGGAAGCTGCCGGTGTGCCGGTTGACGCGGTAGTCGTCGGCCGCGATCGGCTCGGCGACGCGCACCGAGATGCGGCCGATATCGTTGAGCGTCAACGATTCCGGGCTCGCCTGCGCGGTCAGGTTCTGCTCGTCGAACCGCTCGACGAGCGCGCCGACGATCGCCTGCGTAGTGCGAGTGCCGTGTTTGAGCAGCAGTCGCGCGCCGGGACGCAGCGGCTTGTCGCCGAGCCAGCAGACGGTGGCGTCGAACGAGTCGATCGGCTCCGGGGCATCGGTCGGGGAGGCGATGATGTCACCGCGTGAGATGTCCACATCGTCGGCCAGGATCAGCGTGACGCTGCGGCCGACCTGTGCGACGGCGAGCTCACCATCGGGGGTGTCGACCCGCTCGACGGTGGAGCGAATTCCGGAGGGCAGCACGACGATTTCGTCGCCTGGCGAAACCGAACCCGCCGCGACCTGGCCCGCGTAGCCGCGGTAGTCCGGGTATTCGGCGGTGCGCGGGCGGATCACGTACTGCACCGGGAAGCGCAGTCCGAGCGCGTGCGCGCCCGAGCTGTCGGCATCAACCGGCACCGATTCGAGGTGCTCGATCAGCGTGGGACCGTCGTAGTACGGGGTGTTCGCCGAGCGTGAGGCGATATTGTCACCGTGCAGCGCGGAGACCGGAATCTCCAGCACGTCCTCGGCGGCCCAGCCGAGTGTGCTGGTAAGGGTGTTGAATTCGGCCGAGATCGCGGCGAATACGGTCGCCGGGTCATCAACCAGGTCGATCTTGTTCACCGCGAGCACGAGCTTCGGCACGCCGAGCAGCGCGAGTACCGCGGCGTGCCGACGAGTCTGCTCGATGACACCCTTACGCGCGTCGACGAGCAGGATCACCAGTTGCGCGGTGGAGGCGCCGGAGACCGTATTGCGGGTGTACTGCACATGCCCAGGAGTATCCGCGAGCACGAAAGACCGCCTGGGCGTTGCGAAGTAGCGGTAGGCGACATCGATGGTGATGCCTTGCTCGCGTTCGGCACGCAGCCCGTCCACGAGCAGCGAAAGATCCGGTGTGGCAAGACCTTTGTCCACCGACGCGCGGGTGACGGCGTCGATCTGGTCGGCCAGTACGGATTTCGTATCGTAGAGCAGCCGTCCGACCAGGGTGGACTTACCGTCGTCGACAGAACCGGCGGTGGCCAGCCTCAGTAGGTCGGACATATCAGAAATATCCTTCTCGTTTGCGGTCTTCCATGGCGGCCTCCGATACTCGGTCGTCACCACGGGTTGCGCCGCGTTCGGTCAAACGGGACGCGGCCACTTCGGCGAGGATCGCCTGGTTATCGGCCGCGTCGGAAAGAATTGCGCCGGTGGAGGAGCCGTCGCCCACGGTGCGGTAGCGCACCGAACGGGTCTGCAGCACCTCGCCCTCGCGCGGGCCGCCCCAGACGCCGGGCGTCATCCACATGCCGTCGCGCTGGTACACCGGACGTTCGTGCGCGTAGTAGATGCTCGCCAGATCGATGTCCCCACGCGCGATATAGCGCCAGATATCGAGTTCGGTCCAGTTGCTCAGCGGGAAGACGCGGACGTGCTCGCCGGGAGCGTGCTTGCCGTTGTACAGATTCCACAGCTCGGGCCGCTGCCGCTTCGGATCCCACTGCCCGAAGGCATTGCGCAGCGAGAAGATCCGCTCCTTGGCGCGCGAGCGCTCTTCATCGCGACGGCCGCCGCCGAAGACCGCGTCGAAGCGGTGCTCGGTGATGGCATCCAGCAGCGGCACCGTCTGCAGCGGATTGCGGATGCCGTCCGGACGCTCGGTGAGCCGACCGTCGGCCAGATAGTCCTCGACCTTCGCGACATGCAGTCGCAGGCTGTACTTGTCGACCACCTTGTCGCGGAATTCGAGCACCTCGGGCAGGTTGTGCCCGGTGTCGACGTGCAGCAGTGCGAAGGGCAGCGGCGCGGGCCAGAAGGCCTTGAGCGCCAGATGTAGCAGCACCGTGGAATCCTTACCGCCGGAGAACAGGATCACCGGCCGCTCGAATTCGCCTGCCACCTCACGGAAGATGTGGATCGACTCCGACTCCAACGCCGCGAGGGTGTCGAAATCGGTGATGCCGAAGGAACGTGCGCTGATGGTTTCGGTCATGCTGTGTCCAATTCTGCATGCCCGAGGGGCCCTACGTGGTTACGTAGGCTGCCTCCTTCGGGCCCTGACTCGGTCATGCGGTGTGCAGCCCGCATTCGGTCTTGGCGAGGCCGGCCCAACGGCCGCTTCGCGGATCGGAACCCGGGTCCGGTTTCCGTGTGCACGGAGCGCAGCCGATCGACGGATATCCCTCTTCCACCAGGGGATTGACGAGGATGCCGTGCTGTTCGATATAGGTCTGCATCTCGTCGTCGGACCAGGCGGCGATCGGGTTGATCTTCACCAGTCCGAACGCCTCGTCGAACGAGATGAGCGGGGCGTCGGCCCGGGTCGGGGCCTCCACACGGCGGATGCCGGTGACCCAGGCGTTGTAGCCGACGAGCGAGTGCTTCAGCGGCACAACCTTGCGCAACCGGCAGCATTCACCGGCATCACGCGCGAACAAATCCTTACCGAGCAACTGATCCTGTTCGGCCACCGTGTTTTCCGGCCGCACATTGATCACATTGACGCCGTATACGGCCTCCACCGCATCGCGGGTGCCGATGGTCTCGGCGAAGTGGTAGCCGGTATCCAGGAACAGTACGTCCACACCCGAATGCACTTGGGCGGCAAGGTGAACCAGCACACCATCCTGCATGTTCGAGGCGACGATGTAGCCCGTGCCGAAGGTTTCCTCGGTCCACTGGAGCAGTTCCAGCGCTGTGGCATTCGCTCCGAGTGCGGCCGCGCCTTTTTCGGCGATCGCACGCAATTCGTCTTCCGACAGTTTCGCGGGCAGGTCCGCCGTTACTTGATCCGTTGTCACGCTAGTTCTCCCATTTACCGAAGGTCGGCCTCGTCGGCACGAACCGCCCACTGAGCGAACCGTTCGCCGTCCTCGCGGTGCTTGACGAAATTGCGCACTACCCGTTCGATGTAGTCACCGAGTTCGTTGGTGGTCACCTTGTGCTGACGCAATTTCCGACCGAACGCGCTGTCGAAGCCGAGGCTGCCACCGAGATGAACCTGGAAACCCTCGACGTGATTCCCGGCGCCGTCATCGATCAGCTGCCCCTTGAAGCCGATATCGGCGACCTGCGCACGCGCGCAGGAGTTCGGGCAGCCGTTGATATTGATGGTCACCGGAACATCCAGCTGCGCATTGAGATCCGCGAGCCGTTCCTCCAACTCCGGCACCAACGCCTGAGACCGCTTGCGGGTCTCGGCGAAGGAGAGTTTGCAGAATTCGATTCCGGAGCAGGCCATCAGATTTCGCCGCCACAGCGACGGACGTGCCTGCAGGCCAAGGGGTTCCAGCTCATCGATCAGCGCGTCGACCTTGTCGTCGGCGATATCGAGCACGATCAGCTTCTGGTACGGGGTGAACCGGATCCGGTCCGAGCCGTACTTCTCCGCAGCCTCGGCGACCTTGGTCAGGACCGTGCCCGAGACCCGGCCCGCGATGGGGGAGAAGCCGACCGCGCTGAGCCCGTTGCGCAACTTCTGCACGCCGACGTGATCGATCGGCTTCTTCGGCTGCTCCGGCGCGGGACCGTCGATCAGCTTACGCTTCAGGTACTCGTCCTCGAGCACCTGACGGAACTTCTCGATGCCCCAGTCCTTGATCAGGAACTTCAGCCGGGCCTTGGTACGCAGGCGCCGGTAGCCGTAATCGCGGAATACCGAGACGACGGCCTCCCACACATCGGGCACCTCGTCCAACGGCACCCATACGCCGACGCGCTGGGCCAGCATCGGATTCGTCGACAGGCCGCCGCCGACCCACAGATCCAGACCCGGGCCGTGTTCGGGGTGATTCACTCCGACGAACGCGACGTCGTTGATCTCGTGCACCACATCCTGCTGCCCCGAGATCGCGGTCTTGAACTTGCGCGGCAGGTTGGAGTACTCCTTCTTGCCGATGTAGCGGCGCACGATCTCGTCGATCGCGGGCGTCGGATCGATGATCTCGGTCAGCGATTCACCGGCCAGCGGCGAACCGAGCACCACGCGCGGGCAGTCGCCGCACGCTTCGGTGGTCTTCAGCCCGACGCCCTCGATTCGCTTCCAGATCTCCGGGACGTTCTCCACCTCGATCCAGTGGTACTGGACGTTCTCGCGATCGGACAGATCGGCGGTGTCGCGGGCGAACTCGGTGGAGATCTGACCAAGGGTCTTCAGCTGCGCGACATTCAATGCGCCCGCATCGCAGCGGATGCGCATCATGAAGTACTTGGCCTCGAGAATGTCGATGTTCTCGTCACCGGTCCAGGTACCGTCGTAGCCCTGTTCACGCTGGGTGTAGAGACCCCACCAGCGGAACCGGCCGCGCAGATCGCCCTTGTCGATGCTGTCGAAACCCTGTTTGGAATAGATGTTCTCGATCCGGGCCCGGACATTGAGCGGGTTGTCGTCCTTCTTGGACTGCTCATTCGGGTTCAGCGGCTCGCGGTAGCCGAGCGCCCACTGGCCCTCGGCCTTGCGGCGCACCGGCGTACCGGTGCGGACCCGTGGGCCTGCCGGTGCCTCGGCCCGGGGACGGTCCGGACGGACGCGTCGTTCGGAGCCCGGGCGGACCGGCCGCGCGTGCTGCCCAGGCTGGGATTCCGGCTGAGGCTGATCCGTAGGACCGGCGTCGGTGCTCGACGTCATGGGGTCGCTCCTGCTGGGGTGGGGGTACATCCGTGCTGAAGACGTGAGGGGCTGACTCACGCCTGCGGTGTCAGCGGGCCGATGTCCGTCGAAATCGGGGATCACCGGGCAAACCCGGGAATGCGCGCCGCTGAGCTACCGGGGGGAACCGGGCAGACAGCAAGCACTACAGACGCGCTTGAAGTCGACGTGGCGACGTGCCACAAGTCGTACTCCAGATCCGCGCATGGAGCCCATTGTGCCACGTCAGGGTGGTCCTTCCGACCGCGCGGCAGTATTTCCCGCGAAATCGAGGGAAATTCCCTGGACTATCCGGGTCGATTGTGATGGTCATCATAGTTAGCGGCCTGGATGCGTCGTCTGATTCGTCGAGATCATCGCCGGTGAACCGCGCCACTCGGTTTGACCTCGAGCTAGGTCGAGGTAGCAGGCTCGGCGGTATCAGGACAGGTGTCGAGAAAACAGACCGGGGCGCTCGCTGAGCGTTCAGGCAGTTCGAGCCAGGTATCCCCCGCCTTCAGCTTCAGGTGGGGGAGGAATCAGACTGGTGGGGTGAGTTCCGCCGCCCCGATCGAAGCCGAGACGCCCGCCCTGGTGCTGCGCGACTTCGGCGGCGGGCCGTTCGGGATCTACATCCACGTACCGTTTTGTGCGACACGCTGCGGATATTGCGATTTCAACACCTATACCGCGGGCGAGCTCGGCACGGCCGCGTCACCGCAGTCCTGGCTCGAGGCGCTGCGCGGTGAGTTGGCGACGGCGGCCGAGGAGTTCGCGCAGCTGCCGACGGCCACGCCCGAAGTGGCGACAATATTCGTCGGTGGTGGCACGCCCTCGCTGCTCGGCGGTGACGGCCTGGCGGATGTGCTGGACTCGGTGCGCGCGAACTTCACCCTCGCCGTCGATGCCGAGGTGACCACCGAATCCAATCCGGAGTCGACCGCACCGCAGTTCTTCGACCGCATCCGCACAGCCGGATTCACCCGAGTTTCGCTCGGCATGCAATCCGCGGCGCAACATGTGCTGAAAGTGCTGGACCGCACCCATACGCCGGGCCGGGCCGTGGCCGCGGCGAAAGAGGCCCGCGCCGCCGGATTCGACCATGTGAATCTCGACCTGATCTACGGCACTCCGGGCGAACGCGACAGCGATCTGGACGCGAGCCTGGACGCGGTGCTGAGCGCGGGCGTCGACCACGTCTCGGCCTACTCGCTCATCGTCGAGGACGGCACCGCGCTGGCCCGTCGCGTGCGTCGCGGCGAACTTCCCGCCCCCGATGACGATGTGCTCGCCGCCCGCTATGAACGCATCGACTCCCGCCTGAGCGCGGCCGGCCTCACCTGGTACGAGGTATCCAATTGGGCCGCAGGCGATTGCGCCCGTTGCCGGCACAACCTCGGCTACTGGGACGGCGGTGACTGGCTCGGTGCGGGACCCGGCGCGCACAGCCATGTCGGCGGCGTGCGGTGGTGGAATGTCAAACACCCGGCGCGCTATGCCGATACCGTCGCGCGTGGCGGATTTCCCGCAGCGGGGTGGGAAGAACTCACTGCCGACGAGCAGCACACCGAACGGGTCATGCTCACCATTCGCCTGCGCACCGGATTGCCACTGGACGAGTTGGACCCGGCGGAATCCGCCGCCGCAACCCGAATCATCGCCGACGGCCTGGCGGTTCGCTCGGGTGATCATTTGATTCTCACCGATCGCGGCCGCTTACTCGCCGACCGCGTTGTCCGAGACCTCCTGACTTGAGCGCTGATTCCACCGTCATCGCCGCGGCATTGTGACTTCTCCCCATTTCACGGCAGGTTTGCCGGATACCGACTGTTGCACTGTCACAGATCGGTAAACACGCGTAGGCTGCGGACCAACCCAAGGAGTCCTATGCCACCGGCACGACACATCACTGTTATCGCTGAGCAGAGCGAGTTCGCCGAGGCGCGGGCCGCGGAGAAGGCCGAAAATGCGCGACAGTGCGCGATAGCCGCCCGCACGGTCGCCAGCCACGCCGAGAACGCAGCCGATTGCGAATCCCTGCTCGCCATGCTGGGTTTGGATGCAAAGGCGGGCAAGATGGCAAGAACCTGGCCGTAGCAGCGCGCTCGTCCGCGCCGGGTGCGTGCCGTCGGGCGCCACGCGCCGCTGCGGCATGCCGCTGGCGGCGGTCCCGCGCAGGCTGTCACCACCTCGCAGCGTCTACGTTGTGCGAGGTAGTGACTCGCTGTGCGACGAGCTCGAGCCTTTGCGGCAGCGCGGATCACAAGGGCGCTCGGGGATGATGGTGCCAAGGAAGAGTTCACGTTGTCGTGCCCGAATCCGGGCGGAAAACAGTCGGTCGTGAGTGGGCGTAGTCGGCGTTCGCGCAGGGCCGCGTCACCGAGCGTGCGGTTCGTCTCGCTGTGGTGCTCGGCAAAAGGTGACAAGATCAGGAGCCGACAGCTTCAACGACTGACAGGCAGGACTGACGATGAATATCACCAGTAGTTTCCGCGCCTGCATCGCGGCGCTCGCCCTGGCTTTCACCCCCGTCGTCGCGGTCGCCCCCGCGACCGCCGAACCGCTCCCGACGATCGTGCTCGTGCACGGCGCCTTCGCTGACACCACGAGTTGGGACGGCGTGGCCGCGCGACTGCGCGACCACGGATATCAAGTCGTCGTTCCCGAGAACCCACTGCGCGGCCCCGCCTACGACGCCGCGGCCGTCCAGCGAACCCTGGACGCCATCTCCGGACCCGTTGTCCTGGTAGGGCATTCGTACGGCGGTTTCGTCATCTCCAACATTCACGACCCGAAAGTTCGAGCGCTGGTCTACATTGCGGCCTTCGCTCCGGTGCAAGGTGAATCCGCACTCCTCGAAATCGACCCGGTTCGCTTCCCCGGCAGCCAATTACTGCCCCCCGCACTGCAGCTGCGCGTTGTAGATGATCCAAATGGCGTGGCAGGCAAGAACATCGACGGCTACGTGGCCCCCGAATACTTCAACGCCGTCTTCGCCCAAGACGTCTCCCCCGAAGTGGCCGCCGGCATGGTCGCCCACGAACGCTCCCTGGCCCTGACCGCCAACCTCGAACCCTCCGGCGCCCCCTCCTGGTCCTCGACCCCGAGCTGGTATCTCGTCTCGGCCGACGACCACGTAATTCCCCCTGCTTCCCAACGCTTCATGGCAAACCGGATGAACGCCCACACCACCGAAGTCGAAGCCTCCCACGCCTCCCTCGTCTCCCGCCCCGCCGAGGTCGCCGCCGTAGTAGAAGCCGCCGCCGGTCAGTGACCGCTTGACTGCTGGCGCGAAACGGTTCTGCCAGTACGTATTCCTATGTGCCCGGCTTCCTCGAGGGCAGCGATGTGGCTTCCCTGGGCTTCGGTCGATTGAGCGCTCTACCTAATGTTGCTGTGCTTTTCGGCGAGGCGTTGCAGAGTACGGTCGATCCATGTCGTGAATCGGGTGGTGAGGTCGGCCGGGGTGGTGGGGCGGACGTTGATATGGGCGCCGCGGGTTTCGGTGTATCGGCCGTCGTCGGTGATGTCGTACCACTGCATGACTTGCCATGGCTTTGAGAGGGTGTGAATGGGACCGGTGAGGAGAACAGCGGTGCCACCGCCGTCGGCTTGGCGGCCGAGCAGGCGTTGGTACTGCTCGTGGGGCGTTTTGCGGGCGACATCCTCGAAGTAGCGGTCCTGCCGTGGGCGCAGTTCATCGGGATGGAAGGTGGCGGGCTTCGCGGTGCCCGGCTGACATCCGGGGACCGCAGCGACAATCCGAGTGGGCAGACTTTCGGGGTCGGACATGCGCAAGCGGATCCGCCCGTGCTCGGTGGCGTTGCCGAATTGAGTCAGCGTCACCGCGCGGTGCGGCGTTCTGGCACCGACAATTCGGTACTCGCGAAGGTCATCGCGACCGGTGCTGCTCTTGTGCTGGCAAGTGCCGCCGAGGATTTCGATCCTGATGTCGGAACGGCCGAGGGTGTGTAATGCCAGGCCGATGTGCTCCAACTCATCGGTCGAGTAGCGCTCGCGCACCGCATTGCGGTGCGCGGCGAACTCGTTGTGATAGGCGAACCGGCTGGTGTAGCGCAGTGGGCTGGGGAAGCGGTCGTGTGCTTCGCTGTACCAGAGTGCGGCGAAATCGTCTGGTTCCCAGGTCCATTCGTCCATTCGAGTCCGATCCTGTTGCGCGGCAATATCAGTCGGTGCCGGCATTGCCGCCGATCACCCCTCCGAACACCGTCTTCGGCATCTCGCCGAGCAGTTCGTCGGTGTTTTCCTGGTTGATCAGGTATTCGGGGATCTTGTGCTCGGACTCATCGTTCTTGCCGCCTGAGCGTCCGCCACCCATTCCGCCCATGCCCGCGATACCGCTGGTGCCACGCCCGGCCGCTGTGGTCGAGGTCGTCGTGGTGCCCGCAGTTCCAGTCGCGCCGGGAACGCCCTGCGTTGTGCGGCCCGGACTCGGCTGGTTCGGCGAGCCCGCGCCGGTCGGCGAACCGGGAGATCCTGGGGTGGATGTGGTGCTGAGTCCGGTCGGCGTCGTCTTACCCGGGTCAGTGAGGGTCGACGGAGTCGTTTGCGTCGGATCGGTTCCCGTGGGCGTTGTGGATGCGGTGGTGGGGTTCGTTGAGCTGGCTTGGGTCTGCTCCGGCGTCGTCTGTTCGCCCTGTTCCTTGGAGGTGTCCGGCTTGCCTTCGCTTTCGGTGCCGGAACCCGTTGTGCCGGGGGAGTTTCCGGGACCGCCCGAGTTCGTCCCGCCGTCATCCCCGCCGGGCCGTGGCGCAGTGATATCGACCGACTTGGTTGGGCTCGTCGGTGCCGAGAGCACCGGAATTTTTCCGTCCAGTGAACTGAATGGCCGAACATATTGCTCGTCCATCGCTTTACGAGCCTTCTCGGATTCCTCATTCTGCTCGCGTTGCAGGTCCCAGCGGTGCGGTGGCCAAGCCCATGAGGTCCAGGTGACGACAACGGGATCGGGGAGGGCCTTCTTGGTTTCGGAGATGGCGACGGCGGCGTCGCTGACCCGTGAGTACAGTTCGGCGAGAGCAGGAGTCAGATTGCGGGCGTCGTTGGTGTAGTTCTGGATCGATTCCTTCGATTTCTCGGCGGCCGGGCCGGACCACGCCTGCGCGATGGAGTTCTGGATCGAGCGGGCAAAGGTTTCGACGCCCTGCTCCCAGTCCTGGTGCACCTTCCAGTACTTTTCGGCCTGATTGATCGCGTCGGTGGGGTCGAGCGGGTTGAAGGCGTCCTTGATATCTGGATGCTCCCAGCTGTCGGAATGTTCGCCGTTATTGATCCGGGTCGGCTCGTAGCCGCTCATTTGGTCCGCCCACCGGGGAGGAGGTAGGGGCCGGACGGCAGCGACACCGGGGCACGTTCCGGCAGGGTTGATTCGAGGCTGGTGAACTTGGCGGCGAAATCGCTGTCGGCCTGCATCATTCGTTCGCGGATGATCCGGTGGACTTCTTGGATGTCTTCGACGATCTTGTAATGCTGCTCCATGATCTCCCACACGGAGTTGCCGTCTTCTGCGCCCTTTGCCTTTTTCTTGAAGCGGTCGACCAGGGTACGTGCCGAGACCAGGCGGTCATTGCTTTCGCCGAGGCCCCAATGCGTTTGCTCTGCAACCTCTTTCATGGTCTTTTGGACATTCCGGATAGCTTCTTTGAAGTACTGGCAATCGCGATCGATGTAGATGAAGTCCTCTGGTCTCATCTCGATCGCGAGCTCCCCTTCCTTGGCGGCGGTGAGAATGTTCGCCATCGGCCGCGGCGTATCGTCACCCATATACTCGTTCCCTCCAAGTGAGACCGATCGCTGTCAGCATGTCATGTGTTGGCGGGCATTGTCGGTACGACCTTCTCAGCCAATGTTTGGGCGAGTTGGCAGGTGTCGAGCTTCCCGGTGTTCTTGTTCGATGGCGGATTGTCGAGGAAGAACTCGAGGCTGCCGCCCTTCATCTCGACGTTTACCACGCACGATGTTTCGGGATCGTCATCGGACTGGCGGGTTGTGATCGCCTGGCGACCACTGATCGTGAACTCGTGAGTGTTGGGAAACTTCTTGTTCCGCACCATGTCAACAGTGATGTTCGTCGTTCGAATGCTTGTCGCATACCCATCCGGTTGAACCCAGCCGCATCCGCGCCACTTGATCCCGCCGGACGCATTCGAATCGTCTTTGTCTTTGTGACGCAGCTTCTCTGAGTCCAATACGCTCTGCGGAATGTCTGTGCACGGGTTGTACCCGCTGGGCACGTCTGCAGCAACACTTGTCTTCGAACCTGACGAGCCGTTCGCGCCTGTGCTCGGCTGCCCATTTCCCTTGTCGGGGCCCCCGCACCCCGCCAACACGAACGCGGCACCAAGCGCGACTCCCGCCACCTGCCACGACTTCGACCTGCTCGTCATCGGGTCCTTCGCAGCCGGTGCCCGCACTTGGTCTGCCGGGACCGGACCGGCTCCTCCGCCCCCTGTCAGCATGTCTGCTGAAGTTACCGGCGTCGCGCTGGCCGTGCAAGCGCGCCATCTACTGGACTGCCCTGTCATTATCGAAAAGAGTTGAAGCCTTTGCCCTCCAGCGCCGGTACCGAAAAGCGTTGGCTGCCAGTACTTCTGCGTAAGCATAGATGCGATCTGCGGCACAGGGGGCGTCCGGTACTTCGCCAATCAACGCAACGTACGCCAACGCCAACGGTGACGACAGTCTCGAGTGAGTTCAGGTCCGGCCCGTTCCCAGTGCTCGACTCTATTGCCTGAGATGGCGGGTCAACCCGATGCAGAATTCAGCAACGCGGAGCAGCTGTTCATCGGTTAGAGCCAGTCTTCCGCTGGGAGTCCGTGCGTGATCTTCACTTATTTGGATCACCCCTTCCCGCTCGTTGTTGCGGGTAATAATATCGATAAGACCATATGGGCGGCCATCGAAGATCCAGGTCGGTTCCGACGTGCCGCTGATCGGCTTCATCATCGGGGTCGGGTTCCAGGTTGTGCTTGGATTGCCGACAAAAGCGATTGAAGCGTATGCGACCATTTCGGAATTTGCTTCGACAGAACAGCCTCCAGACCCATATATCACCTTTCCAAGATCATCGTCTGCCTTGATTCTGAGATCTTGCACCATCAGATCGTTAGCGAAGAAACTCGACAATGCATTGCACATATCTTGCAATGTGAAAGCTGCTGGAGTGGTTGGAACAGACTGGGCGGCAGTAGGTGCTGGTGCGGGCGTAGATTCTGTGCACGCCGCCGAGAGTGCTAATACTACAGCACCAACAGCGGCGAGCACCGGTTTATTCATCACTTGGTTCTAGCTTTCCAGTCCGACCCGTCGCCATCAAGCACGCTAGCGTCGGCGTAATCGAGATTGTATTTGTAGGGCTTGCCTTCGCTGTCAGTCCCCATGGCTTCAACATGGATGGATGGCCATTTGTTAAATGGCAGACCTGACTGTGTTGCTACTTCGGCCGCAATATTGTTACCAGCAATCATGTTGTTCTGCGCCATGGTCGCACATTCGCCAAGCGTATTGAATATCTTCGTCTGCATCGTTCCCACTGACTTTACCAAATTATCGAGCGTGAGAACCGCGGCCGGACCCTTCATCCAGATACCCGTCATCGTGTTGGCGATTTCATTCTTGAATTCCAGCAGCGCAGTGACCAGCTTCTTGTAAAGATCGAGTACGGCCTTCGCTAGAGTTTCCAGCTGGATGGCGATTTTTTCGCATAGAGCGGCCATGGACGTGAACGCCTCATTTTGCAAACCATAAACGATAAAATATCGCTCGGATGCCACGCCCTCCCATTCGCTGCGAAGATTCGTGGTCTTTGCTTGGCTGCCCGCCTCTACGATGTTTCTTCGGATACTGCGCCAATTGTCCGCTGTGTCGATAAAGGTAATAGGAGTCTTTACGCCAGTTTGGAACTCGGTCAGCTTGTTGAGGACGGAGGTGATAGTCTGTTCGATAGAATCTCTGTGATCTTCGATCTTGTCGATGGCATACTCGCTCGCGAGCATGCCCAGACCTAGTGTGCTGACTGTCAGGCCGATTTCGCCGGTCCGTAACAGGTTAATCAGTTTGTCAACGTCATTCTTATATCCGGATGGTAGTAATTCAAGGTCTTTAGCGACAAGGCGCATAGCATCGATCTGGTTGTTCAGATCTGAGCGCGAGTCAGGTTCAGGTGCCATCGAGTGCAATCCCTATCCGAGAGCGTTGAATTGCTGTGCGCGGGCGGCTTCTTCGTCTTCGTAAGTTTTTGCGGCCTGCCGTAGAATATTGGCAATGTCCTGGCACGCCTTAACGCCCTCCGCTAGCCGATCGTTGACGTACCCCGGCGCTGGCTCATACTTCGTTAAAGATGAAGCGAACACCCCGGCTTCCGCGGCTGTCATCTTGACGCGGTTGGTCATGCCCTGTGCCTCCCCGAGAAATAAGGCAGCCTGTTCCCAATATGCTGCGACCAACTTCATCCGATCCGTCGCAGCTTTGAAGTTTTCTGTCATTGTTGATAATTCACCTGCTCGAGTAATGAACGAACGTGTTGGTCATGCTGGAACTCGAGATCCGGTGTCGAATATTGTGAATAATCTCCCCGCACGCTGAATTGTGGCCGCTGATCGCGGACTTGATCAGCGCACCACAATATCTCATCGACAACGGTTGCAGGGGCCACGGCTTCTGCCCAGCCCGGCCAAATTGTTATCGAATTAATTCTCGTTCGGTCTGCGGTCATGAGCACCGCCGGTTCGCCTTGATGGAATCTTCGGCCATTTATTCGGTACCCATTTTTCGCAATCATGGCGCCGAGCTTGTCCTGGTATTCGGACCACGTGGGCGTCTCGAGTAATAGCATCAGCTGTGTTCGTCGGTCGGGGGCTCCGCAATCGAGATCAATGCCACCATCGGGAAGGAATCTTTGGGTTGACATAATTCGCGCAAGTTCCTGTGCGATAGCAAAGTCATAGGCTTTGAGTAACTCTGCCCCATACTCATGAGGCTGAACTTGCCGACTCCACCTACTATCCAATTCAATTCTAATTGGAAGAAGCCCGCGGTCGAGCTGCATAGAGGCGAACGATGAGCCTGCAAGTTTCCAGGTTTTTACCCAGTCTTGGGATTCGTTCGCTGATTCGGCATAGCCGTGGCGGGGTGCCTGGTGGACCTGGGATGCTTCAAGGTCTGGTCGCTCCCCCGATTGTCCGCCAAATGTGGGAAACGATGGTTGAGATCGCGCCGAGGGAGCAGCCTGGCGATCCGCAGCAGCAGGAGATGTCGCTATGTCAGGGCCGGTCCGGCTAGTCGGCAGCACTGTAGGCGGGACGACCCCGGGGGCGGTTTTGGCAGGCTTGGTGAGAGGCTCATCGTCCCAGAACTCATCCGGGTCGTCGTAGTGGTTGTAATATCCATCTGCCATCAATGCTCTACCTTCCGGCGATGTCCGGCACCCCGTGCGGGGAGCGTTTTCCTCCGGTGAACTGGCATCTGAGACCCCCATCCACCCCAAACGGCCCGCGACTACGGCGGACGCCCCAACTCTCGCTTTCCATGCAAATCTTGTCAACCTGGCAACTTGCGTGCGAAAGCTGCTGCTGTAGAACCGTTTGCGTCTGGCCGACCGCAACTGCGGGCGACCGTGATCACCCTCTCTGTCGTCGAGTTCTTGTCAACCGGTGATCGACAACAGCCCCACAGTGTTGTCGGCTGCGGGTGATCTACGGTAATGGGTTGGGCGACAGGCTGTTTGGGTGCGGCTCGGTTGGACTGAGCCGCCATCCGATCAAAGGCTGCAATGACCCGACCAGGTGCCACTGGCCGGGCCCGTTGCTCAGGCGGATGGGCTGCTGAACTCGCCGCTCGCGACGCCGGCTGTGAAGGAGTCCCATTCGCGTGGGGTGAAGACGAGTGCCGGGCCGCCCGGGTTCTTCGAATCGCGGATGCCGACCATGCCGTCAGTAAGGAACGCGACCTCCACGCATTCCCCTGTGGCGGTGCTGTGGCTGCTCTTGAACCAGCCGCCTCCGTCCAGGTTCACTGTCACTGAGCTAGCTCCTTCGCAATCCTCACGATGAGCGCGCGGCTCTCGGCTTCATGCAACGCTGAACGTTTGATTTCCGCGAGTGCACCGCGATACTTCTCGATCTCTTCTGGCTTCTCCAGATAGAGACTACCCGTGTATCCGTCACAATGAATTATTGGTGGTTCGGTCAGGTGTGCTGTCGGGTGTACTGGAAACTCGAGTAGGACAAAGGGGCCGACGTTGAGCCCGCGGTGCGCTCCGACCGCCGTTGGCACGACGCGAACTGTCACGTTGGGAAGTTTGCTCATCTCGACCAGGTGCCACAACTGGTCTGCCATGACGGCCGGGCCGCCGATCGGCAGCCGCAGAGCCGTCTCGCTCAGTGTCACGTCCATGATGAGCGGGTCACGAGGGTGGGTCACGCGAGCCTGACGCTTCATCCGTAATTCGATGTGCGCCTCGACTTCTGCGGTGTCGAGACTCGGATACCAAGCCCAGGTCAGCGCGCGGTGGTACTCCGGTGTCTGGAGCAGACCGGGAATGAGCTCGGCTTGATAGGTGGTCAGTCGGACAGCCGAGGTCTCCAGGCCGAGATACAGCTCCAGAAACTTCGGGAAGGTGTTGTCGTAGGCATGCCACCAACCCTTTTGCTGTGCTTCCTCGGTCAGGTTCAGCAGGATTCTCATCTCGTCCGGTGTCGCACGGTAAACTTGTCCCAGTTTCTCGATGTCATGCGGGCGCAAGCGAACTGATTGTCCGGTCTCCATCCGCCACATGGTCTGGGCGGAGCAGCTGATCGAGCGGCGCGCGGCTTCCGCTCCGAGTCCAGCGGATTCGCGAAGTTTGCGCAGTTCGCGAGCCAGGAGTCGTCGGGGGAGCGTCGAGCCGACTGCACTGTCCATGTGACCACTTCCTTACTGATTCGAACGATCTGGTTCCGTACTGGAATGACTTTCAGGCAAGTCTTGGAAGATGCATGTTTTCAAGCGAATAGCGAGTGCGGGAACATTGAAACACGCAGGTGATGGGTGCTGTGCTGGTTTCGCGCCAGACGATCCGCAAGTTCGAAACCGGCTCGGCAACAACGAGTCTGGGTGGCCCGGCGCACCCAACGACCACCGATGCGAGTCGAGGCTTCCGATGGACCAGCAAGCGTTCGCCGATACACCTGCTTCGCGTTGCGCCTTCTACCGGCGCATCTGTGGCCTGCCCGCCGGGATTCACCCGGCGGCCGGCCGGATCATCGTAAAAGTCGGTGTTGTCGCGGCGATCACCATGCCAGCGACGTTGGGGCGAATTGTTCGCGACGACATGCTGTTTCGGGGACTCGCCCTCGGGCCGATCATCGCCCATACCCGTTCGGGCAGATGGACTTTCCTGTGTCGCCCCGACCTGCCCGACGATCTGGAACTGTTCGCCGAACTATTTCGAATCGACGTGTCGATCGTGCCCTTCGGCGGTGAGATAGCGCTGCCGTCGCCGGTCGATGCCGATGACTATCGGAGTTGGGTTGTCCCGCCACGGGACACCTACCGTCCTTCGGGCGCGGTGATTGTGGCGGCGGTGCGCGCTTGCGCTGGTCGTGGGGTGGCGCGGTGAGCGAGCGCCAGCGGGGCGGCGAGGTGAACGATCCGCTGCCGACGAGACTGCAACTGCTGCAAGCCTGTCGGGGTTGCATCGCCGACCACCCGCTGTTGCGCTCCGCCCGCGAATTGACAGTGCTGCATGAGCGCCGCCTCGGCGTGGCACCCGGCTCCACAACGAGCATCGACGACGATCGAGCCCGCCTGGTCCGGGAGATCGGCCGCTGGGCCGAAATCCATTTGCCCCCTGCGCATGACGCGGTCTACCTCCACACCGAGACGCTGGGCGCTGTGCTGGATCGCCTGGCGCAGTTCACCGCCTACGCCTACGCAGCCTTGGCCGCCGATCACCAATGGGATTTGTGGCACGCGTGGGATCGCCTGGCCGAATTGGCCGTTGGCTATGAGGATTTGGCCACCGAACTCACGATCGGACGTCGCCGCCTCCCCCGCACCCCCTGACATATTCACCCGCCATTCGCCCCACCTGATACCGCGCCCAACAACGCCGCACCGATCGCCCCACCCCAAGGACCGGCCGCACCCAGGCTGCTGCCGCGCACCGATTCGCGCGCCGCGCATATTCTTCCCAGCGAATTCGTGCGCGCCGCGCGAATCGGTGCGCGTCGCAATCTCCTGATGATGCTGGGGTATCCAACGCTGTGGTGTGGCCCGAGTATGCCGGGGCCGCTGCGGCCAGGGATGCGCACGAGTAGACGCGGGTGCGGCCGGTCCATCCTGACGGGACGTGGATCACAAGGCTCCATGGTTGCCAGGCGTGCGAACGGGCAATTGTCGGGTAGGCAATTAGACTGGATAAATAGACGTACCGAGTAACCTGCATCGAATTCGGGAAGATGTGGATGGTGCGCACGACCGCTACGACATACCCGAGGACGAGCGAGGAGGTGGGGCCCATGTCGAGCACCGAGGATCGGCGCTTCGACGTCCTGCGGGCGATCGTCGCGGACTATGTCGCGACCAAGGAGCCGATCGGGTCGAAGACCCTGGTGGAGCGGCACAACCTCGGAGTGTCCAGCGCGACGGTTCGCAACGATATGGCGGTGCTGGAAGCCGAGGGCTACATTACCCAGCCACACACCAGTTCCGGTCGCATTCCGACCGATAAGGGTTACCGGCAGTTCGTCGACCGCATCGCCGAGGTGAAGCCGCTCTCGCCGGCCGAGCGCCGGGCGATCATGGAATTCCTGGAGTCCGGCGTCGATCTCGATGACGTGCTGCGCCGCGGTGTCCGGCTGCTGGCTCAGCTGACCCGCCAGGTCGCGGTCGTCCAGTATCCGACGGTGTCGGCCTCCACGGTCCGCCACATCGAGGTGGTCGCGCTGAATCCGGCCCGGTTGCTGCTGGTCGTGATCACCGATACCGGTCGTGTCGACCAGCGTCTGGTGGAACTCGGCGCGCTCATCGATGACCAGGACCTCGCCGCCTTGCGCGGCATGCTCGGCGGCGCGATGGACGGCAAGCGCCTGTCCGACGCCTCCGCGGCCGTCGCCGAACTGCCCGAGCGGGCGCCGGTGCGACTGCAGGATGTGCTGGTGCGCGTCTCGACCGTGCTCGTCGAGACCTTGGTCGAGCATCCGGAGGAGCGGTTGGTCCTCGGCGGCACCGCCAACCTGACGCGCAATGCCGCCGACTTCGTCTTCCCTGGTTCGCTGCGCGATGTGCTCGAGGCATTGGAGGAGCAGGTGATCGTGCTCAAGCTGCTCGCCGCCGCTCAGCATCCGGGTACCGTCACGGTGCGCATCGGCGAGGAGACCCAGGTCGAGCAGATGCGCGGGACCTCGGTGGTGTCGACCGGCTATGGTGCGGCGGGTGCGGTGCTCGGCGGTATGGGCGTGCTCGGTCCGACCCGGATGGACTATCCGGGGACCATCGCATCGGTCGCGGCCGTTGCCCGTTATATCGGCGAGGTGCTGGCGGAGCGCTGAGGGACCGACGTCGCTGATACGCTCGATCCTTCGGCGGATAAAGTTGAGTGCATCCGACTAATGCTGTTGCAAACCACCAAGGACTAGAGAACTCAAGTGGCACGGGACTACTACGGACTGCTCGGCGTCGCGAAGAACGCGACCGACCAGGAGATCAAGCGCGCCTACCGCAAGCTGGCGCGGGAGCTCCACCCCGACGTCAACCCCGACGAGGCGGCGCAGGCCAAGTTCAAGGAAGTGTCGACCGCCTATGAGGTGCTGTCGGACCCGGAGAAGCGGCGCGTCGTCGATATGGGCGGCGACCCGCTGGAGTCAGGTGGCGGCGGCGCGGGCTTCTCCGGCGCCGGTTTCGGTGGGCTCGGAGATGTCTTCGAGGCTTTCTTCGGCGGTATGAGCGGTAGCTCCGGCGGGACGCGCAAGCCGCGCGGCCGGGTGCAGCCCGGTGCGGATTCACTGCTGCGGACCCGGCTCAGCCTGGCCGAATGCGCGGTCGGTGTCACCAAGCACCTGACCGTCGACACCGCCATCCTCTGCGATATCTGCCACGGCGCCGGCACCAACGGCAAGTCCAAGGCGGTGCGTTGCGAAACCTGTGGTGGTGCCGGTGAGGTCCAGTCCGTACAGCGTTCGTTCCTCGGTCAGGTGCTGACCTCGCGTCCGTGTCCGACCTGCCGCGGCGCGGGCGAGACCATTCCCGATCCGTGCCACAAGTGCGGTGGCGACGGCCGGGTGCGGGCGCGTCGGGAGATCGCCGCGCCGATTCCGGCTGGTGTCGCCAATGGCATGCGGGTGCGGCTGGCGGCGCAGGGCGAGGTCGGTCCCGGCGGTGGCCACGCGGGCGATCTATATGTGGAGATCGTCGAGCAGCCGCACGATGTCTTCGTGCGCGACGGCGACGATCTGCACTGCACCATCCGGGTGCCGATGGTCGATGCCGCGCTCGGCACCACAGTCGTCGTCGACACCATCCTGGACGGCCCGACCGAGCTGACCATTCCACCGGGCACCCAGCCGGGTGAGATCCCGGTGCTGCGCGGCCACGGTATGCCGCGACTGCGCTCCGGTGCGCGCGGTGATCTACTCGCGCATCTGGACATCGTGGTGCCGACCAAACTCGACGCCAAGAGCGCCGATCTGCTGCGCAAGTACAAGGGCATGCGCACCGGTGAACGTGCCGAGGTGATGTCGGCGCAGTCCGAGCACAACAGCGGCTTGTTCGCCCGGCTGCGGGCGTCGTTCAGCGGGCGATAGTCGTTGGCCGCCACGGTTTTCTATCTCGACCGCATTCCGGAGCCCGGAGCCGTCGCGGTCCTCGACGGTGCGGAGGGGCGGCACGCCGCGACGGTGCGCCGCACCCGGGTCGGCGAGGCGATCACGTTGTCCGACGGGAACGGTTTGCTGGCCGAATCGGAAGTCGTTGCGGCGCAGAAGGATCGGCTGGAGTTGACGGTACTGAGCCGGGTCCTTTCCGAGCCGCCGCGGCCACGGGTGACGGTTGTCCAGGCGCTGCCCAAGTCCGACCGTTCCGAGCTGGCGGTCGAGCTGATGACCGAGGCCGGCGCCGACGCCATCATTCCGTGGCAGGCGCACCGCTGCGTCGCGAACTGGGAAGGTAAGGCGCACAAGGCCGTCGAGAAGTGGCGTGGCGCCGCCCGCTCGGCTGCCCGGCAATCGCGGCGGGCCTACATCCCCGAGGTGGCCGACCTTCGGCACACCCACGATCTGCTCGACAGCATCCGCGATATCGTCGCCGCGGGCGGAGTCGTCGTGGCACTGCACGAATCCGGCGTCGCCCGCTTCGTCGAACTTCCTTTCGACAAGGCCACCGAGGTCATGCTGATCGTCGGTCCCGAAGGCGGACTGGATGATTCGGAGCTCAGTGCCTTCGCCGCGGCCGGTGCGGACGTAACCCTGCTCGGCCCAACGGTTCTGCGCACTTCGACCGCGGCCGCCGTCGCCCTCGGCGCCTTGGGAGCGTTGACCCCCCGCTGGTGAAGTCAGGGCCGGATGGTGCTGACCACCCGAACGGCACCTCGCCCGGCCCCGTGACGGTGCGACCGATGAACAACTGGCCGTCGAGGTCTAGACGACTCCGAGCTCACCGCCTTCGCTGGCGTGGACGCCGAGGTAGCCTTGGTCGGCCGCACCGCCGTCGCCCGCGGTGCTTCGACCGCTCGCCGGCAGCGAGTCGGGTGCTCGATGCGGCACCGTGAAGATGGCGATCACGCAGAGTATTGCGACGGCGAAGCATGCCAGCGCGTACCAGAGGTTCCCGATGGGGTCGCCATTACTTGTCGAACCGTCGACGGCAGCGAAGTAATCGGGCAGTGCACTCACCCACAGCACTACCATCACGCCCAGATATACCACGCTATAAATTCGCACGAAACCGTTCGTGTAGTGCGGAGTATCCGAATCTTCTCGCCGTGACCGTAGCCATACGCGAGTCAGAATCGGAATCGCGACGATGCTGACGATGACCAGTTCGGCCGCATAGAGGAATCCCCGCAGGGCGGTGTTCCCGGCGCCGAAAAGCGTTGCCGGGATGGGTAATATGCCCGTACCCAAAGATCCGAGAAGGCCGACAGCGACCGTGCGCCACACCAATTGCGGTCCGGAGAAAGTCCGCCCCTGGTCGATATGGCGACCGACGAGCAACTGGACGCAGAACGCCAGAGACATCGGCCACAGTGCGGCGAATACCACCACGCTCGGTAGCGGTACCGAATCGAACATCGGTTGATTGAGTGGGTTTTCGACCGACCACTCCCACCAGCGCAGCTGCGGTCCGAGATGATCGAAGATCTCATAGAAACCGTGGTGCACGAACCCCACGCAGACCGCGCCGACCAGAACACCGTACCGGCGGAAAACTCCCAGCATTCTGACGATTTCGAAAGCCAGTGTGGCCATCAGTGGGTAAATCGCGACGATATAGAGCGGAAGTCGACCCCAGAGGAAATCCACGGTGAAAACGTTGTGCGCGAACATCGTGTCGACGTGTTCGTCGATACCGAAGGCCGCGGGAAAGTACAGCGGCGGTTCGATTATGAACAGATACGCCGTCGCGCCGAACCAGACCACGAGATCGGTGGGATCGCCGTGACGTCGCAATCGCACAATCGCATAGACCAGCGCGAGCGCCGCGCCGAGGACGATGGTGAACTCCAGCACCGGCAGCGTCCAGTTCTCCAGTGCGAAAGGGTTTCGCACCGCGACCAGTCCACCGGCCTCCTGACAGGAAAAGCCGAGCGCCCGCGCGAGCTGGTCGAAGGTTGGTGCGCAATGATCGGCCATCAGTCCACCTGCCGCGCCGCGACGGTATCGGCGGTGTACCAGTGCGATACGTCGTAACCGGTGTTATAGCGTTCGAACCACACATCGGCGAGCGCTGGCAGCTTCTCGTGATTCGGATTGTGTTTGGGCAACTGACTGCGGATGATGCCCACCATGGCGATCAGTTGTTCGCCGAGTCGCAGATCGTCGAATGCGCGCGACATCGGGCCGTTGTCCTCCATGCGCAGCCGCAACAACTTCCGCAGCTTCTGCTCGGCCCGGTACGACCCGAACATCGCCAGCGCATCGATGCGCCGATCTTCCTGCGGCACATGCTTATTGAAGCCAACGCAGGCCAGTCTGATGACCTTCATGACGTGCCGGAAGATCGACGGGGCCATGCGCATCCGGTAGGCGTCGCTGCCGACAACGGAATCGAAGATGATCAGCGCCGAACTCCGATGTTCGACTTCCTCGACGAAATGCCAGATGAACAATGACGCGACGCGGTCATCTCCCGGTCGGAACAGGGTCGAATCGTTGTCGAGCATCAGTTTGAACACCGGGGTGAAGGTGGCCTCCAGATCGGCGGTGTAGGCGAGCCGATATTCCAGGGAGGTGTTCACCGTGAGGCGGTCGAATTCCGCGATTACTTCGTTGAGGGTTTCCTGGAGCCCCGGGTAGCTCCTGATCAGTGCGTTGGCGTGCTGGCGGTGGGCGGTCGAGTGCTGCCCCTCCTGACGCACGAATGCGTTGGCTTCCTCCGCGACCGCTGGATCGGTGATTCGCGGCATGGCCTCGCGAATCATGTTGACGATCATTTTCTCGAAGCCGATGGCCAGGAATGACACCGCATTGGCCATGGCGGAGAAGGCCGGATTGTCTTCGTTCCACAGGAACGGTACGTCGTAGTCCGCGAATGCGAATCGCATCTTTCGGACCTGTAGATCGGTCACTTGGCTGCACCTCGTATGTCGAAAAGTGAACTGGTAGCCGCGCTCGGATGCACCGAAGCCTTGATGCGCTGATCATACACATCAAGATGCAAGTGTATGATAACAATCATAGCTATCGCCTCGAGCTGGGAAAACATCGACGGAATGCCCCTGTGGTAGCGTCGAATCCCCGATCCGGAGGGGTCGATATCGCACCCGACGGGCATGGTCGAACCGAGGAAGCGAGCAGTGGCAGGAAGGCGTGGGTGGGGCGGGAGTCCACCGAACAGCGATGACGAAGCATCCCGTCGAATAGTCGCCGCCGCAGTCGATCTGATCGGACGGACGGGTTCGGAGATCAGCATCGCCGACGTCGCGGAGTCGCTCGGTGTCATCCGCCAGACGGTGTATCGCTACTTCCCCAGTGCGGACGCGCTGATGCAGGCCGCGGCGATCGCGTCGGTCGATGGTTTTCTGGATCGGCTGACGAAGCAGGTCAGCGGTATCGAGGACCCGGTCGAAGCCATGACCGAAGGCGTGGTCTTCACGCTGGCCGATGTGCGCCGGACACCCCATCTGGGCATTCTGCTGTCGAGTACATACTCGAAGGTGCACCCCGAAGGCCTGACCTCCGATGCGGCGCAGACCTTCGGCATGACGATGATCAAACGCTTCGATGTCGACTGGGAGCGGTACGGATACGACGACGCATCGCTGCACGAGCTCGTCGAATACATTCTGCGAACGATGCAGTCGTTCTTCGTATCGCCGGGCAGTCCGCCCCGCAGCGACGATGAGCTGCGCCGATATCTACGACGCTGGATGGGATCCGCGATCGTGGCCCAACCGAAGCCGGACGGTCAGCGCCCGCAATGACCCGGTTGCCGCGGCGGTGCGAGCTGCGGCCGCTTGTACTCGGCGATGCGCATACTGCGAACCGGCAACGGCTTCGAATTCGCGGCGAGCGTGAATCGTCAAATACCACACCAGAACTGCGGCCACGGCCAGTAGCGACCCGACACAAGCCGTAAGGCCGACCCATCCCGCCGTCGCATACGCGATGCCCGTAGCGCTGCCGATGACGGCGCCGCCGAAGTAGTAGGTGAACAGGTACAGCGATGATGCGGCGCCCCGGTATCCCGGAGCCATCGCGCCGACCCAGGTGCTCGCCACCGCGTGGGCACCGAAAAAGCCTGCGGTGCAGAGGGAAATACCCAGAATGACCGCGATCAGCTGGTCCGGGATGGTGACTAGGACGCCGATCCCCATCAGCAAGACGGCGGCCGCGAGCACGCGGTGCTTGCCGATGCGATCGGCCCAACGTCCGGCTGCGGCGGAGGCGAGCGTACCCGCGAGGTACAGCAGGAATACCGAACCCGCCACGGCCGCAGGCAATTCGAACGGCGCTCGGGTCAGCCGATAGCCGAGGTAGTTGTAGATCGATACGAATCCGCCGAACAGCACGAAGGCCAGTCCGAACAGGGCCCGCAGCCCGCCGTGACGCAGCGGCGCGCCGAGATCGCGCAGCGCGGTGCGCATTCCGGCGGGTCGAGCGACGAACCCACGTGACGGCGGCAGCGCGCGCACGAACCAGACGGTGCAACCTGCCGCCGCGACGGCAATCGCGGCCTCTGCCCAGCGCCACGAGGCCAGGTCCAGTGCGAATGCCGGAATCAGCCGCCCGCTCAACCCGCCGATCGAGGTGCCCGCGACATAAATCCCCATCGCGGCGCCCAAGCCATTGCCGCCGATCTCCTCCGCCAGATACGCCATGGCGACCGCGGGTACCCCGGCCAATGCGACGCCCTGCAGCGCCCGCCCCGCCAGCAGCACCTCGAGCGATGGGCTCAGCGGCAGCAGCAATCCGATGACAGCCGACATCACCGCCGACCAGGTCATGACCCTGGTCCGCCCGAGCCGGGAGGACAACGCACTCACCGGCACGATCGCCAGCGCGAGAAACCCGGTGGTCGACGACACGGCCAGCGCGGCCCGCGCCGGTGCGACGCCGAAGGCCGCCGACAGACTCGGCAGCAATGCCTGCGTGCTGTACATCGACGCGAAGGTGGTCAGGCCCGCGGCGAACAGTGCCGCGGTGATCCGGCGTGCGTGCGATGTGCTGGATGAGCAGGTATGCGTGCTGGTCATGGCATCAGGATCAGCACTCTCGGTTAATAACGGAAATGAATAGTATTCTGGTTTCTAATGCGTTAGAGGCATAAGGAAAGGTCTGTACGTGCTGGGTGAGGACCTGCTGTGGTTCACAACACTCGCCGAACTGGAGCGCGTCGGCGCGGCCGCTGAGCGGCTGCACATCGCCCAGCCGACGCTCTCACGCATGCTGGCCCGCCTCGAGCGCCGCCTCGGTGTCGACCTGTTCGACCGCCACGGAAAACGCATCGTGCTGAACGAGTTCGGCCGCACGTACTACGAACACACCCGCCGTGCCCAGTCCGAACTCGATGCCGCCGCCCAGGCCGTCGCCGACCTCGCGGATCCGGCGAAAGGCCTTGTCCGCCTGTCGTTTCAGCACTCCTTCGGCGGCTGGCTGATCCCGCGACTGATCGGTGGCTTCCGGCGCGGCTCGCCGCGTATCTCGTTCAGCCTCCGGCAGGGCGCCTTCGATGCGGTAGTCGATCAGATAGTCGACGGCACAGCCGATTTGGCGACCGTCTCGCCGCGCCCCGCGGCGAATGTCGGCTGGCACACATTGCTCGCGCAGCCGCTGGTGCTGGCCGTGCCGGCGGAACATCGGCTCGCTGCCCGCCGGCAGATCCGGTTCGCCGAACTCGGCGACGCCGAATTCATCACCATGCATACGGGTTTCGGTATGCGCCGCATTTTCGACGAACTCTGCGCCGCCGCGAATATCCGCCCCCGCATCGCCTTCGAATCGAGCGATCTGGTCACCGTCGCCGGACTGGTCGCGGCCGGACTCGGCGTCGCGGTGCTGCCGCTGGAAGATCCGACGCCTGCCGCCGGCTCGCTATCGGGTGTCGTGACCGTCCCGCTCGCCGATGCCGGAGCCGTGCGCGATGTGGGGCTCATCTGGTCGGCGACCGCTGCGCCATCGGATGCGGTGCGTCGATTTCGTGACTTCACCGAGGATTGGGCCCGCCGGCGCGGGGGAATCCAGATGCCACGACGGTAGGCAGCGGTCAGTAGGCAATCCCACGCCAGGTGCTGGCCTTTTCGAGCGATCGGCAAGCAATCGCTATGGCCGAGGCGGCCGTTTAATCACTGCGTGTTGTCGGTGGGGCGCGTTAAACTTTCATCAACGAGCAATTCGAGACCGGAAAGCAGGCTATAGCCACTTTTGAGAACACAAGGCGAGATCGGCGATCCGAGTACACCCACGGCAGGCATGAGCTCCTCCACCCGGCCGACTGCGGCGGCTTCCATCTCCGGTGGTGCGGACAACGGTTCGGGTCCGGCAGCGCGCACCGTGCGTTCCAGCATCGAACTCGCTCCCGAATCCGTGTTCCCCTTCCTCGGTTCGGCCGACCAGAACCTGCGCGAGCTGGAGCAGTTGCTGGATGCGGACATCCATGTCCGCGGCAATTCCGTCACCCTGACCGGCAAGGCGGCCGATGTCGCGCTCGCCGAGCGCGTTATCGAACAGCTCGTCGCGCTGACCGGCCGCAATCGAGTGGTGACGCCGGAGGCGGTGCGCCACACCGTTTCGATGCTCACCGAGGGTTCCTCGGAATCGCCGGCCGAGGTGCTGAGCCTGGACATCCTGTCCCGGCGCGGTAAGACCATCCGCCCCAAGACGCTCAACCAGAAGCGCTATGTCGACGCGATCGACGCCAACACCATCGTGTTCGGCATCGGCCCCGCGGGCACCGGTAAGACGTATCTGGCGATGGCCAAGGCCGTGCAGGCCTTGCAGACCAAGCAGGTCAATCGGATCATCCTCACCCGTCCCGCCGTCGAGGCGGGCGAGCGGCTCGGCTTCCTGCCCGGCACGCTGAACGAGAAGATCGACCCGTATCTGCGCCCGCTCTACGACGCGCTGCACGACATGATGGATCCGGAGGCCATTCCGAAACTGATGGCGGCCGGTGTCATCGAGGTCGCGCCGCTGGCTTACATGCGCGGTCGGACATTGAACGATTCGTTCATCATTCTCGACGAGGCGCAGAACACCACGGCCGAGCAGATGAAGATGTTCCTCACCCGGCTCGGATTCGGTTCGAAGATCGTGGTGACCGGTGACGTCACCCAGGTCGACCTGCCCAATGGCGCGCGCTCCGGGCTGCGTGCCGCGAGCGAAATTCTCACCGGTATCGATGACATCCACTTCGCTACGCTCACCAGCAGCGATGTAGTTCGGCACCGGTTGGTCTCCGATATTGTCGACGCCTACGAGCGGGCCGAGGCCGAGCGGATCACCCAGGTCGGACCGCACTATCCGGGCAATCGCGCGCAGCGTCGCGCCGCGAACCGGGCGGATCGGCGATAGTGGCACGGACGTGTCCGGCCCCGCCGCGCCGAGAGCCGCGCGGTGCGGGCCGGGGCACACCGAATACCCTGTTCAGGTGAGCATCGAGATCGCCAACGAATCGGGTGTCGACGTACCCGAAGAAGACCTGGTCAGTGTCGCGCGATTCGTGATCGGTCGGATGGACGTCCATCCGGCGGCCGAACTGTCGATGGTGCTCGTCGATCTCGACACCATGGCGGATCTGCACATGCGCTGGATGGACCTACCGGGCCCGACCGATGTCATGTCGTTCCCGATGGACGAATTGGAGCCCGGCGGTCGCCCCGACAGCGCCGAACCGGGTCCGTCCATGCTCGGCGATATCGTGCTGTGCCCCGAATTCGCCGCGGGTCAGGCCCGCAAGGCCGGTCATTCGCTCGATCACGAACTCGCCCTGCTCACCGTCCACGGCGTGCTCCACCTGCTCGGCTACGACCATGCCGAGCCGGAGGAGGAGAAGGAGATGTTCGCGCTGCAGGCGCGGCTGCTCGAGGAGTGGTACGAGAGCCTGCGCGAGGCACAGCGGCGCGCCGAATTGGCCGAACGCGACGCCCGGCTGCTGGGGAAGGCCGGTTTCACAACGCCCGGTGAGGCGCTAGGCCCCGCGTGAATTCGCTGACCCTGATTCTGCTGGCGATTCTGCTCGTCCCGGTCGGTGGGGTATTCGCCGCTGTCGACTCGGCGCTGAACACCATCTCACCGGCGCGCCTCGACGATATGGTCCGGGCCGAGCGGCCCGGCGCGGTGCGGCTGACCAGAATCGTGGCCGACCGGCCGCGATATGTGAATCTGCTTGTGCTGCTTCGTATCCTGTCCGAAATCTGCGCGACGGTGCTACTGGCGGCGGCGTTGATCCCGCTGTGGGAGCACAATTGGGCGCTGCTGTTCACCGCCGCTGTCATGGTGCTGGTGGACTACGTGGTGATCGGGGTCGGTCCGCGCACGCTCGGTCGTCAGCACGCCTACTCCATCGCCCTGGCCTCGGCGCTGCCGCTGCAATTCATCGGCACGGTGTTGGGTCCGGTCAGCAGGCTGCTGATTCTCATCGGTAATGCGATCACCCCCGGTAAGGGCTTTCGCAACGGCCCCTTCGCATCCGAGATCGAGTTGCGCGAAGTGGTCGAGATGGCCGGTGAACGTGGCGTGGTAGCCGATGACGAACGCCGGATGATCCAGTCGGTCTTCGAACTCGGTGATACCCCAGCCCGCGCGGTCATGGTGCCGCGCACCGAAATGGTCTGGATCGAGGCGGATAAGACCGCGGCGCAGGCGATGTCGCTCGCGGTGCGCAGTGGGCACTCCCGTATTCCCGTGATCGGCGAGAACGTCGACGACATCCTCGGCGTGGTGTACCTGAAAGACCTTGTGCCGTATGCGGATAGAAGTCGCAAGGTGCAGGTGCGCGATGCCATGCGCCCGGCCGTTTTCATGCCCGATTCCAAACCGCTGGACAGCCTGCTCGACGAAATGCAGCGCCGCAGAAACCATATGGCGCTACTGGTCGATGAATACGGCGGCATTGCCGGGCTGGTGACCATCGAGGATGTGCTCGAGGAGATCGTCGGTGAGATCGCCGACGAATACGATACCGACGAAACCCCACCCGTAGAGGACCTCGGCGAGGGCCGCTACCGGGTTTCGGCGCGACTGTCGGTCGACGATCTGGCCGAGCTGTACGGCCTGGAAATCGAGGAGGAGGACGTCGATACCGTCGGCGGCCTACTCGCGCACGCACTGGGCCGGGTACCGCTGCCCGGCTCCAAAGCCGTTGCGCACGGTCTGGTTTTGCGTGGTGAAGGCGGTGCGGACGCACGGGGACGGGTGCGGGTGCACACCGTTGTGGTGCGCAAGGCGCCGGAGAAAACGCGGGCTGACAAGGCCAACGGCAAACGCAAAAGTAACGGATCGGATCGAGAAATCCCGCCCGATCGTGATGAGAACGGAGATGGCGAATGACCGAATTGGATACCGAGGATACCAAACTCGTCGTGCTGGCCAAGGGCGCGCTCGGCCGCACTGGCGGCAGCTCCGGCGCGGCCATCCGCGATACCGACGGCCGCACCTACTCGGCCGGTGATGTCGCCCTGCAGTCCCTGCGATTGACCGCACTGCAGGCCGCCGTCGCGGCCGCGATCTCCAGCGGCGCGGAGGGATTCGAGGCGGCGGTGGTCGTCGGCGGCAGGCTGTCGGATTCGGGTGTCTCCGCGGTGCGTGAGGTTTCGGCCGAGGCGCGCATCGTGTTCACCGACCGCTCGGGTGCGGTCTTCGAAATCGTCGACGATGCTGCGAGCGCGGAGGTGCGGGGTGGCTGATGAGTCCACCGAATTCCGTTCCGGTTTCGTCTGTTTCGTCGGCCGTCCGAATACCGGCAAGTCGACGCTGACCAATGCGCTGGTCGGGCAGAAGATCGCGATCACCTCCTCGCGCCCGCAGACCACCCGCCACACCATCCGCGGCATCGTGCACCGCGATCACGCCCAGCTCATCCTGGTCGACACCCCTGGTCTGCACCGCCCGCGCACCCTGCTCGGCCAGCGTCTGAACGATCTTGTCCGCGATACGTATTCCGAGGTCGACGTGATCGCGCTGTGCATTCCGGCCGACGAGAAAATCGGACCTGGCGATAAGTGGATCCTGCAGCAGATCGCGCAGATGGCGCCGAAGACCACCCTGCTCGGTGTGGTCACCAAGATCGACAAGGTGAGCCGCGACCAGGTCGCCGAACAGCTGATGGCGCTGTCGCGACTGCTCGGCCCGGACCACGATGTCGTACCGGTCTCGGCTGTCAAGGGTGAACAGGTCGAGGTCCTCGTCGACGTCATCGCCGCGAAAATGCCTGAGGGCCCAGCCTTCTACCCGGACGGTGAGCTCACCGACGAGCCCGAGGAAACCCTCATGGCCGAGCTCATCCGCGAGGCCGCCCTGGAAGGCGTCCGCGACGAGCTCCCACATTCGCTCGCCGTGGTCATCGAAGAGGTCCTCCCGCGCGAAGAAGACAAAGACATGCTCGACGTGCATGCCCTGCTCTATGTCGAACGCCCCTCGCAGAAGGCCATCATCATCGGCAAGGGCGGCATCCGCCTCAAAGAGGTCGGCACCAACGCTCGCAAACAGATCGAACACATCCTCGGCGTCCACATCTACCTGCACCTGCACGTCAAGGTTGCCAAGGATTGGCAGCGCGACCCGAAGCAGCTCGGCAAGCTCGGATTCTGATTCGAGGTGTGGTGCCGCAATCACGCTGCCATAGTCTGCCCGTTGGCGGCGCTTCCGTGACGGCTCCGGATGGCCGCATCGTGTCGCGGCTCGAGTGCGCGGCGTGCTCGATCAGCCGCGAAGGTGTTCCGATGACCGTGCCTGGAGGTGTGCGGCGGGGGTTTCGTGGGAGGATGGCGGGGTGCGGTTGTATCGGGACGAGGCGGTTGTGGTTCGCCAGCACAAGCTGGGGGAGGCGGATCGCATTGTCACGTTGTTGACGCGGCAGCACGGGTTGGTGCGGGCGGTGGCCAAGGGGGTGCGGCGGACCAAGTCGCGGTTCGGGGCGCGGTTGGAGCCGTTCGCGTATGTGGATGTGCAGCTGCATCCGGGGCGCACTCTCGACACGGTCACCCAGGTGCACACCATGGAGGCATTCGCCGCCGATATCGTCGACGACTACGGGCGCTACACCACAGCCTGCGCGGTACTCGAGACCGCGGAACGGCTGGCCGGTGAGGAGCGCGCGCCCGCACCGAAGCTGCATGCGCTGACCGCGAGCGCGCTGCGGGCGATTGCCGCCAAACAGCGCCCGCACGAGCTGATCCTCGACGCATACCTGTTGCGCGCCATGGGTTTCGCGGGCTGGGCTCCCGCGTTGGACGAATGTGCGCGCTGCGCGACCCCGGGCCCGCATCGCGCATTCCACGTCGCGGCGGGCGGTGCGGTCTGTGTGCACTGCCGCCCGCCGGGTTCGGCCACTCCGGCCCCGGGCGTGCTGGATCTGTTGATCGCACTGCTGAAGGGTGAATGGGACTATGTCGAACAGGTCCCCGATCAGATCCGCAGACAGGCCAGCGGCCTGGTCGCGGCGCACCTGCAGTGGCATCTGGAACGTCAGCTGCGCACGCTGCCGCTGATCGAGCGGTCGCACCGGACCGTCGCGGAGCCCGCAGCCGCGGGACAGGCGGGCTGAACCGCACCGACTGAGCGGGCCCCCGCACGAGATATTCCGTGGATTTCGGTGTTGAATGGGTGCTCAGGCCAACCTGCTGAGTG
This sequence comes from Nocardia citri, assembly GCF_054065835.1. Classification (NCBI taxonomy): domain Bacteria; kingdom Bacillati; phylum Actinomycetota; class Actinomycetes; order Mycobacteriales; family Nocardiaceae; genus Nocardia; species Nocardia citri. Next base: position 62,079 of record NZ_JBSUQM010000024.1, read on the forward strand.
CATCGGGTGGTCTGCACAATCCCTCCACAACCATCAGGCAGGATAGTTGCCGTGATCCTCCGTCGAGACTCCGCCGCGCCGACCAGCTCGTCGGGTGCCGAACGCACCGTCCGTCCGCCGTCGCCGCACCCATCGGGGGCAACGCCGCCGCAATTGCCGCCGGAGCTGGTGCCCAATCATGTGGCGCTGGTGATGGACGGCAATGGGCGCTGGGCGCAGGAGCGCGGGTTGCCGCGCACCGCGGGACACGAGCGCGGCGAGGCCGTCCTGATGGACACCGTCGAGGGCTGTATCGAGATCGGCGTGAAGTGGCTCTCGGCCTACGCCTTCTCCACCGAGAACTGGCGGCGCAGCCCGGAGGAGGTGCGCTTCCTCATGGGGTTCAACCGGGATGTCATCCGCCGCCGCCGCGACGAGATGCACGAGATGGGGGTGCGGGTGCGCTGGGCAGGGCGGCGGCCGCGCCTGTGGCGCAGTGTCATCAAAGAACTGGAGATCGCGCAGGAGCTGACCAAGGACAACACGGTGATGACCCTCACCATGTGCGTCAACTACGGCGGTCGCGCCGAAATCGCCGATGCGGCAAGGGAAATCGCGCGTCGCGTGGCCGCGGGCGAAATAGATCCGGAGCGGGTGACCGAGGCGACGATCGCCGAATACCTGGATGAGCCGGATATGCCGGACGTCGATCTGTTCCTGCGCCCTTCCGGCGAATTCCGCAGTTCGAACTTCCTCATCTGGCAGTCCGCCTATGCCGAATACGTCTACCAGGACACGTTGTTTCCCGATTTCGACAGGCGCAGCTTGTGGGAGGCCTGTCTCCAGTACGCTTCGCGTGACCGTCGCTTCGGGGGGACCAAATGACCGGCGGCAGCGAATGAATGGCACGGACATGGACGCAGCAGTCACCCCCGAACAAGAGCTACAGGCCCGCGCCGGCGCCTGCTTATCGCTCTACGACATCGATGTGCGTATCGATCCGGAGGGTTCGCTCGGCTTCGAATACGAGGGCGCGCTGTGCTCGCTGCGCGCGGTGACGCTGGCACCAGGCCTGGACGTGCTGACGCTGACCTGCGTGCTGGCCTGGGACCGCCCGCTCAAAACGCAGTTGCACAAGCGGGTCGCCGAGCGCAACAGCGCGATCCAGTTCGGCTCGATCACCCTGATCACCCGTGGTAACCAGGCCGATGTCATGTTGCGCTACACCTTCCCGGCCGCCGGTCTGGACGATCAGGCGCTGACCACCATGCTGCTGCTGGTGCTGTCCGGTGCGGGTAAGGCGAGGCAGGGACTGCTGCCCTGAACCGCTGACCTGGTCCGGGCACTGCCGCGGATGCTTGCTACTGCCCGTTCGTCCACGCTCATGATCGAGCATTGTGCGTGCAATCGGGGCCGAGTTTCGGTGTGCGCACCGTCAGGGCAGCAATGGCGATGGGTGTGAGGTCGGCGCTGCGGGGGCTACGACATCCGATTTGCTAGATCGGGTCGTCGGGGACGGCGGAATCAGGGCGGACGGGAAGCGGTGCGGCTGGTTCGGCGGGCTCATGTCCGTTGTCGCGGCCGTGGGGGACCGTCGGCCAAATGCTGCCGCCGGGTGCGGCCGCCTCATTACTGCGTTCTGCCTTCTTCGACGGTGCCGCAGCCACCAAACCCCTTGCGGTCCTTATCGTCTGGGCGTTGGCCGCCCTGGTTCTCCTGGGGGTGGGCGCACTTCGCGGACGTCGTTCGGCCGCGGAGCCCGCCCCGGTCCGCTCGGGCGATCCGGTGGCGGTCTGATCCCACAGCCACCAGTGTTCGGTTATCCGAATGATGGTGGCCCACTGGGGTTCTCAGGAGATGGTGAAGGAGAAGTTCGGGGCGGTCCCCGCACCCTTCTTCGCGTCGTAGGTCACCACGTAACTGCCGGTGGCGGGGGAGGGAACCACGAAAACGACGTAATTCTTCGCGTTGTCGATGGTTTCGTTGGTATTCAGCAGCTCGTTGATCGGCCCGCGGATATCGGCGGGAATCGTCTGGCCGTCCGGGGTTTTCACGGTGAAGTAGTCATAGAAGACATTCAGTCCGCCCGCGGGGATCCCGGGTCCACCAATGATCTCGAGGTGCAACGAGAGATCCATCTTGTCGCGCTCGCTCTTGGTGTAACTCGGAGTCAGCGTGCCGCCGGTGATTTCGATCGTCGTCTGATCCTGCACCAGTTTGCCCGTGACATTCAGCGTCTTGGGGGCGACGCCTTCGACCTGAGCCGAGGTCTTCAACGGGATCTTGGTCTGATTATCCGAAGCCTGTCCGTAGATCACGGAAATCGTGTCCAGTAGGTGCTCGGCATCGTGCAGCGTCTTGACCGAGGTGGTGACTTTGCCGGTGGCCGAACCCTTTCCGGGCACGGTCGGTGAATCGAAGCTCGCCCCGGCGTCGACCTCTTTGTCGACCTGCAGGTAGGTGTTATTACTGATCGTCTTGTTGTCGGGAGTGGTGTTCTTGTAGGTGATATCGATCAGCACCTTGGCGCCGCCGTATTCGTCGGGCACCACGGTCGCCTTGTCCACCGTGATATCGAAGCCCTCGTACCATCCGGTCTTGCCGATGGTGCGGACGGTCGCTTGGCCGCTTTTCGCCCCCGGTTGCCCCTGGTCGATGGTGCTCTGTGCTGACGATGTCGACGTCGGACCAGCCTTGCCGTCCTTGTCGTTGCACGCCGTCATGAGCAGGGCGGAACTGCCGATGAGTACGGCCGCTCCGATTGTGGTGATTTTCCGGCGTCTATCCGCCGCGAAAATGGTCGATCGCACGCTGCCTCCCAGAAGATTTCGATCTCAGTGCGCGACGTCCGGAACGCCCGGACGTTAGGTGCTTCGCACTGAAATCTTCTCCGGCGGCAGCGCCGTTAACTATGTGACCGCGGTCATATTTTCGAGCGGTCCGCCTTCGCGCATTCGCAGCAGGTTCCGAAGATCTCCATGGTGTGGCTGACCTCGGTGAATCCGTGTTCGCCGGCGATGGCTTCGGCCCATGCCTCGACCGTCGGTCCTTCGACCTCCACGGTGCGTCCGCAGTGGCGGCAGACCAGATGGTGATGATGTCCGGTGGAGCACTGCCGATAGACGGACTCGCCGGTGTCGGTGCGCAGCACATCGACGAGTCCGGCATCGGCCAGTGACTGCAAGGTGCGGTAGACGGTGGTCAGTCCGATGCCTTCGCCGCGGCGGCGCAATTCGTCGTGCAACTCCTGCGCGGAGCGGAACTCGTCGATATCGCCGAGCAGCGCGGCGATCGCACTGCGCTGCCGGGTACTGCGAATGCCGACCGGCTTGTCCGGCAAGGCCGTCTTATCTGCCACGATCACCCTTCCTCGGCATGGGCCACGGCGTCGACCACGATATGCGCCAGATGGTCGTCGACGAGTTCGTACAGCACTTCGCGGCCGGAGCGTTCCCCGTGTACCACGCCCGCGGACTTGAGAATCCGCAGGTGCTGGCTGACCAGTGGTTGCGTGACGCCGAGAACATCGACCAATTCGTGTACGCAGCGCGGCGATTCGCGCAATTGCAGCACAATGGCGATGCGTACCGGGGCGGCGAGGGCGCGCAGCAACTCGCCCGCGTCTTCCAGGACGCTCCGCGTCGGCACCGGCACCGGCGCGGGTGATCGGTACGGGTTGTGCGGATGGGTGGTAGCGGTCTCGGCGGTCATCGAACCAACTCCTTATTGGAAAGCGATTCCATTTTGATATGCACGGTTGCGCATGTCAAACGAGCGCGCCCGACGACTACGCGTGTGCGGTGCAAAACCGGTTGGCCGGTGCCGATAGGCTGGAGGGCAATCTTGCGCCGAGACGAGCGACTCGGCGCAATCGAATCCGACTCGTAGTGGATGGAGAATTCTCGAGTGGCACCCAAGTCGAAGGTGGACACCGTTGCCAACCTCGCCAAGCGTCGGGGTCTGGTGTACCCGTGTGGTGAGATCTACGGCGGCACCAAATCGGCGTGGGACTACGGTCCGCTGGGTGTCGAGCTCAAGGAGAACATCAAGAAGCAGTGGTGGCGTTCCATGGTCACCAGCCGCGAGGATGTGGTCGGCCTCGACTCGTCGGTGATTCTGCCGCGTCAGGTGTGGGTCGCATCCGGCCACGTCGGTGTCTTCAACGATCCGCTGGTCGAATGCCTGAACTGCCACCACCGGCACCGGCAGGACCACCTGCAGGAGGCCTACGCGCTCAAGCACAAGATCGACGACCCGGACTCGGTCTCGATGGAGTTGGTGGCGTGCCCGGACTGCGGCACCGTCGGTCGATGGACCGAGCCGCGTGACTTCAACATGATGCTCAAGACCTACCTCGGCCCGGTCGAGTCCGAAGAGGGTCTGCACTACCTGCGCCCGGAAACCGCGCAGGGCATCTTCATCAACTTCGCCAATGTGATGACGACCGCGCGCAAGAAGCCGCCGTTCGGCATCGCGCAGATCGGCAAGAGCTTCCGAAACGAGATCACCCCCGGCAACTTCATCTTCCGCACCCGTGAGTTCGAGCAGATGGAGATGGAGTACTTCGTCGAACCGGGTGAGGACGCGCAGTGGCACAAGTACTGGATCGACACCCGGTTCGCCTGGTATACCGACCTCGGCATCGACCCGGAGAATCTGCGCCTGTTCGAGCACCCGAAGGACAAGCTGTCGCACTACTCGGCGGGCACCACCGATATCGAGTACCGCTTCGGCTTCCAGGGCAACGAGTGGGGTGAGCTGGAAGGCATCGCCAACCGCACCGACTTCGATCTGAAGACCCATTCGGAGCATTCCGGCAATGACCTGAGCTACTTCGACCAGACCACCAATGAGCGCTACACCCCGTATGTGATCGAGCCCGCGGCCGGCCTGACCCGCTCGCTGATGGCGTTCCTGGTCGATGCCTACACCGTCGACCAGGCGCCGAATGCCAAGGGCGTCATGGAGGAGCGCATCAGTCTGCGGCTGGACCGCAGGCTCGCACCGGTGAAGGCGGCCGTGCTGCCGCTGTCGCGCAATGCGGATCTGACGCCGAAAGCGAAAGATCTTGCGGCACAGCTGCGCAAGCACTGGAATGTCGAATTCGACGATGCCGGCGCCATCGGCCGCCGCTACCGGCGCCAGGACGAAATCGGCACGCCGTTCTGCATCACCGTCGACTTCGACACCCTCGAAGACCAGGCGGTCACCGTCCGCGAGCGCGATTCGATGGCACAGGAGCGGATCGCGCTGGACAAGGTCGAGGGCTACTTGGCGCAGCATCTCATCGGCGCCTGAATTCGCTGACGAGCAACGCCCTGTCGCGCCGCGGCAGGGCGTTTCGTCGGTCAGTGGTGCTGAATCGACCTACGCCGCAGGTGAATTCAGCGCCTCTCCGGTTTCCGGTTCGACTGCAGGAGCAATTCGATCGCGCTCGGGATCAGTAGCGCGCACCCCCAGGGCACCGCGACCCAGAACGGCCAGAAGTATCCGGCGCCGGTCGCCAGCCAGATCGCGACGCACAGTGCGTTCACCGCGACCCACGGAATCCACATGATAACGACCCACTGCGGCACGCGTCGGGCTGCGGGAACCTCTTTGCGTGGTACCGGCAGGTCCAACAGGAGCGGAGTCAGCTCGCCATAGGTTCTGGCGGCATACACCTGTTCGAGTCGATCGTCGTATTCGTGCAGCGACAACCGGCCGTCGTTCATCGCCACCGGCAATTGTTCCGCGATTTTCTCGCGGTCTGCGTCCGATGCTCGCAGCCTCTCCTCAGCCACGGGCGTCAGCTCAGGGGCTGGTGCCGTCCATGGCAGTGCGTCTCGAGAATCGCCGGGCATGGAAATATCCGGCGGGGTTATTCGGTTGTGGGGCGATGTGCCGTATGTCACCGAGTAGGCGGGAGCCGGATATGGCAAGAGCTGTGAAGTTCGATCGTTATGGCGGAATCGAAGAACTGAAGGTGGTCGAGGTGCCGACGCCGAAGGCGGGACCCGGTCGGGTCCTTGTCGAGGTCGTCGCGGCCGGTATCAATCCGGGGGAGGGGTATATCCGTTCGGGCGCACTACACGAGCGTTGGCCTACGACATTCCCGTCGGGTGAGGGGACCGATTTCGCGGGTCGCGTCGTCGAGCTCGGATCTGGTGTCGGCGGGGTCCAGATCGGCGCCGAGGTGCTCGGATTCACCGATGAGCGGGCCAGTCATGCGACCCATGTGGTGGTGCCCGCCGAGCAGGTGACGCTCAAGCCGGCGAAACTGGATTGGAATGTCGCCGGATCGTTGTATGTCGCTGGGACAACAGCTTTCGCCGCCGTGCGAGCGGTCGATCCGCAAGTGGGCGATACGGTCGCGGTTTCGGGGGCCGCCGGCGGCGTCGGCTCGATTGCCGTACAACTCCTGCGGGCCAGGGGCGCAACGGTTCTCGGCATCGCGAGCGAGGCGAATCACGATTGGCTGCGCAAGGCCGGGGTGATACCGGTGGCCTATGGTGCGGGTCTGATCGACCGGATCCGCGCGGCCGCGCCCGCGGGTGTGGACGCGTTCATCGATACTTTCGGTGCCGAATATGTCGATCTCGCAATCGAACTCGGGGTCGCGGTCGAACGCATCGATACGATCATCAACTTCGCGGCCGCCGAGAGATATGGCGTGAAGACCGACGGCAATGCCGCCGCGGGCACCGTAGATGTGCTTGCCGAACTCGCCGATCTGGCTGCCGCGGGCACGGTGGAGGTACCCATCGCGGCGACCTATCCGCTCGACAAGGTTCAGGAGGCCTATCGCGAACTGGAGCAGCGCCACACACGTGGCAAGATCGTGCTGCGGCCCTAATCGGGCACGTCCCAGAACGCGTATTCATGGCGCATGCCCCGGAGGAAGAGCTCTTGCGCACGGCCGCGATCGCCACCTGCCTCATCGATCATCTGCCCACAGCGGCGGGTGAGCGCCGCGAATCCGGGATCGGCATAGGTGTCGACCCAGCGCCGGTAGCGCGGTTCCGACGGCGGATTCTCGGCGAGGATCGCGCCGAGAGTCGAATACCCCCACATACACGGGTACAGCGCCGCCAATCCATCGGCGTAGGACGCGGCCGACTCCAGCAGGAATGCGGTGTAGGCCGCGCACGGCGCACCCTTCGTCGCACCATCGAGGTCCGCCCCGAATTCGGCGGCCAACGACCGGTGCAGGGATAGCTCCTCGTGATAGGTCGCGTGCGCGAGATCCACCAGATCGCCGAGATGGGACGCCGGCGCCTGCCAGGCCAGTCGGGCGAAGACCCGCACATAGTCCAGCAAGAACAGGTAATCCTGTTCGAGCCAGGACCGGAAGACCGATTCGGGCAGATCGCCTTCGGCGATGCCCGCCACGGTCGGATGCTCCAGCTGGCTCACCACCAGCGGAAAACCGAGTTTCTCCAGATGCGCCGTAAGACCGATGTGTGCCGCGGGACTCATGTGGGCAGTCTCTCTCAGTCGGAGTGGCTTCGGGTTTGCGCCCGGTCTGTAGTTGCCGCACGCTGAGCGATGTGTTGTGGGACGAGGAGGATTCGGTGCGGGTGTTGGGTGCCTCGGAACAACGTTTCGTGCGCGCGGGGACCTACACCGGACGATCCGTTATGGTCGTCGGTGATCTCGATACGAATGCGTTGGGGGCGGCCTTCACCGCGCTACAGCGCGCCTATCCGGTGGTGACCTGCCGGATAGGCGAAGATGCCACCGGCCGCGGTTATCTGCTGCGCCGCGGCGATACCCCGCCGAGCGGCATGACATCGAGTCTCGGTGACCCGGATCCCATCCGCATCCCGGAGCCGATAGATCCGGCCGGACAACTGGCTTATCTGGATGTCGTGCGCTCCGAGCGGGGCCGCTCGCGCGTGACACTTTTCGCCCACCACAGCATCGCCGACGCGGGCCACTGCGTCGAACTGCTGACCCGACTATGGGATTTCTACACCGATTACGTCGAATCCGGTACGACAACCTTTGTGCCGCACGACTATCCGCAGTCGCTGGAATGGCATGTATCGGCGCGCGGGATCGTCCGCCATGCGGTCTCCGGTTTCGAGGATGTCACCAAACCGCTACGGCCCGTGGTCATTCCGCCCGCACCGGCCATCCCCGCACCCGCCGCGCTGGTCCGGCCGCGGCGCATCGTCTTGGACGCACAGGCGAGCGCCCGCATCATCGGCCGCGGGCGCTATCCGGGGGTAACCGTCAACGGTGTGGTGACCGCTGCCCTGCTGCGTGCCTTCGCCACGGAAAAGGCCGTGGTCGCCGGCGATCCGGTGCCGCTCGGCTGCCTGTATCCAGTGGATATGCGCACCCGCCTGGAACCGCCGGTCGCGCGCGCGGAGGGCACCAATATGGCGGGTCTGGCCTCCTTCGCCACCGAGGTCGACCTGGCCGCGGACATCCTCGGCCTGGCCCAACGCATTTCGAGCCGATTGCGACATGACCTCGCCGAGGGCATCGTCGCGCAGTCGGTGCTGCACTTCCCGGATTACTACGGCCCCAGCCGGATCCACTCCCTGGCCGGGCATGTCGCGGTGACGAATACCGGTACCGTGCCCGCCCTGCGCACTCCCGCGAATATCGCGCTCACCGACTACGAGATCGTCTATGTCTCCGCCCATCCGCGTCCCTCCGCAGGTGCCTCGGCGGCAATCACTTTCCTGGTCTACACCTTCGAAGGTCGACTGACCGTCGGCGTGGTCGGCGGCGATGCCGACCGGCTCGTGCCGGCGGTGCGCAACGAATTGACGGCCCTCGCGGAGGAGGCCGTCAACTCCTGAAGGCGCGGGCAACTATTGGTAGGTAGCGTGCGTGGGGCGCATGACGAGCACGACCCGGCGCTCATGGTCGGCGACCGGACGCTGATACGGCAGGTCGTAGCGGCGCGCGAGCACATCGAAGAAGTCGCCATCGGGATCGGGTTCGATGGCCTCGATGACGCCGCGGACCTCGAGGTAGCGGTAGGGCTTGTCCGGATCGTTGATGCTCACCGCGACTTCGGGATTCTGCTTGGTATTGACGGCCTTGCGCCGATCGATCGTAGTGGTGAAGCGCAGGCGCCCGCCATCCCACACCTGCCATACCGGCGTCACCTGCGGAGTGCCGTCCGGGTTGAGCGTGGCGAGATGCGCGAACAACGGTCGCGATAGCAAATCGGCGTGGCTCTCGGGGATTACGGAGTCATTCATACTTTAAAGGCTATCAAAGCTTTGATAGATCAGCTATCTTTGACACTTATGAAATTGCCCGCCGATCAGCGGCTCGGTTTGGACCTCAAGCGTGCCGAGCAGGAGCTGATGGCCGTCAAACATGAGGCGGTCAAACCGCTTACGGTGCCGCAGTACGCGGCGCTCTATGCGCTGTCGGAGAATCCGGGCATCTCCGCCGCCGCCCTCGCTCGCGAATGTCTGGTGACACCGCAGGCCATGACAGTGGTCCTGAAGAACCTGCAGGAGCGTGGATTCGTGGAGCGCACACCGCATCCCTGGCACCGCGGCGTACTCGAAAGCCACTTGACCCCTGCCGGACGCAAGGCCTTCGCCAAGGCCGATGCCAAGGCCGCCGCCATCGAGCGCCGCGTGGCCGCCGCCTTCAGTGCGAAGGAGCGCGCACAGTTGCGAGAGTTGTTGGCCCGGTTCACCGAGGCGCTGCAGGAGTGAGGGCGGATGGCCTCACACGGTGTCGGGGCCAGCCCTCAGAACCGTCCGCCCCGGCTGATGCGGCGCGATCCGCTGGAGCCACCGTATGAAGCGGGGGTATAGCCGCCCGAGCCTTGGTGGGTGGCGCCGCGCAGCAGTCCCTCGATCAGGATTCCGCCGAGCACCGCACCCGCCTGGGCCGTACCCGATGGCGGCTGGCTGTTCTCCCAGGCCCGCACGCTGGCCTGGGCTTCCTGTAATGCGCGCGAACCCAGGTCGGCGGCGGACTGCGCGCTGACCAGCGCCTGGGCCGGATCGGTAGTGGAAAGTTTCTGTGCCGCATCGAGATTGCGTTGTGCCTCGGACAAACGGGTGCGTGCCGGTGCGTCGATGCCGCCGCGTCGGGTGCCGATGTAGTCGGATGCCGCGCCGATCCGGGCGCGAGCATCGGTGAGCGCTCGGTCGAGCCGTCGCTGTAGGTCCTCGGCGGCCAGTTTGCGGTCGGTGGCCGTGGCATTGGCGAGATCCAGCGCGTTATCGGCGGCGACGGCGTTGTGGAAGGCATCCATCGGGTCGCTGTCTGCGGCGGCTACCGCGGTGGTCAGCGCCGTCTCCGCTGCGATGATGGCGGCCTGCAGATCGACACCGCCATAGCCCGAAAGCTCCTTCGCGGTGCCGATATCCGCGCGCAGTTCGGCGAGTGCTGCGGGCAGCCCGTCGGTCGCCTGCTGGATATTCGTCGCCGCATTGTCGACGGCATCGAATAGCGTACGAGCCTGTCCCACAGCCCCTTCCGCGGCCCGGATGGCGGCGACCGCACCGCCTTGCTTGCCGACCGGCTGGGTGAGAGCGGCGCGGCCCGTAGCGATATTCCGTTCCGCGAAGGTGATTCGCTCGCGCGCCATGGTCACGTTATCTCGAACCGGAGCGAGGACGCTGGCCGGATACGCGGTGGTGAGCCGGGTGAGTTCGGTCTGCGAGCGCGGCGTGCGCCCGGTCAGATCGACCAAATCCCTTGTCAGCCCGTCCAATCGAGCGGGCGCGTTGATGAGCAGATCGCGCATCGCATCGAATTCGGCAACCTGAGCGTCGAGTTCCCGATCGGCCCGCCCGACCGTGCTGATCAGATCGACCAGCATGGTGCGCTGCTGATCCGGTGTCTCGGGAATATCGTCATCGAGCTGCTGTCTGATCGAGAATGCCTTGGCGGCAGCAGATTTCGCTCTCGCCAAAGCGGTGCTGAATGGACTGACCGCGGTATCGCCGAATTCACCGGTGGCCAACTCCAATTCCTCGGCGCTGGTCCGCACGGCATTATCGATCTCGACCAGCACCTCCTTCGAACGGGCTTGCAACGCATCCAGTGACAATGCCGCGAGCGCGGTGGAGTTGTCCGGATCGATCTGCCGCGCCGACGCCAACTCCGCACGCCTTCGGTCAGCGCGCCGTTTGCGTGAATACAGCACCAGCCCAACGATGATCACCACGATCAGCCCGGCGACGACCGATAGCGTCCATACGCTGACCCCACCACCGCGCATCGCCGAATCCAAACCATCCGCCAGCACAACCCCGGCGTCGGCCCATCGGCCGTCCCGCAGCGCGGGCTCCACATCGCGCGTCAACACGGTGTCCAATTCGGTATCGCTGACACTCTTGGGCAACTCGCCATTGAACCAATACGCGCGATCTGTGGTGGCGACGGCGAGCATCAGATCACGCGCACCGAATCCGGACATGGTCGCGGTGCGATCGGCCCACTGCTGCGGACTCATCCCGTTGAAATCTCGCACATAGACAACCCAGAGCCGCATCTGCTGATCGGCGTACAGATCGTCGATCGCCGCCGACACCCGATCGAGTTGCTTGTGATCGAGCACCTGCGCCGAGTCGACTACATACGACCCCATCCGCAGCGGCGGCTCGGCGCCGACGGGGCCACCAGCCAGTGCGAGACAGAAAAACGCCACGCTCAGGACCACTGCGGCGACCCAGCGGGTTCGACGAATCGGCACTAGGAATGGCATGGGATGAATCTAGCTGGCTAGCATCGAACCGTGATCACGATCGACCTGCCGTACACCGGTCACTTGTCCCCTGGATCGAATCCGCAACAGCGAGACATCCCCGGTGCCCGCATTATCAAAATGTCCGTCGGCGACATGGACAACAACTGCTATCTGGTGCAGTGCACCGCCACCGGCGCGGCACTGCTCATCGACGCCGCCAATGAGGCCGACCGCATTATCGAACTCGTCGACCAGGAGACGCCCGGCCGGGTCGCCCTGGTCGTCACCACCCATCAGCATCACGACCACTGGGTTGCTCTGGAAAAGGTCGCCGCCGCCACCGGCGCACCGACCGCCGCGCATCCACTCGATGCCGAACCACTCCCGGTGCGCCCCGACCGTTTACTCGCCGACGGTGACCTCGTCGAGATCGGCGATCTGGCCTTCGAGGTCATCCACCTGCGTGGACATACCCCCGGCTCGGTTGCCCTCGCCCTGGCCGACGGCCCCGGCGTGCACCTGTTCACCGGCGACTCCCTCTTCCCAGGCGGAGTCGGCCGCACCGCCAACCCGGTCAATTTCAACTCCCTCTACACCGACGTCACCACCAAGATCTTCGATCGCTATCCGGATGACGCCGTCGTCTATCCCGGTCACGGTGATGACACCACGCTCGGCATCGAACGCCCGCACCTCGGCGAATGGCGCGAACGCGGCTGGTAGTCGCGGTCAGGCGGCGTGCGGGGTTGAGACTGTCGGCGGCCTTGGTGAAATCCAAGGGCTGGAACGGTTTCGAGTAATCGCCGGAGTCGATGGCGGCTCCGGCCCTCGCGAGTGCCCATTCGGCCAGTCCACGCGCGCCGCGCGGCTCGGTGCTGATCAGTTCGACCAGCGCGCGGCGGGCGAGGATATCGGTCCAGCACCTCGTGCACGCAGCGATGGTCCAAGAGGCAGGCCACCACGAGATCGCTCGTGGCCACCGCCTCAGCTGCGGTCAGGCACGTTCGACCGATCGATATCCGCCGGTTACGTTCTCGGCGGAGGTGACCTGGCAAACTTGGTGAGGTGTATTCGGCGACCCTGGCCTCGGCTCCCGGATCCGACCCGTCCCACGGCGTCGGAGGTGAGTTCCTGCGCTGGGCGAGACGGCTGGTCCTCGGCGCGATCTTGACGGGGGTAGTGCTGGTCGGCGGCACGGCATTCCGGGTCTGGCAGGTCGCCCGCATCGACGACTACACCAAGGCCGATGCGATCGTCGTACTCGGTGCCGCGCAATACTCCGGCACACCGTCGACGGTGTTCGAGGCGCGACTGGACCAGGCCTACAAACTGTTCGAGGCCGGTGTCGCACCCAAGGTGATCACCGTGGGCGGTAAGCAGGACGGCGATCTGTATACCGAGGCCGCCTCCGGCAAGAACTATCTGCAGGGGCGCGGCATACCGAGCGATCGGATCCTCGCGGTGGAAACGGGGTCGGACACGCTGCGCAGCATCGAGGCCGTCGCGACCGCCATGAGCGCCCGCGGGATGTCCTCGGCGGTGCTGGTCAGTGATCCGTGGCATTCGCTGCGCACCAGAACCATGGCCCGCGACGCCGGGCTGGCGGCCTGGACCGCGCCGACCCGGACCGGGCCGGCTGTGTACACCAGGGAGTCGCAAGCGCACGGAATCGCGAGGGAGACCGGCGCTTTGCTCTGGTATCAGCTCACGCACTTCTCGTCGGACTTCAAATACTCAGCGGGGCAGTGAGATTCGATGTATACCGAGCACGACCGGGAACGAATGGTGCTGGAGGGCGCCAAGACCGCCGGGCTCGGCCCGCCGCGCAGTGAATTCGAAACCGGCCACCGCACCGAATTCGCCCGCGACCGCGCCCGTGTGCTGCACTCTGCCGCCCTGCGCAGACTCGCCGACAAAACCCAGGTCATGGGGCCGCGTGATGGTGACACTCCGCGCACGCGCTTGACTCATTCGATCGAAGTCGCCCAGATCGGGCGTAGCATCGCCGACGGTCTCGGCTGTGATCCGGATCTGGTCGACCTGGCCGGATTGGCGCATGACATCGGCCATCCGCCCTACGGCCACAATGGCGAAAATGCTCTCGATCTCTTCGCCGACGCGTACGGCGGATTCGAGGGCAATGCGCAGAATCTGCGCATCCTCACGCGGCTGGAACCGAAGGTTCTGGACGCGGACGGCACCAGCGCCGGCTTGAATCTGACGCGTGCCGCACTCGACGCGGCCATCAAATATCCTTGGGGCAGAACAGGTTCGGGCACCAAATTCGGCGCCTACGATATCGATCTGGATCGGCTGGAATGGGTGCGCAAGGATGCGCCGGACCGACGCAAGAGCCTCGAATGCCAGATCATGGATTGGTCCGACGATGTGGCGTACTCGGTGCACGATGTGGAAGACGGTGTGATCGCCGGGCGCATCGAATTGGGCGCCCTCGCCGATCCGTCCGAGCAAGCGGCGCTGGCCGAACTCGGACACGACCAACACCCATCGCTTTCGGCGGACGACCTCATCGGCGCCGCCCAGCGGCTCTCCGAACTGCCCGTGGTGGCCGCGGCCGCCTCCTACGACGGCACGCTCACCAGTTCGGTTGCGTTGAAGCGTCTCACCAGTGAACTGGTCGGTCGTTTCGCCACCGCCGCGATCATGGCCACGCGCGAGGTTGCCGGCGGCGCGCCGTTGTCCCGTTATGTGGCGGATCTCGAGATTCCGCCGATCGTCGCCGCCGAGGTCGCGATGCTCAAAACCGTCGCCCTGCGCTACGTCATGTCCGACCGCCGGCACAAGCAGCGGCAGGCGGTGCAGCGGGAGCGGATTCTGGCGGTCGCACACCGGCTGCTGGCGACGGCACCGCACGGGCTGGATCCGCTGCTGCTGCCGTGGTGGCACGCCGCGAGCGACGACACCGCGCGGGTTCGGGTAATCGTCGACCAGATCGCGTCGTATACCGAGAGCCGGCTGGAGCGGGTAGACGCGTGACCAGCCGCTGGGCGTGTCGAGGCCGGATTAGCTTAGACTGACCGCCGTGGCCGGACGACTCCCAGATCGCGATATCGCGGCAATACGCGAACGCGTCCGGATCGAGGATGTGGTGGGGGAGTACGTCGCCCTGAAGCGTGCGGGCGCGGACTCCATGAAGGGCCTGTGCCCGTTCCATGACGAGAAGTCCCCGTCGTTCCATGTGCGGCCGAACCACGGCCTGTACCACTGCTTCGGCTGCGGTGAGGGCGGTGACGTCTTCGCCTTCCTGCAGAAGGTCGAGCACCTCGGCTTCGTCGAAGCCGTTGAGCAGCTCGCCGACCGGATCGGCTACCAGATCAACTACGAGGGCGGCGGCACCTCGGTGCAGCGTGATCGCGGCACCAGGGCCCGGCTGGTCGCCGCTAATGCCGCCGCACACGAGTTCTATATGGCCAAACTGCGCGAGCCCGACGCCGAGGTGGCGCGCAAGTATTTGACCGATCGCAACTTCGACGGCAATGCCGCCCAGTTATTCGGCTGCGGTTACGCTCCGGCGGGCTGGGATGTGCTCACGAAGCATCTGCTGCGCAAGGGCTTCGAATTCAAGGAGCTGGAGGCGGCCGGGCTGTCGCGGCAGGGCCAGCGCGGCCCGATCGACCGCTTCCACCGGCGGCTGCTGTGGCCGATCCGCAATCTCGGCGGCGATGTCATCGGCTTCGGTGCGCGCAAGCTCTTCGACGACGACACCATGCCCGGCAAGTACATCAATACGCCGGAAACCTTGCTGTACAAGAAGTCCCAGGTGCTCTTCGGCCTCGACCACGCCAAGCGTGAGATCGCCAAGGGACATCAGGCGGTGGTGGTCGAGGGCTACACCGACGTCATGGCCATGCATCTGGCCGGCGTGAAAACCGCCGTCGCCTCCTGTGGCACCGCTTTCGGTGACGAGCATCTCGCACTGCTGCGTCGCCTGCTCATGGACGACAACTTCTGGCGCGGCGAAATCATCTATACCTTCGACGGTGACGCGGCCGGCCAGGCGGCGGCGCTGAAAGCCTTTGCCGGCGACCAGAAGTTGGCCGGGCAGACCTATATCGCCATCGCCCCCGACGGCCAGGATCCGTGCGAACTGCGTCAGCGCTGCGGCGACGGTGCCGTGCGCGACCTGGTGGCCCGACGAACCCCGTTGTACGAGTTCGTGATTCGCGGTCTGCTCGCCGACCACAATCTGGATACCGCCGAGGGACAGGTGGAGGCGCTGCGCCGCGCCGTGCCGGTGGTATCGCAGATCAAGGACAACGCACTGCGCAAGGCGTACGCGACGAAGCTGGCGGGCTGGGTCGGCTGGGACGATATCCAGACCGTGGTGCGGCGAGTCGGTGAGGAAGCCAAACGCAATCGCAACGGTGGGCGTTCGGGCGGACGTGACGCGGTGGCTGTCGCGCGGCAGCCCAGCGCTGTCGTTGCCGAACATCCCGCTGCCCGCCCCAACCCGAACGACCCGACACTGCTGCCGCAACGGCAGGCGCTCGGTGCGGCACTGCAGTATCCGGCGATGGCCGGTGCGGTTTTCGATTCGATCGAGACCGAGGCGTTTACGCACCCGGCCTATACGGCCGTTCGCGTCATGATCGCCGAGGCCGGTGGCACCGCGTCCGGGCTCAGCGGTGCGGAATGGGTCAACGCGGTTTCGGACGGTACCGAGGATCTGACTATGCGGGCATTGGTTTCCGAGCTGTCGGGCGAGCAGATGCCGGTGAAGTCCGCCAATGACATTCCCCGATTCGTCACCGGAGTGCTGGCTCGTGTTCAGGAGGCCTGGGTCGGCCGTCAGATCGCGGAGCTGAAGTCGAAGCTGCAGCGGGTGTCGTCGACCGAGCAGACCGAAGCGTATATGGCGCTGTTCGGTGATCTTGTTGCGTTGGAGCAGTATCGCAAGAGTCTGCTTACCCAGGCGATGGGCAATCACGACGACTTCGCGGCGGGCTGACCAGTTCCGGAGTACGGGGAGCCGCCGAGTGCGATTCGTCGGTCCCGCAACCAGGGAATTGCCGCACCGACGGCCAGCCGCTGCGGTCAGCGGTGCACGCCGACAACGACCAGGTGCACCACCGTCGACTGCTGACCGGCAGCTTTCCAGCTCGAATTCCGCGAACTCAGCGACGCAGCTGATCCTGCGGCACCAGGATCGTCGTCCGCTCATCCAAGGGCACCATCGGCTCCAATTTTGCCCGGGTGCTGAGCTTGTCCGATAGCTTCTGCCTCCCCATGCGCACCAGCTTGCGAGTCACCGGGCTCCCGGTCACCGCGCGGGTAGCCGCGCTGATCTGCTCATAGCGACCCCGCCCGGCCTTCGTGCCGAGCACATATCCGGCCGCAATCCCGATGATCAACCGCAGCATCTCGTAGAGCTCCTCCCAAATTGCCTGTGCGCGCGGCTACCATCCTGCCCGACGCCCGGTAGGCCTGTCGATCCGGATCCACCCCCACAGCGCTACCCCCAGACACGCCGAAGCCTCCACATGTCTCCAGGTAGAGACGCGATTTGGGAACGCGCCAGCCGATACGCTAGAGTTTCTCCTCGGCCCGCCCAGTACGGACGAGCCACGCGGAATAGTCCCCTATAGCTCAATTGGCAGAGCAGCCGACTGTTAATCGGCAGGTTTCTGGTTCGAGTCCAGATGGGGGAGCAAGAAATGACCCCTGACCAGCGCATCACCGCAACCGGTCGGGGGTCGATTTTGTATTCAGGCCGGTAAAAGCGCCAGAAAGTCTCCCAAAAGTCGGTACCGGTCCGTCACCGGCGCCGTCCTGGTCGCTGTGACCGAACCCGGTCATCACCGCGTCGTGGATGACCGCCGCCGCGTCATGGTGCACACGAGCACGCGCCATGTACTTGCGCTGAGTCATTGCCGGATCAGCGTGTTGGAGAACATCCGCAGTCACCCGAGCAGACAGCCCCCGATCATCCAGGAGCAGCGCAACCAATTTGCGGAACGCGTACGGGCTGACATCGTCCGGAAGCCCCAGCGCCTCACGGACCCGCTGCCATTGGTGACTGACGTTCACCGGATCGCGCAACGTCCAATCGAACGACGGAAAGATCAAATCCACATCGTAGTCATCCGGCGGCGGATTCTCACGCTTGCGCAACTGCATTTGCTCCCATCGGCGATCGAGTATTTCGACGGCGAACTCCGGAAGCGCGATCGTGCCTTGTGGGTTCTTCGGGTCGTTGTCCTTGACTACCCGCACCAACCCCTTACCGGACACACGGATCACCTTGCCGACAGTTTGAATGGTGCGCCGCTTACGGTCGTAGAACGGCCACGCGAATCCCAGAACCTGACTCGGACGCTGACCGACAGCACCCATGATCGCGATAAGGTCGGCGAGATCAGCGCCGTCGCAGTACTCGGCTACGGTCGGTGGCGTGTAGGAACGGATTCCGCGCTTCTGCTCAGCCTTGGTCAGCTTGCGCGGGCACGGCACGGTCGACCAGTAGACCGACGCCAGGATGAAGCACAGGTCTTCGATCCCGATATAGGCCGCGCCACCGGTACGGCCCCTCGCCGCAACGTTCTCCGGTATCTCGGCTTCCCGAACCGGGTTCACGCTCAATGGGCCACGCCGTACCGCGAACCGGAACATCCCGGACAGCATCGACCGAGCGTTCAGCATCGAACCGCGGCCATGGTTTGCGGCCACCCACTCCAAGAACGATTCCGCTGTGCCCGTCGTGAACTCCTCCGGACCGATACGACGAAACCCATACTCGCCGACCAACATTGCCGCCCAACGGTCATACAGGCGAAGTGTGTTCTCGGCACGTCCCTTCTTCACCAAATAGGCCCGATAGCCCGTCCACAGCTCCGTCACCGTCGTACGGACGGTCACCTCACCCCCACCTGTATCGGGTGCGAGGACCGACGCAGCAGCCCGGACCGCCGCCTCCGCACGACTTCCGTCCTTGTCGGGTACCCGGCGCCCTCGACTATCGAAGCGATCCGGAGATACTCGACTCACCCGTCGCCGGCGCCCACTGCGATCACGGACCCATGTATCCGCCTCCCAGTGCCCGGGACGCAACTCGGTCAACCGCACCGAGCCCGGCACACCCAGCTCTCCGGGAGGCCGACCAGTTCTTGCCATGACTCCTACTCGTTCCCGCCATCGTCCGGAATCGACTCCATCGCTTCGTGTAACGCCTGCACGTCCCAAATGAACTGACGGCCACGGCGTTTCGGCTTGGGCAACGCAAAAGGCGCTGAGCCGTCACGATTCCACCGGCGAAGGACCTCGGGATGGCAACGCACGATTTCGGCCGCCTCGTCCGTAGTAGCCCACCGCTGGCCATGACTCACAAATTCCGCTCGGATTCTCATCTTCGCCAACTCCTTCTCTAAGCTGCTTGCCGAATTGCCGAAGTTTCTTGCGCCCCTGGTGGACTGGCCGCGAGTAGGGCGTTGGTGTATTCCGCTCGCCATGTCGTTCGTTGGGCGATGGTGGCCATGATCAGCTGGTCTCGTGGTGGCGCGGACTGGTCACCGGGTTCGACGGGTCGCACGATCAGGTGCGAGGTATCGGGTTTGTGGATGCCGACCTCGGCGAGCAGTTGCCGAACGAACTCCACACGATCGGCCTTGTGATCGGGCAGGGTCTTGCCGCTCCAACGACGGGAGTTCAGGACCCGCCGACCCGGCAGCCCGAGAGTGTCACGACGATGCGCTTTGCCGCGGCAGCGGCCGGGGATGGTCTTGTCGGTGGCGCTTTTGGGGATGATGCCGTAGCGCAACCACACCGCGCAGTTGGGTGAGCATGGGGTGTGGGCGAGTTCGGTATGTAACCGGTCGTAGTGCACCGCGGTGCGCACCGATTCGGTATCGAGGACTTCGGCGATGCTCTTGGTCAGGTATTTGGTGACGTAGCCGATGGTTTTGTCGGCTTCCTTGCCCGGGACGACGCCTTTCATGTCGCCGGCGTCCATCTGTGTACCGAACCGGGCCACATGCGCGGGAGTCCAGTTGTCCACGCTGGCAAGCCGATCGAGTGCGTCATCCCATCCGGTCAACGGTTGTTTGGTGTCGGGGTCCACGAATGTCATGGCTTGGTAGTCCCAGACCGGCATCCGGTCGGCGGAGTACACCTCGTTCTCCGGGTCGAAGTGCGGCCACCACGCTTGGAAGTAGGTGCCTTCGGTGACCATGCGCAGCGTCTCTCGTGAGATCGCACCGCGGATCAGGATGTGCGCGTGTGGAGCGCCCCGCTTTTGGGGTTCCACGGTGGCGAAGTACTGCACGTCCCAGCCGACACAGCGGCGCAGGTTCTTGATCCACCGGTCGATCAGGTTGGAGAAGAAGATGATGTCGCGAGCGGCCCGGGCGTAGTCGTAGCTATCTGGGTGGCGCGGAGACCCGTCCGGGCAGGGGTTGCCGTCCTTGTCGGTGGCGCCGTCGCGGTTGATGTGTCCGTAGGAGGGCAGGGTGAGGGTCACCATCATCGACGGGCGATGCTTACCGGCGAAGATACGGCCCAGAGTCTTGCCCGACACTTTGCGTCGTGGCAGGTCTGGCACGTCTTGGCGGCGGCTGGTGGAGCGAACACGCCGTTTGCGTTTCTTCGGGTCCAGCGCCGGGATAGGGCCACGGAAACCGGACTCACGGAGCAGGAGATCCAGCGAGGCGACGATATCGCGGAATCCTTCGGCGAGTTCGTCATCCCCGGCAGCGGTGGCCTCGTGATAGCGGTCGACTGAATCAGCTCGGGCGGTGAGTAATTCGACCTGTTCGCCGGTGGGGTCGTTGGTGTCTTGCACTGGTTCGGAGTCGCGGTGCCAGCCTTCGCGGCATTGGGTCATCCGCAGCCAGCGAGCCTTGTCGGCACACGGTTTGCACACCGAGGAGATCGTGGCCTTACACGGTGCGCCGATATAGGAAACGGTCCCGGTCGTGGGGTCGACCACTCGCATGGTCACCGGTTTGACGCATACACCGTATTTCTCGGCGGCAGCTTCGGCGATATCGGCGAAGTTCGGCATGGCCCGACGTTCAGCGGCAGTCTGGCGGACCGCGCCAGCTGGCGCCTGGTCGGAATCCAGTTCCACGGCAGCAGTCATCAGGCCACGTCCTTGCCCCAGCTGTCCCCGCCATCGGTGCGAGGCAGAGCGATGACCTCAGCGAGCGAATCGCCTTGTCGCATAACCAATTCCACGGTTCCGGGTCCGACGATGATGGCGCGGCATTCCTGGGCGCCGAAGGCGTGGGCCAGGTGTTCGACCCGGTTTTCGAAGTCGGCGGGGCAATGGCCTTCCAGCATCCGCACCCGCAACCGATCCACCGCGTCGCCGATCTCGACCGACACGAGCTTGGGGACCAGTGTCCAGTCCTCCCGGGAGATGGTGAGACGGCAGGCTTGGGTGAGGCGAGCCCACCGGCGCCGATACCGAAACCAGGCCAGGAACCGAGTGCGTGCACGCCGGGTTACCCATCGCTCGAACATCTCCGGACGCTTCCAGCGCCACAGCATGATCCCCGCGATGAACACCCCGAGCGTCACGACACCGAACACCGGCCCCAGCACCACACCGGCAGCGACTGCGAGCGCGAGGGGGATCGAGATCATCGGGAACAGCACGGCCCACCACAGCGCGACGCCGATACCGATCAGGGTGTACCAGACAAGGTGCAGCAGCGCGGAGCCGATCATGTCGAACGGGTCTTGTTGTGTGTCAGTGGTTTTCGTAGCCATCACATGGCCTCCTTGCCGAACAGCTCCAACGCGAGTTGCGTCGGGACCGGGGAGTTATCGATCCATTTGCGCCACTGTTCGTCTTCGTAATCCCGGTACACGACAGCGCTTTTCGTGTGTCGGCTGATATCGAGATTTGCGGCGTAGAGAGTCGCGTCGGTGACGTTGCGGGCCTTCGGGAGGGGCTTGACGTGTTCACCGATCAGCACGCCCCACTGCACGGGTTTGCGGTCAGAATGGGACGTCATCGGACCACCCCTGTCTCGCAGGGCCGTAGGGGAGGACCGGACTGTCGTCACTGTTGATGTCGGTGATCTCGCCGGGCTTATTCGGTCCCCAGTCACCGCAGTCCTTGCACTCGGGATCACCGCAGTAGTGGCCATTTTCGCTGGTCTCGTATGGCTCCCAGTGGCCACACTCGTAGCAATGCATGATCAGCCCCCATGGCTTGGACGGCTCGATACTCATCGGCACGCCGCAGCAGGGCATCGTCTGAGTGCTCATGCCGCTACCTCGTTTCTGAGGGCTTCGGCGACCGCTGAGACCAGGTCCCGGGCCGCGGGTGGTGTGACGGCATTCCCGGCTTGGCGGACCTGTTCACGGCGGTTGCCGAGGATCACGTATTTCTGGTCGAAGGCCATGGCGCGGGCGATCTCGGAGGGTTCGAGCATCCGGAATTCGCAGTCCTGCACCACCGGTGCGGGGATGGTGAGTCCGTGATGTGTGCCAGCGGCGGCGATGGTGTCGAGCGGTTGGTGAACCGATTTGGTCGTGTTGTGGTTGCGCAGTGGCACGACCAGGGCGTACCGGTCGCGGGTGGTGGCGGTGCCGTGCGGTTCCTGGGCGGTGCGGGCGCCGCCATTGCCGTAGTAGGGCACCAGCAGGGCGGTTTCATTGCGGGTGGTCATCGTGCGTACCGGGTCAGCGGTACTGCGCGCGTACACCCCGACACGGCCCTCGACGGGGACGAGCAGCCCGTCGGCTTCCCTGGTCGTGCGGGTGGGCATGGGGTCGGT
>NZ_JBSUQM010000025.1:0-81282 GCF_054065835.1 Nocardia citri
CCGTGACCGGCTCGACCAGGTCACGGACCGTCCGGAACAGATCATCCTCACCCATCAGCCATCACCATCCACCAGCAACCCACACCGAGTAACGCGGGTTGACTTCGTCAACCACAGCGTATCCCCGCACGACGGCGGCGACTGAGCCTTGGTATGAGGCAGTTTGTGGGGGTCGAGGGGAACCAGCCGAATGAAATCCGCTGAATCGGTCGAAGAGCATGCCAGGTCAGCAAACGCGCTCCCGACACACGCTGCGATCCTGGGGAACTCAGCCGGGGAGCTTCAGGGGTGGATCGGTATTTCCCGAGCGCCTACTGCACTACAGCAGCGTTGCCCGTCGCCTCGAACAGATCGCAAAGGCGATGGGTACCGAACTCGGCGAGCCCACCGGACTGTTACGTCCAGGCCCGCGCTCACGGCGTGGCGGCTGCTCGACGACCGATCACCGCCGATTTCCCACCTGCACGACTCGCCTCCCGATATCTCCGCACGCCGACCCTGGATCCCACCGGAGGTCGACACAATCCTGCACCGTTCACTCGCGAAGGATCCCAGCGCCCGCTACACCACCTGTACAGAACCCATCGCCTTACTCACCGAGGCACTCAGCGATGCCGCCCCTCGCCCCACGTTCCGTTTCTGAACAGTTTGAGCACTGCGTTCACCCGATCGCCATTGGGGCGAACCACCTTCGGGCGCAATGCCTTCGGTCACGATTTTTACAGGATTGATCGACGATGCCCTTTCGTCGACGATGTCAGCTGAAATGGATGATCGAGAGCACTCCCACGATCAGTGAGTACGTCGCGAACGGTAGGAGTGTGCGCGTTTGGAAGTGCCGCTCCAGGTAGCGCACAGCCAGCCAGGATGACGTCCCGGACACGATGGCGCCGACGAGTACCGGCCCGCGGATGCCGTCGGTTTCCGGCCCGAACAATTCCGGCATTTCCACGATCCCGGCGCCCAGGATTGCGGGAGTGGCCAGCAGGAAGGCGAATTTGGCCGCGTGGGTGTGTTCGAGTCCGCGCCACAATCCGCCGACCATGGTCAGACCGGCGCGGCTGAACCCGGTCAGCAGGGCACCGGCTTGGGCGAATCCGATGCCGACGGCGTCGCGCGCCCCGAGAGCGGCCAGTCGCCGGTCGGTTTGGCGGGCCGGAAGCGATGCGGCGGTGAGGGCGAAACGTCGACCGTATTCCGCCAGCGTCGGCTCGTTGCGTCGGCGCAGCCCCTCACCGACGATCAATACGACGCCATTGAGAGTCAGGAAGATGGCCGCGTCGATGGGTCCCTCGAACAGGGCGTGCAGCGGATGCACGAGCAGCGGCCCGAGGACGGCCACCGGCGTGGACGCGATCACGATCAGCCAGGCCAATCGCTGGGGAACGGTATCGAGCCGCCTGGTGCGCAGTGTTGTCACGAAACCGGTGATTATCGAATACCAGTCGCGCCAGTAATACCCGAGCAACGCCACGGCTGTCGCCACGTGTAGCGCGACCACGAACGCCAGGTAGGGATTGCCCGCGCCGGAGTCGTTCTGGACCAACACCTTCCGCCAATCACCTCCCACCCATGCGGCGATCAGCACGGAGTGACCGAGGCTGGAGATCGGGAACAGCTCGGTAACCCCCTGCACCGCACCGATGACAGTCGCTTCAAGATAGGTGATCATCGCGACGATTGTTGCACGTGCGCGACATTCCTTCCGGCCGGGAGTAGCACAGGACGATTTGTCCGAATATCAGCTCCCGCAGCACCTTTCGGGAGTGATTTCGGGTCCGGACTACCGAGTGGCATCCACCTGCGGCGTTGGCTGGGACTCGCTGTTCGGACAGCGGTCGGCACGACAGGAGTGTGCTGTGCCGTGATGGCGGAGCCTCACCGGGGACGTCGGCACGAATGGACCTGGGGTGTCCAGCAATTCGTCGGCGCACATCGAGCGAACTTCGTCCATGAGTTCATGGTGCGACGTGCCCACGGGCGGAGAATGTTTCGATTACCGCGCACCGACGCTCACGAGGACTGCGGTCATCGGGCCCGGTGCACGCTCAGCTCTGGATCGCTGAGCGTTGTGGATCGAGAACGGAGGCTATGTCGCCGAAGGGCTTTTCGACCTGCCCGGCGACACACTGTGCCGCCGGGCAGGTTCCTTCCCCGTTCGCTGCGCAAACGCCGCCACGTCGCACAGCGCGCTGCCATGGTAGCGCGAGCGGCCGGCGATGCTTGGCAGCCACGCCGACGGCGGCGTGTTCGGCCCGTTCGAAGCCGATGAGTAGATCGGTACTACTGCGCCGCAGCAGGTTCGGTTGCCGGGCTGGGCATTCTGGCAAGGCGATGCGGTGCCAGTAGGGATTTCACGGTTTCCGCGGGCAGCAGGCCGAGTTCGGTGGCGATTTCTTCGGGGCGTCCGGTGTGTAACGCCTGCTTGGCGATTCGCGCATTGGCGGCGTTAGTGATGTACACCGCGATGGTCGCCGACACCCGCCGCGCGCTCGATCTCCAATCGGAGTTCAATCTGACCCAGGATCGCCGCACCGATTCCGACCGCGGGCACGCGGCCATGTGCGGGCCATCCGAGGCCAGTGTGTCGGAGGCCCCGCGTGCGGCGATGACAGACCACCTGGAGCGAGTCGCCGAAACGGTCGCCCGGATCGGCGCTCGAGCCGCCTACTCGGGGACTGATGGATGCGCTGGATGGTGAGCGATGCGGCGAGCAGGCGCGAATTGTTCGGGTCGGCCGGATCGATACCGGTGAGTTCGGCGATGCGGCGCAGTCGATAGCTGAAGGTATTGGGGTGCACATGAAGTCGTGCGGCCGCTGCTTTGCGGTCGGAGCCGTGCCGCAGGTGTGCTTGCGATGCCTCCAGCAGGTGTGGATTGCCCAGCAGCAGGGTGATCCGTTGACCATCGCATTTCGTACGATCTGTGATCTGCGGCATAGTGACTGGCGTGGGGCGGACCCGATCGGGATGGGAAGTGCGAAATGTTTGCAATGAAGCAACGCGGCTGCCGCGCCTTCGCGGGTGCCGCCCTCATCGCTGGACTGGCGGTGGCACATGGGCTCGGAATCGGGGCTGCGGGCGCGGAGCCCGCCGAATCCGATCAGCAGTTCCTCGTCGAACGGCTCGATGTGGGGCTCGCGCCGGCTCCGGACGGGCGGCAGCCACAGGCGATCGTGGACGCCGGAAGTGGCTCGGGCTGGGCGAAGAGCGTCGCATCCGACACCGTCGGTGAAGGGCCCGAAATGGCAGTCGCCCTTGCGGCGTTCGCGTACAGTCTCACGCACCCGGATGCCGCGCCCGCGGGGGCGAATCGGTGGGACTGCAAGCCGAGTGCCGAACATCCGAATCCCGTGGTGTTGCTGCACGGCACCTGGCTCAATGCCTTCGACACCTTCGCCTATCTCTCGCCGCAGTTGGCGCGGGCGGGATTGTGCGTTTTCGCCTTCAATTTCGGGCGATCGGGGCTGATGGACGGCGGCGGGGTCGGTGCGGTGCTGCCCGGTCGTTACGGGCTCGGGCCGATGGCCGAATCCTCGCGCCAGGTAGCGGATTTCGTGGAGCGGGTGCGGGCGGCGACGGGAGCGCAGAAGGTCGACATCGTTGGTCACTCGCAAGGCGGCACGGTGGCGAATCAGTATCTGAAATTCGACGGAGGTGCCGATAAGGTCGGCAAGCTGATCACTTTCGGTGCGACACATCACGGTACGTCGTTAATGGGTATCGCGTCGCTGGGGCGGGCGATCAATAACCTCGGTGTGAACATCCTGGGTTTCTACGAGCCGATCGTCGGGCAGTCGAATATCGAACAGGCGGTGGGGTCTTCGTTCTATGCGCGACTCAATGCGAACGGCGATACCGTGCCCGGTGTCGAATACATCGTTGTCGGGTCGCGGTACGACGAGGTGACCAATCCGTACAACTGGACATTCCTGCAGGCTGGGCCGGATGCCACGGTCGACAACATCACGTTGCAGGACGGCTGCGAACAGGATCTGTCCGACCACCTGACCATGATGTACTCACCGCGTTCGACCTCGATCGCGCTCGCGGCCCTCGATCCCGCGTACCATTCGAACCTGAACTGCGCCTTCAACCAGTGGTTGATCGGAGGCGCCCGCTGAACCCTGCACGAATCGATCGAACCGGGCAACGTG
Source organism: Nocardia citri (assembly GCF_054065835.1). Lineage (NCBI taxonomy): Bacteria > Bacillati > Actinomycetota > Actinomycetes > Mycobacteriales > Nocardiaceae > Nocardia > Nocardia citri. The sequence continues at coordinate 4,157 of NZ_JBSUQM010000025.1, forward strand.
TAGGACTTCCCAATCTCGGGAGGTTCGGCGATCTGAGTGAAAATTGACCCTGCCACTGTTCCCGCGAACCCGGCCTCGACATCCCGCCGCAGTCCAAGCGGCCCCCGAAGTATCGACACCGACTGGCCCGCCGCGCGATACCACGACGTCGGAGTCGATCCGGCCGATGACGGATGCTCCAGCGCCGAAGGCGGTTTCGGCACCGGTCAGTATTCGACCGCCAGATCCTCCGCAGCTGTCGGCGGATGTTCGCGGGCCGGAGGCAGTGTCGGTGCCAGCGGACCTCCCGGAGCTCGATGCGGTATCGCTGCTGTACGTCGAGAGAGCGCATTCCCGTGGGGATTCCGTCGATTCGCCCGCACCTCGGACGGCCGTGGAATTGGCCGCACAGCATGGGCTGGACATCATCGGGTTCGATGGGCCGAATGTCGACACGGATGTTATCCGGGAGGTCACGGCGGCGGTCGGCGATATGCTCACGAGGTATCCGATTGCCCTGCGCGGTATACGGATTACCGATCCGGACGACAGTGCGCCCGCGATACGCGGACCAGTTCCGGTGCTACCGCAATCGGATGCATCGACGATCTGGATGGTGCTCGACGGTGGGGCCTTGGCAACGCTGGTTCCAGCGGACGGGGGTGTGCGGCCGCGCAGATGGTTGCGCCGTCGGCGCAATGCCGAGCGCCCGGTGTATGCGGCGGTCGTGCGTGAATTCGGTTGTGCGCTCGACGTCGCGGGCGACTTTCGGGCCCGGCACGAGGCACAGCGCCGACTGATCACCGAATCTCTGCGTGGCAGTGCGGATCTCGCCTACAATCCGCTGGATCCGAGCTCCGCCCTCCTCGATGCCTTTACCGATGTCGCATTACACGGGGATTGTGCGGGAAAGTTGGCAAAGGAGTTGCACGATATGCTGGTGAAAATGGCGCGAGCCGAGTCGACCGACCTGTCGGCCTGAAAGGCGCGCGCCCTGCCGGGGCTTACCGCTGGTCATGTGGTGAGCGTGTCGCCGAGTTCGGTGATCAGGTTGCGGACGTGGTGTTCGATCTGGTCGCGGATGCGGCGCACGGTGTCGATATCTTTGCCCGCGGGATCGTCGAGTTTCCAGTCGCGGTAAATGACGCCGGGGAAGTAGGGGCATGCGTCGCCACAGCCCATGGTGATCACCACATCGGAGGTTTCAACGGTGTTGGGGGTGAGGATTTTCGGTTTGTGGTCGGCGATGTGGATGCCGACTTCTGCCATGGCGGCGACGGCGATCGGATTGACCGTGCTGGCTGGTGTGCTCCCGGCAGAGCGGACTTCGATGGCGTGGCCAGCGAGGTGGTTGAGGAATCCGGCCGCCATTTGGGAGCGTCCGGCGTTGTGGACGCAGACGAACAAGACACTGATTTTCGAAGTCATCGCGTCGATGGTCCTTTCAGCGGACGGAGATGTCGAACTCCGTGCATAGGCAACGGCCGGCTTTTCGATCATGACGAACTCGGTTGTACGGCAAGCTGACCGGCGTTCTGCGTGGCAGCGTCTTGCGGTGTGGTCATATCGGGGGCGACCTCCGAGGCAGCGGGATAGAGCCAGACGATGAAGGCGAGCCCCAGTGCGGCGCCGAATATCTGAGCGACGATGTAGCCGGGCGCGGAGGCCGGGGCGATTCCGGCGAAGGTGTCGGAGAAGATACGGCCGATGGTGACGGCGGGGTTGGCGAAGCTGGTGGAGCTGGTGAACCAGTACGCCGCACCGATGAACGCACTCACTGTCGCTGCGGACAACGCGGCGCGGCAGGTGCGCGCAAGAGCGACGATCACCGCGATCAGCCCCGCCGTGGCTACGGCTTCCCCGAGCAGATGTCCGCGGGTGATTCGGTCGTGGGTGGATATCTGTACGACGGCCAGGTCGAACATGCCGTTGGCCAGCATCGATCCCGCGACGGCACCCACCACCTGCGCCAGGAGATATCCCGCGAGTTCGGGGTATTCGAGTCCGGTGCCGTTGCGTCGGCCGAGGAGCCAATCCGATACCGAGACGACGGGATTGAAGTGTGCTCCCGAGATCGGGCCGAATACCAGAATCAGCACACCGAGCCCGAGCATGGTGGCAGTCGAGTTCTCCAGCAACTGCAACCCGGTGTTGCCGGGCGATAGTTGCTGTGCCGCGATGCCGGAGCCGACTACCACGCACACCAGCAGCGCCGTACCGACTAATTCGGCCACCACCCGCCGCGCCATCTGGCCGCTCATCGCATCCCCGAGGACAGGCTGGCACCCAGCAGATGGGAAAGTTGCTGCAACGCGGCGGGCACGACGCGGTAATACACCCAGGAACCGCGCCGTTTGGATGACAGCAGCCCGGCCGCCCGCAACACCTTCAGATGGTGGGAGACGGTGGGCTGGCTGATGTCGAACCCGTCCGACAACTCACACACGCACACTTCCTGCCCGCCGTGGCTTGCCACCACTGACAGCAGCCGCAGCCGCACCGGGTCTGCCAACGCCTTGAAGACTCGCGCCAACGCGGCAGCCTCGTCGGTGCTCAACGGCTGACGGACTATGGGCGTGACCGCGCACGACGACGCGGCCACGCCGACCGGTGGCAACTCTGATATAGACACCCATCGATATTGATGAGCATCGAATCCGAGGGCAAGCGAACAGTCGGTGAACTCGCTCACCGTGCGGGCGGTCGATCAACAGCAGCCAGCCCTGGACGCTTGCGATTCTTGTTTGGCCGCGCTCCCGCAGCACGCGCCCTCGGTGGCGGCCTCCTCCGGTGTTCCGCAGCACATGTGCACCGCTTCGGTATCACGCGATTGTGGTGCGACACCGAAGGTTTCACTGTCGGCCAGTACCGTGTAAACCTCCCACCGCTCGGTGTCCGGGGCGGTGACCCACACCTTGTCCTGGGTGGCGAAACAACATGTGGTTGCGATCTGCTCCTTGGTGAACATCCCCGCGTCCGACAGCCGAACGATCTCGGCGCGCACCCGATCGGAGGACTCTACCTCGACACCGAGGTGATTGACGCTGCCGCCGTGGCCGGGGTTCTCGATCAGCACCAATTTCAGCGGCGGCTCGGCGATCGCGAAATTCGCGTACCCCGGCTTGCGCTTGGCTGGTCCGGTGGCGAACAGAGTCGAGTAGAACTGCACCGCCCGATCGATGTCGTCGACATTGAGGGCGAGTTGAACGCGTGACATCGGATACCTCCAGGAATTCGATCAGAAATTCGATATATGTCGAAATGGGACATGATCGAGTCTGCCGACCTTTTCGGCATATGTCAACAAAGTCGGTAGATTCGAAGGTATGCCCAAAGCGTTGCCTGTGATCGACATGTCCGCCCCGGTCTGCTGCGCACCCGTCGCCGCCGTCCCGGTGGACGAAAACTCCGCCCTCGAGGTCGCCTTGCGACTCAAGGCGATCGCCGATCCGGCCCGCGTCCGGCTGATGTCGCTGCTGCTCACCAGCCCGCGCGGCGAGGAAAATGGCGGCGATCTCGCGACGGCGGTCGGGTTATCGGAATCGACCGTCAGCCACCACCTCGCCCAACTCCGCACTGCGGGATTGGTCGAATCCGAGCGTCGCGGTATGAATACCTTCCATCGCGCCCGCCGTGATGCCCTCTCCGCCCTATGCGTCGTCCTCGATCCGAACTGCTGCACCTGACCGCGCGTCACGGGGCACACAGCGTCGACTTGGCCGCTTCACAAGGTGGGCGACGGTGGGCTTGCGTCTTGGCGGATTCTTGATCGCTGACGTGTGGTACCTACCGGATTGTCCGCGCTCACCCGGTTCGGGTAATCCGATCCCTCCCCGGTCTGCGTGAGCGTGTCCTGTCGAGGACCTCGATTCGGCCGGTGCGGTTACGTTGCGAAGACGAAGACCACGCTGGCCAGAGTCAGGCAGTACCAGTAGGTGTAGAGGAGGTAGGTGATGTGATCGGCGCGGCGATTCCGGTACCGCAGCACGCGGTAGGCGATGACTAGCGACAGCAGCGCCGCGACCATTCCGAGCAGCGCCGCGGCGGGTGGTGCGTTCCGGTATACCAGGAAATGTATGGCGATCGGGTAGACCGCGAAGGCCGCCGCGAAGAAACGTCGACACGCCATCTCGCCGAAAACCACTGCGGCGGTGCGTCTTCCGACTGCCATATCCCCGTCGATATCGCGCAGATCCTGCAGGGATACCAGTACACCCAGGGGTATGGCGATCGCCGCGATCCAGGTCCAAGCCGCGGCTGTCAGGGGCGTGACGATCTGCCAGGCGGCCGCGAGTTGAGCGACGGTACCCGCGACCATCGCGGCATTCTTGCCCCACAGCGCGCGGGCACCGCCGAGGAGATTGTGGAAGGTACACGCTACTATCCAGAGCACAGTCCATTCCAGGACCTGCAGCACCGCACCCAGTACGAGGAAGGCGGAAGTGGCCCAGACCAGCCGCCACTTGGCACCGAGCGGGGTGACGAGTCCGACGACGAGCGGCCGGTGCGGCTTGTTGCGGCGATCCTCCTCGATCCCGGTCAGCTGGTTGGACAGGTTGAAGGTGTAGATGTAAAGCCAAAAGTAGATCAGGCATGCGGCCAATACCTGCGGCAGTGACGCGACGCTCGCATGCGTACTCACCCAAGCCGCGATGGCGAAGGTCGTCGCGGGGACCACAGTTGCCGTCAGATCGCCTGCACTGAACGACCAGCAGATGTGGAATTCACGCAGCAGGCCACTGGCCAGCATGCCGACCCTGCGGCGCGCGGATGCTTCGGCGGGGGCAGCCATCTCTGCTATCCCGGCCTCGACACGGTCGAGTCGATGGCCACCGGATCGCGACGCCGCACCCGCATACCGAGTTTCGTCGGTGCGGGCAGATGCGCGAGCGAGACCGAGACGGGTCGATTCGATAGCGGAGCGACGCGCCAGCGTGCCGCGATCGTCGCCAGTGCCAAACTGGACTCGACCAGTCCGAATTGGTCACCGATGCAGCGGCGGGCACCGGCGCCGAAGGGGATGAACAGGGTTCGGTCCGGTTCCATGCCGATCCAGCGATCGGGCATGAATTCTCCTGCGCGCTCATAGATTTCATCGCGCCGATGAATAACGTGCGGACTGACCGCGACGGTCGTGCCCGCCGGAAGCGGGACGTTGTCGAGAGTGGTATCCGCCGAAACTACGCGGGTGAGCAACCATCCGGCCGGGTACAACCGCAGCGTTTCGGTCACCACCCGATTGACGACCGGCAGATTCGACAGGTCCTGGAAGCGGGCGGTGCCATCGCTCAGCACGGTATCGACTTCTTGCTGAACCTGCCGTCGCATATCCGGATTACGTCCGAGCAGATACAGTGCCCACGTCAGTGTGCTCGCGGTGGTTTCCGCACCCGCGAACAGGAACGTGAATACCTGGTCGATCAGTTCCTCGTCGTTCATCGCGGCCTGCGCGCCGTCGGAGTCCGGATCGCGGGCGAGCATGAGCGAGGACAGCAGGTCACCGTGGTCGCGATTGTCGGTCCGCCGCTGTTCGATGAGCTCGGCGGCCACTGTCCGCAGCCGATTCCGAGCCTGGTAGTAGCGCCGGTTCGCGGGTGTCGGCAGTCGGTTGACGACAGGTGGCAGCACCATCCGCCGGAATATGTTCGCGGCGATCGTCGCGAAATCATCGGCGACCTGCTGAACCGAGGCCTCCGGAAACGACGAGGAGAACATTGTCCGGACCGCTACCCGGACCGTGAGTTTCGACATTTCCGCGCCGAGCTGAATCCGTTGGCCGTCCTGCCAGGAGCCGACGACATCTTCGATCGAGTCGATCATGGCCTCGGCATATCCGGGCAAACGTGCCAGCTGGAATGCGGGTTGACTCAGGCGCCGTTGACGGCGGTGCCTGCTGTGCGGACAGGTTCCGATACCGTCTCCCGCGACCTCGCGGGAGCGATCGTAGAGTGGTCCGCCGCGGTCGAAGGTGCGGTCGTCGAGGAGTACGACCCGGGCCAATTCGGGATCGCAGACCACCACGACCGGCAATGGACCCAATTGCACCCGGCTGAGGCGCCCATGGTTGGGGAGTGTCGACAGGAATCCGATCGGATCGGTGAGAAAACGCAGGCCGTGACCGAGAAGTGGTACGGCATCCGGGGCTAGCGGGATCGACTCGATCGGGTTTTTCATGCAGACCTACTCGTCATCATCGCGGCGAGTAGTCGAAGGTCCTCGGTGGCATCGTCGGCGGACAGCCCGGTCAGGCAGTCGAGCGCGGCATCGAGTTGCCGATCGGCTTCCCGTTCAGCCCACTCGCGTGCGCCGGTGAGTTCGATCAGGCAGGCGATCCGGTGCAGTGTTTCGTGATCTCGACCGGCCTCGCGATACAACTCGCGCAGCACATCCGCGGTGGGACCGGTCGAATCCAGTGCGCGCGAGATCGGTGGGGACTTCTTGCGATTGGCGAGGTCGGGATAAAGCGGCTTGCCGGTCATGCTCGGATTGCCCCAGATGCCGAGTATGTCATTGATCAATTGGAATGCGATGCCGAGATGGTGTCCGAATTCGGCCAGGGCTCTGGCTTGTTCCGGATCGGCGCCACCGGCGATCGCGCCCATTTCGCAGGCGCAGGATAACAGCGCCGCGGTCTTCGACTCGAGGACGGCGAGGGATTCGTCGAGGTCGACCGGCTCGCAGTGCGCTGACTCGATATCCGCGGACGGCGCATTGCACAGGGCGTCAAGGGCTTTCGACAGCAGCGTAATGCCGGGGCGGCCGACCATCTCGTTGATCGCCATGGCGAGTAGCGCATCTCCGGCGAGCTGGGCGCCGCGTTCTCCATATGCCGACCAAGCCGATCGGCGGTTGCGCTGCTCGTCGCCGTCCGTGAGATCGTCGTGCAGTAATGCGAAATCGTGCACGAGTTCGACAGCGACGGCCTCGGCGACGCCCTGGGGTGCCTCCGTGGCCGCTACGGCTTTGGCCGATGCGAGTACCAGTGCCGGACGGATCGACTTGCCGACCTTTTTGCTCGGCCGTCCCGTGGCGTCCAACCAGCCGGCGTGGTAGCCGACGATCATTCTGATCGGTGGGGCAATGCGGTCCAGGGAAGAACGGTATGCGGGCTCGACCAGCCGCCTGGCCTCATCGAGCACCGCGGCCGCGGTTCGCGACCCGGATTCGTACCTGGTAATGCCCACTACCTGTCCTTCGATGCCCGCCTCGCTCATGCTCTCGCACGTAGCATTGAGATGGTATCAACATTTGGATGATATGCGCATCTGTAAATGAACAGAACGGTTGGTGGAGTAACCGATGGGTCGTCAGAGCAGAGCCGCATTGCAGCAACGCAATCGCGACCGGGTCCTAGCGGCTGCCAAGGCCGAATTCGCCGAACGCGGTTTTCGTGGCGCGACGGTCGATGACATCGCCGAGCGCGCGGACCTGACCCGCGGCGCGGTGTACTCCAACTTCGCTGGTAAGCGGGCGTTGTATCTAGCCGTGCTGGCCGCGGAAGCCGAAGCGGCGCCGGAACTCCTCGATGGTGGACCGGCGCGCACCCCGGTGGCGGCCATCGGCCGATTCGCGCGGACCTGGGTCGACCGTCTCCCCGGCTCGGCGAACGGCCCGGTGGACGGCATCGTGCAGCTGCGCTCGCCGATGCTGGCGCACGACCTCATTCCCGAACTCGTTGTCGACGAATATCTGCGCGGATCGTTCGTGCAGCTGATCAAATTGGACGCTATCCTGCTCGGCCTGGCACTCGCCGGCCTCGACGACGGTGCCGGGTCCGTATTGCCCGGTCGCTGGCTCGGCATCGCCGAATCGGTAATCACCCTGCTGTACGGCGCAACCCAATTGTCTTTCGTCGCACCGGAATTCGTGGACGGAGCAAAGGTGATCGCTGCCTGTGAGCAGATGGTGCACCATCGGATCGACGACGGCGCGCGGACCATGGCGCATATCGCTGCGGTGGCCGACGTCTACGAACCGTGGACGCCACCACCGTGCCGTGACCTCGTCCATAGGGCGGCTGCGGACCTTTCCGGTGGAAATGTCGTCGCCGTACTGGGGATGAACAAGCTCGGCGCCGTCGCGGATATCCTGCGTAACCAGCCCATCGGAGGTCGCACCACGGTCGCCATGGTCACCGCCGACGTGACGGAGGTGGCCCAACTCGCTCGCCTCGCGGTCAGCGATATCAGTCGGTCGCTGCGTGCCGCGTTTCCGTATCCCGCGGTGCCCGGCATGCAGGTGGTGCTCGACGAATCCGGCGAACTCGCACGGGCTTGCGGGCTCGATGTCGTTGATGACGACACCGAGAGTGCGGTATTCGTCGACAGCGAACGGGTGGTGGCGCGGGCGACGGGGGCGGGTGCCTGTCAGGCGCTGGCAAACAGGTTCGGCACGCTCGAAGACCTACGTTCGGTTCGGAGCCGCTGAACTCGTGTGCACGGTTGCCGCGGCCTCGGCTGCGCCCCGCCCCTCGGCCCGTGTTGTGATACGGCCGTTCTCGACGATGACGGCGAATTCGGAATTGTCGTCGATTCGGTCGAATCCGCATGCGGCCGCGAGTGTTCCGGAATCATCGACGATCACCTGCAGCCGAGGTAGCGCCGTCGCGGGGAACGCACGGCGCAATGACCGGCAGATATCCGCGATCGCGAGCCGCGCCAGCGGTGCGAGTTCCGCGGGGTGATCACTTACCAGCGCCAGCGTGATATCGGTGTGCTCGGGCCAGATCGACAGCGCCGCTTCGATGGTGCCGATCCGGTGCATGCCGAGGACGGCGATCAGGCCGTCGCCATCGAGTCGAGCCGAGGCGGCCCGTATGCGATCGGTGCAGGGCGGTGGTTCCCAAGGCTCGTCGACCCGGGTGGCGTGCGCGCCGCCGGGCCGGGGGGGTGTCGGTGTCTTCACACCACCGAGGAGCGCGACCTGTTCGCACAGCGCGATGGCCCGTGCCGGATCGGTGAATTCGGGCGCGACGTATGACAGTTGGGTCGTTCCGTAGAGGATCGTCAGCACGGATTCGGCACTGGCGATGAAACTTTCCAGCGGTACCGTGGTCGGTTGGCTGATGGCCCGCAGTGATACGGCGAGCAGCAGCGCGTCCAGGGCAAGCAGTTGGGCGAACGGTCGCCGGATCTGTTCGCTCATCAGGACTTCGGGCACGAAATCGACACTCAGCGCCGGGGAGGTGAACTGGTCGTCCTCGCTGTACTCGTACTGGCTCGACTGCGGGAGTTGCTCGAGCCAGGTACTCGCGAATGCGCCGAGCGCGGCGGCCGGTGTGTCGGCCTGCGCGGGGCCGTCGGGTGGGGCGGCCTGTTCGGCCTCGTGTGCGAGCACCGCCAGATAGAGCGCCCGCTTGCCAGGAAAATTGGAATAGACCGCACCACGTGTCATATCCGCGCGCTCGGCGATGCCGTCGACCGTCGCGCCGCGGAATCCGCGCTGCGCGAACTCGGACTTGGCTGCGGCCAACACCTTTCTGCGGGTGGCGTCTTGCTGCTGTGCCCTCGTCAGACGAACCATCGGTCCCTTCGCTGTTCCCTTGCTTCCTGCGGCACCGCGCAGCGTACCGGTTCGACACTCGTGCTCGGCGCCACGAATGGCCGAGATGTAACTGGTGGCACAGAGACCGTGCCCGGTTCGCGTTGTCATGCACATTCGGATGCGTATATCATCCAAATGGTATCAACATCTCGACTGTCGGTGTCCTCGCGCGTCAGTTGCTGCCGTCTGACCGTGGAGGGGACGGTCAGACGGCGCCCTGTTCGAGCTACGGCATTTGTGGCGGATACCAGGTGATCCGGCGAGCGCTGACCAGATCACCCGAATTCCGGCGGAGTGCTTCCGCGACAACGTGATTCGGGCCCATGTTCGGCCCGGACAATGGCGTTGCCGATCGGAGGTGCCGGGGTGGAGGTTGGTGTGGTCCGCGTTCGGTCGTGCTGTGCACGGCCGCCGTCCTCGCCTGTTCGAGCGGTATCGCGTTCGCCGATTCCGCACCGGACCCGGACACACCGATTCCGGTGCGTGACTTGGCGGCTGCACGGCAGGAGTGCGCGGTATTGCTGCTCATCGCTCCGGTGCGGCATTCGGTATTCGGTGGTATCACGGAGTGTTTTCTACCGCCGGATCACCGGACTCGGTTGGTGCAGGAGCACTTCGACGAGATCTTCCCGCTATGGCGGATCGATCCGATCTATTCGATCATGATGCAGTACATCGCCCTCGGCATGGCCCGCGCTGTTCACCGATGCCACCGCGCTGCGCATGCTGCTGGCCCCGGCGACTACGCGGCTGCTCGGTGACGCGTGCTGGTAGGGGCGTGCCCGGCTGCGGCGCATCCAGCGAAAAGTCGTTGCCCGCGAACCGATGACAGTCGAGGCGGACCCGATGTCGACGCCCGATCGTCGACCGGAAGTGGACCCGAACTCGGTCTGACGATACTCAGCTCGCCAGATGGGTGAGTTGCCGCTTGCGGCTGGATTCGGCGGCCCGCACCGCGGCGGCGATGGCGACGACGGGCGGTACCCAGCGCGCCTCACTCGGGGAAATCCCCCAGCAGGCAGACCCGGCCGAGAGACGGGTCGGCGGGAGCGGGATGCTCGCACCGTCGGTGTGCACTATCGCACCGACGGCACGCAGCGCGTCGATCGCCATGGCCGCCTTGCCGGCGCCGACGACCAGGTGGATTTCGCGACGCTGCGGACCCGGGATTTCGATCACCGGACCGGACAGGTTATTGGCACGAAGATAGCGGCGCACGGCAGCGGCCAGTGCACCGGTGAGTTCGACGGCCGATATCTGCTCGTCGGTGAACATGCAGACACCGTTGGTCGTTTCCGCGACCGTCCAGCCACGTCGACGGCAGTACTGCACCGCATCCGACGTGGCCTCGGTGACGGAACTGGGAAACGTCGTCGGCACTATCTTCTCCGTTCTCGACTCGAATCTGCGACCATCAGCGTCACATCCATACCTGGGCATCAAATCCGGCCGGGCTTAGAGTTTCCCAACAGATTTCTTACGGCCCTGATTCTGCGTTGGTCCCAGGGGCGGTCACATCACTCCGGGGTCGCGGCCGCTTGCTCCTGTGCCCGGACCCGAGTACCGGGTCCGGGCAAGCCCCAAGATTGCTGTGCCGTCTCCTGCGTGAAATACGCTGCGGCAGAGGAGGGATCGCGCCTGGCATTACCCGGACTCCGTGCGTCTGGCCTTCCGGTCACCGGTGGGTCGACACAGCGTGGCCAGGTCCATGACGTAACCCACTGCCCGCCCGCGCTTTTCGAGTCAGGAATCGACACGGTCGGTCGAGCGGCGCATGTCGCCCCGCGAGCGGAGAACTAGCCGAGTCGGCGCGCGACCTCGCTGAGGCCGGTGGCGATAGCGTCTTGTTGTTCGGGTGTCAGCGCATCGATGAGGATGCGGCGGACCGTTTCGACGTGGCCTGGAGCGATCTGCTCGAGGCGCTCGCGGCCCGCTGGCGTGAGATTGGCGATAACGCCGCGGACATCGGTCGGGCAAGCTTGACGGCGCACCAGACCGGCCTTCTCCATTTGGGTGACCTGGTAGTTCAGGCCGCTTTTGGAGGTGTAGAGGGCATCGGCCAATTCAGTCATGCGCAGCTGGCCTTCCGGCGTCGCGGCGAGGCGAACCAGGACCTCGTACTGGGTGTGTGAGAGCCCTTCCTGTTTGAGGTGCTGTTCGACGTGTCGGCCGACGAGCGCCCCCGCCGCCAGGAAACCCTGCCAGGTGCGCATCTCCCGCTCGTTCAGCCATTTCGCGCCAGCCACGAGGCTCATTCTACCGGGGTTGTTCAAATTTGAACAAAGCGCTATAGTCGGTTCGCGTTCAAATTTGAACTACTTGTACGGAGGACAGTGATGGCCGGACTGATGCCAGTGCTCTACCTCTCACACGGCGCACCGCCGCTGGCCGATCACCCGCGGTGGCCCGGTGAGCTGGCCGCGTGGTCGCGCGAATTGCCGCGTCCCACGGCTGTTTTGATGATTTCCGCGCACTGGGAAGCCGCGCCGATCGCACTGGGCGCCACCACGACTGTGCCGTTGATCTATGACTTCGGTGGGTTCCCGGAGCACTACTACCGGGTGAAATATGCGGCACCCGGAGCTCCGGAGCTGGCGGAGAAGGTGCGCAAACTGCTCGGCGGCGGTGTTGTCGATGTGCCGGATCGTGGGCTGGACCATGGCGCATATGTGCCGCTGAAGGAGATGTATCCCGACGCCGATGTCCCGGTGTTGCAGCTGTCGATACCGACGCTGGACCCGCGGCGGCTGATGGAATTGGGCCGTCGGCTCGCGCCGCTGCGTGCCGAGAGCGTGCTGATCGTCGGCAGCGGATTCTTCACGCACAACCTGCGCGCCATGACCGCCGATGACGAGCACGTCCACGACTTCACCGTCGAATTCGACGACTGGGGCCGCGAAACCCTCGCCGCCCACGATCTCGATGCCCTGCTCGACTTCGAAAACAAGGCCCCCGCAGCACATCTCGCACATCCACGCACCGACCATTTCGCGCCGCTGTTCGTCGCCCTCGGTGCGGGCGCGGACGATTTCGACAACCAACGCACCGTCATCGACGGGTTCTGGCTGGGCATGGCCCGGCGCTCTATCCAGTTCGGCTGATCCGCCCCATCATGAAAGGTATCCCATGACCGCGACCATCACGGCGCCCGCCGCACACACCGAAACCGCAACGCCCACACACACTTATGACCTCGGTTTACTTGTCCTACGATTGGTCGTCGGGCTCACCATGGCCGCGCACGGCGCCCAAAAACTGTTCGGCTGGTTCGACGGCGGTGGCTTGGACGGAACCGGCAAACTCTTCGAGATGAGCGGCTACCCGGCGGGCAAGGCGATGGCCGCGGTCGCGGGTCTCACTGAAACCCTCGGTGGCCTCGGCCTCGCGGTCGGCCTGCTTACCCCGCTCGCGGCGGCGGTGCTGGTCGGAACCATGCTCAATGCGATCGCCGTCAGATGGGGTGGCGGCTTCTTCGCACCGAAGGGCATCGAATACGAAATTCTCCTCACCCTGGCCCCGGCTTCGCTCGCCCTCACCGGTCCGGGCCGATACGCTCTCGACCGCGCAATCCCGGTCCTGCGCAACCACCGCCTCATCTTCGGTATCGCCGCGATCGTGCTCGCCCTCGTTGTCGCGGGCGGGGTCCTGCTCGTCCGCAACTGACGCGACACTTCATGGAGACCCGCCGGGCGGCACCGCCCGGCGGGTCTCCGGGTTATCCAGTCCCGCCGCGCGGCCCCACGTCATCCCGGGGTTCCGCGCCCAGGTCAAACGATCACCATGTACTGGTGGCGCATCGTCCAAGCGAGAGACCAACGCCACCAATACAGGGTGATCGTTTCCAATCGCACCTGCACTCCCACGGGGGCTTCTGCATCGATCGCCATTGCTGGAACTGGATGTTCGGCCGTGATCGAAGGGCTTTCTCAGCCGGCGGCGGACTTGTGGGTGCGGATTTCGACGATCGGGAGGATCAGGGCGGTGGGGGCGTCGGCGGGGACGACCGGGTTGTCGGGGGCGACGGGCTGGATCTGTTGGTAGGCGACGCCCTGTGCGGGGCGCAGGTCTTGTTCACCCTTGTTGGGCCAGTAGGCGGCACAGCGTTCGGCCTGGGCGGTGATGGTGAGCGAAGGGTTGACGCCGAGGTTCGCGGAGATGGCGGCCCCGTCGACCACGCTGAGAGTCGGGTAGCCGAAAACTCGGTGGTAGGCATCGATTACCCCGGTGTCGCGGTCCGCGCCGATGGGTGCGCCGCCGAGGAAGTGGGCGGTGAGCGGGATATTGAAGACTTCGCCCCAGCTGCCGCCCGCGACGCCGCCGATTTCCTCGGCGACCTTGCGGGTCACCTCGTTGCCTACCGGAATCCAGGTCGGATTGGGTTGGCCGTGGCCCTGTTTGCTGGTGAGCTTGCGGCCGAACAGGGTGCGCTTGGTGTAGGTGGTGATCGAATTGTCGAGGTGCTGCATTACCAGCGAGATGATGGTGCGCTCGCTCCAATTCTGCACGCTCAGGAAACTGATGAGCGTGAACGGGTTTCGCACCACCTGCCCGAGGAACCGTAGCCAGCGCGGCATCCGGCCGCCGCCGTCGACCATCAGGGTCTGCAACAGCCCCATCGCATTCGAACCTCGGCCGTAGCGAACCGGCTCGATATGGGTGTCGTGGGTGGGGTGGATCGATGACGTGATCGCGACGCCACGGGTGAAGTCGACGTCCGGATTCACCTTGCGGGTCGCTGCGCCCACAATGGACTCGGAGTTGGTGCGCGTGAGTTGGCCGAGACGGTCGGACAATTCGGGGAGTACGCCGCGATCGCGCATGGCGTGCAACAACTTCTGGGTGCCGAGGGTGCCGGCGGCGAGCACGACCTGGCCCGCGGTGTAGGTCTGCGGGCGCCTGTGGAACCAGGCGCCGGTGCGTTCGGTCGAGACATCCCAGGTGCCGTCGGGCAGCGGACGGATCGAGGTCACCGTCGTCATCGGGACCACCTGTGCGCCAGCCTTTTCCGCGAGGTACAGGTAATTCTTCACCAGGGTGTTCTTCGCGCCGTGACGGCAGCCGGTCATACATTCACCGCATTCGAGGCAGCCGGTGCGGTCCGGGCCGACACCGCCGAAGTACGGGTCCGCCACGGTCTTTCCGGGCTCGCCGAAGAAGACGCCGACCGGGGTCTGCACGAAGGTTTCGCCGAAGCCCATATCCTCGGCGACTTTCTTGAACACCTCGTCCGCCGGTGTCAGATGCGGGTTCTGCACTACGCCGAGCATCTTCTTCGCGCGCTCGTAGTACGGGGTGAGCTCGACGCGCCAGTCGGTGATATCGCGCCACTGCTGGTCCTGGAAGAACGGCTCCGGTGGCACGTAGAGCGTATTGGCGTAATTGAGCGAACCGCCGCCGACACCCGCGCCGCCGAGGATCAGCACATTGCGCAGTGGGTGAATGCGCTGGATGCCATAGCAGCCGAGCTTCGGCGCCCACAGGAATTTGCGCAGGTCCCAACTGGTTTCGGGCAGTTCGTCATCGGTGTAGCGCCGACCGGCTTCGAGGACACCGACCCGGTAGCCCTTTTCGATCAGCCGCAACGCCGTGACGCTGCCGCCGAATCCTGAACCGACCACGAGTACGTCGAAATCCGTCGCCCGTTGGTCCATGTGGTGCTCCTCGATCCGTGTCGCCGGTGACACCGGTAACACTACTACCGAGTAGCAAAGGGGCAGAGCTGGGTTTGCCGCCAGGCGACGGTGGCCGCGATGGCCTCGTCGATCAGGGTCGGAAGCAGGCCGAGCCCCGCATCGCGGGCGGCGGAGTCCGGCACGAACGGCCTGGTGGCCTGGTAACTCATCTCGGCCAGCGCACTCATTGTCTCGTTGGGGAGGCCCACCGTGCGCAGCAGGTGGCCGGTGCCGCGAAGACCGTGCAGGCCGCGATAGGGGCTGAAGTCAAGAGCGGCGCTCGCATTAGTTGACATCGCTCTCTCGAGCGCGCATGGTGATCGGTATGGCAACGACACCACGTGCCCGAGCCAGGGCCCAGACCATGAACGATATCGTCCGAATCGGCCGCGAACATCTGGCCACCGACGGTGCGGCCGCCCTCTCGCTGCGCGCGGTCGCGCGGGATCTCGGTGTGGTGTCCTCGGCGGTCTATCGATACGTGCGCAGCCGCGATGAACTGCTGACGCTGCTCGTGATCGATGGCTACAACGCACTCGGTGACGCGGTCGACGCGGCATTGGCCGATGCTCCCGACGATCCGATCGAGGGCCTGCGCATCGTCGGGCGCGCCGTCCGCAACTGGGCGCTGGCCGAACCCGCGCGCTACGGACTTTTGTTCGGCACACCGGTTCCGGGCTATGACGCCCCCGCAGAGCAGACCACCGGCCCCGGCACGCGGGTTATCGCCACCATGCAAACCCTCTTGGCCCGCGCCTACCGTGCCGGCCTGCTCACCGCACCAGCCAAGCTGCGCCCGGCATCCGCCCCGCTCGCAGCCGATTTCGCCGATATCAGGGCAGCATTCGGCCACGATCTCCCGGACTGGCTCCTCGCCCGCGGCATCACCATGTGGGTCGGCCTGTTCGGCGCCGTAACCTTCGATGTCTTCGACCAATACGGTACCGACACCTTCGCCGACCGCGCCGAATTATTCGAACTCCAACTCGACGCTCTCCTCGAACAAATCGGCTACCGTGGCTAGGGTCGCAGGCGCGGCGACCACGCCGGGAGTACTTGATCGCATTCGAACTCGCGCGTGGTCAGGTGCTGAGGCGGGGTGGTGGCGCACCGTGGGGGAGTCGAGGGCCGATGGCGAGCAGACTGCCTGCGGTGCGGCCCTTGCCCCAGCCGATCTTCTCGCGGTAACGGCCGATCTGATCCTGGGCAATCAGGCTGCCGGGCGGTAGCGGGGTGGATTCGGGGTCGACGTAGAGGGCGTCGGTGGGGCAGTAGGCCTCACACATAAAGCACGTCTGGCAGTCGGATTGCCTTGCGATGACCGGGATTCCGGATTCGGTGCGGTCGAATACATTGGTGGGGCAGGCATCCACACATTTGTCGCAGCCGATGCAGGCGTCGGCGAGTACGACTTCGATCATGATGCGAGCTCGGCGGTCTTGGTCCACACGGCGTCGAGGCCGCCGGACAGAATGTGGTGGCGCTGTGCCGGATCCTGCTCCGGATGGTCGGCGCGCTTGCTCATACCACGAGTCTCGGTGCGCGCCAGGGCCGATTCGTACATCAACCGGCCGACTGCGGTAATGGCCGCGGCTTGCCTGGCGCGGATGCGATCGTCACCGGTCCGACCACCGAGTTCCTTACCGGCGCGCTCCCATAGCGTATCCAGCGCGTCGAGTGCGGACCGTAGCCGTTCGCCGTGCCGTAGATAGTTTTTCTGGAACGGAATCAGCTCAGCCTGCGCGGCCTCGACTACCTCGGCCGCCGAGAGCGTGGGCGAGCCGGCGGGCAGCAAGCCGGTTCGTCCCGCACCACGCAGGGCCGCATCGTCCGGTCGAGACGAGCCTAGCGCGAAGTGTGCCGCACCTGCGCCTGCCCAACTCCCCGACGACATCGCCCACGCCGAATTGTGGCTGCCACCACCGGTGAAACCGCCACAGATGCGTTCTCTGGTCGCCGCATCGCCCGCTGCGAACAAGCCCGGAACCGTCGTCGCGCAATCGTCGTCCACGATATCGATGCCGCCGGTGCCGCGCACCGTGCCCTCGGCGAGCATATCGACCTCGAAACGATCGGTGAACGGGTTGATGCCGCGCCGATCGAACTGCAGGAAGAAGTTGGGCTGCCCAAGCCGCATCTGTTTCTGCACCATCGGATCGGCCCGGTCCAGTTGGGCGAATACCTTCTCCGACAACAGGGTTCGCGCGAGCACCGATCGGCCCTTCGTGGAGCCCGCACCCTCGAGCACCTGTCCATCTTCGTGGAAGAATGTCGCATAGCCGTAGTAGGCGGTCTTGGTGATGGTCGAACCCTTCGGCACGATCGCGTAGGCGTTGGAGAATTCCATCCCGGAGAACCGCGCTCCCACCTCGGCGGCCATGAGCGCGCCGTCGCCGGTGTCGACATTGGTGCCCAACGCGCGGGACAGGAATGCGCACCCGCCGCTGGCCAGCACCACCGCGCCCGCCGCGATGCGATAGTCGCGGTCGAGTTGACGCTGGTAGCCGGCCGCGCCACGCACTGTGCCGTCATCGTCGACAAGTAGTTCGAGAGCCGGTGAATGGTCGAGGATCCGGACGCCGCGCCGCTTGACCCACGCGCGCATCCGGCGCATGTATTCGGGCCCCTGCACGCCGGTGCGCAACTGCTCGCCGGTCGCCGGATCGGTCGGGAACGGATACTTGCCCTCTACGGCAAGCCGATTCATGTTGGTGTAGGTCTGCTCGAGGACGCGATCCATCCAATAGTGATCGGCGAGATGGCCGCCGAGTGCCTCCCGGCTGGCCTTGGCATTGGCACGGGCGGTCGCCTCCGGGGCGACATACCAGACGCCGGTGCCGGAAGGCGCTGTCGCGCCGCTCGTTCCGCAGTAGCCCTTATCCACCAGGGTCACCTCGGCGCCGGCCTCCCGCGCGTGGATGGCGGCCCATGCGGCGGCCGGACCGCCGCCGATCACCAGCACATCGGTGCTGGTCTGCCAGAGTTCACTCATGCGTCTGCTCCTGATACGTCGGGATTGCGGGCCGACAAAGGCGGCAATGGTCGGCAGAATGCGGGGTCAGCGCAGGGAATTCGATTCTGTGACCGTCATCGGAAGTGCGAAACCCTTCGAATCAGCGCGATTTTGACGCCACCGACCTTCCCGCGCGAGAAATCGGCGCAGCGGGCGCAGAACCATTGCCGGGCCGGTATCGCTCGGCGATAGTTCTGGCCACATCCCGATCGGTAGACATATCAGGAGGACAACCATGACTGCCGCCGATCAACCCCGTTCGGGTGCGCAAGCGGTCGACCGCGCGATTCATGTACTGAACTGCTTCGAGGGCGATGACCCCGAGCTATCGGTGAGCGAATTGGCGCATCGGGCCGGACTTCCGGTCAGCACCACATATCGGCTGGCCCAGGCATTGGTGCGGGGTCGGCTGCTGGAGCAGAATCCGGCGACCGATCGCTATCGCATCGGACACGGGCTCGCATCACTGGCCCGGCCCGCGCTATCGCGGCTGGGCATCGACGCGGCCGCACCGCACCTCTACGCACTGGCCGCGGGCATCAAGATCACCGTCAGCCTGAGTATCGCCGACGACCGGGACGCGGTCACGGTCTTCCAGGCGCGGCCGCCGGTCTACTTCTGCCCCAACCAGTTGCCACAGGCCCGTCAGCCACTGCGCTCCAGCGCCGTCGGTCAGGCCCTGCTGGCCTTCGCGCCTGCTGTCGACGGACTCGATCGAAGGCCCGCGCCGCTGCCGACGACGGATCTGGATCGCGTGCGGCGCAGCGGTTTCGCCGTGGAGATCATCGAGCGCGCGGATCCGGTTCGCTCGGTGGCGGTGCCGGTTCTCGGCCCGGATAGGCAGGTGTGGGGTGCGCTCGGCGTGCAGGCCCGCTCGGCGCGGCTGAACGAGGAGCTGGTGCGCGGCATCGTGCCTGCTATGCGGCAGATCGCGGGCCGGATCGGGCCACTGTTCCAGTCCACCGCCGCGATCACCGACGCGCCGGTGGAATTGTACTCACGGTGATTTTCACAATGTGAAATCGGCATTGTCGTCCATGGCGGTCGACCCCACTATAGACACAAAGCCGCGGGGTCGCCGCTTCTATCCGAGTCCCACGAAGGTCGTTGACATGATCGAATCCATTGCGCTGATCCGCCGTCGCACGGTGGATTTCATGCGTCTGCCACATGGAGTCTGTCGCGCCTGAGTTCCGCGGTCGCCGAAAAGGTTCCGCATTAGCCGAATCAGGTAATTTTCCGCGCTTACCTGCCATTGCAGCGTGCCTTATCGCGTTGTGGCAGTGCGCATTGCGTGAAAGAACTCTCATGACGTTGTCCCAGAAATCCAGGCCACGGTTCGTCCGTGCGGTGGCCGCCATTCTCACCATCGCCACCGCGGTCGCGGTGCTCGCCGGTTGCGGCAAGTCCGAGCCGGGCACCAATGCCGACGGCAAAGCCGTACTGCGCTACCAGGGTGCGACCGGCCAAGTCCAGGCCTACGAATTGGCGGACGATCTCGGCTACTTCAGCAAGATCGCGCTGCATTGGGAGGGCGACACCACCAGCGGACCGGCGAATATCCAGGCTACGGCGACCCGTCAGATCGAGTTCGGCAGCGCCTTCAACGGTGCCGTCGTCAAGTTGGTCGCGGGCGGTGCGCCCGTGACGTCGGTGCTCAGTTCGTACGGCGCGGACGAGCAGTCGTTCACCGGCTACTTCGTCCGTGACGATTCGGGCATCAAGTCGCCCCGGGATCTGATCGGCAAGAAGGTGGGCATCAATACCCTTGGCGCACACCATGAATTCATCACCCGGGAATGGCTGCACCAGCAGGGGCTGACCGAACAGGAGATCAAGCAGGTCGAGTTGATCGTGGTGCCACCGGCCAATACCGAGGACGCGCTGCGCAAGGGCCAGATCGATGTCGGCGCGCTCCAGGGAGTCTTCCGGGAGAGCGCGGTCGGGCGCGGCGGTGTCCACACGCTCTACACCGATAAGGATCTGTTCGGTCAATTCGACTACGGCACTTATGTTTTCCGCAACGACTACATCGCCCAGAATCCGGAAGCAGTCAAGGACTTCGTCCAGGGCACCGCGCGGGCGACGCGCTGGCTGCAGGTGACCCCGCGTGATGAGGTGGTCGCACGCTTCGCATCGATCATCAACAAGCGCGGGCGCAATGAGAATACCGATCTGTTGAAATTCTGGCGGAGTCCGGGCCTTCCGGTCCCCGGCGCCGTGATCGCGGAGAAGGAATTGCAGATCTGGATCGATTGGCTGGTCCGCAACGGTGACCTGCCCGCCGGAAAGCTGGCGGCGAAGGATCTGTACACCAACAAGGACAACCCGTACGCCAATGGGACCTACGGTCCGACCACCGGACCGACTGGAGAGGCGGTCGCGGCGAAATGAGTCAGGTGAAACTGGCACTCACCGGAGTGCGCAAAAAGTTCCCGGTCCGTGGTTCGAACGAGGAGTTCACCGCGATCGAGGATATTTCGTTGGAACTGCGCGATGGTGAGTTCCTGGTGCTCGTCGGCCCGAGTGGTTCCGGGAAATCGACGCTGCTGGATCTGCTCGGTGGGCTGAGCAGGCCGAGTGCCGGGCGAATCCTGTTGGACGGCAAGCCGATCAGCGGACCCGGACTCGATCGCGGCATCGTTTTCCAGCAGTACGCACTGCTGCCGTGGCGGACCGCACGCGCCAATATCGAATTCGGTTTGGAGGCCAAAGGTGTCCGGCGCCGGGAGCGTCGGACGATCGCCGACGAGTACCTGGAATTGGTGGGGCTGACCGGATTCGGCGACCGCTATCCGCACGAGCTGTCCGGCGGTATGAAGCAACGTGTCGCCATCGCGCGCAGCCTCGCCTTCGATCCGGAAGTGCTGCTGATGGACGAACCCTTCGCCGCGCTCGACGCCCAGACCCGGGAGTCATTGCAAGACGAACTATTACGGATTTGGCGGGCGACCGGCAAAACTATTCTGTTCATCACCCACGGCATCGACGAGGCCGTCTACCTCGGCCAGCGGGTCGCCGTGCTGACCTCCCGTCCCGGGCGGATCAAGGCGATGGTCGATATCGATATCGACCGTCGTTCCGGTGCGGACGTGCGTTCCAGCGAACCCTTCCGAGAGGCCCGGCACCAGATCTGGTCGCAATTGCAGAGCGAAGTCACCCGGGCGCAGGGACTCGAGCGTGAGTCGCTGTCGGCCACGAGCATCGAGAGGAAGCCGGTTCATGTCTAGTGCGGTGCAAGTCGTCGAGAAGTCACGGCCGGTCATCATCCGCGGCCAAGCCGAGTCGGAGCCGGCGCGGAAAGTAGACGTATCGCGGGTGTTGCGGGCGGTCGGAGCGCTGACATGGCGAATCTTCAAGCCCACCTTCGCTATCGGTCTGCTGGTCGCGGTGTGGGAGGCGGCGCCGCGACTCGGTTTGGTGGACGAGGTATTCCTGCCGCCGTTTTCGACCGTCGCGCGGGCCTTTGTCGATCTGGTGCGCAGCGGCGAGATGTGGGAGCACGTTTCGACCAGTCTTACCCGTTCGGCGACGGGATTCTCACTCGCGCTCGCGGTGGCCATTCCGGTTGGTGTCGCCATCGCGTGGTACCGACCGGTGGCGGAGTTCCTGAATCCGATCCTCGAATTGTTCCGCAATACCGCGGCCTTGGCGCTGTTGCCGGTGTTCATCCTGATTCTCGGTATCGGGGAGACATCCAAGATCGCGCTCGTCGTGTACGCGAGTTTCTTCCCGATCCTGTTGAACACGATCACCGGTGTGCGCACCGTGGACCCGCTATTGATCAAATCCGCTGTCTCGTTGGGCTTCGCGCCGATTCGGCTGTTCCAGAAGGTGGTCCTGCCCGCCGCCGTGCCGTCGATCTTCACTGGTGTGCGAATGGCCGCCGCCTCCTCGATCCTGGTACTCATCGCCGCGGAAATGGTCGGTGCCCGTGCGGGGCTCGGCTATCTGATCACCGCGGCCCAGCAGAACTTCCAGATCCCGAATATGTATGCGGGCATTCTCGCCATCTCACTGCTCGGGCTGAGTTTCAACGGCCTGCTCGTGGCCCTCGAACGCCGCCTCTCCCGGTGGCGCACCTCCCATTAAGGACTCCGATGTCTTTACCTCCGAAGCAATTCCATCTCAATGCCTTCCTCATGGGCGTCGGCCATCATGAGGCGGCGTGGCGGCATCCGCGCACCGAGGAGCGGCGAGTGCTGGATGTACGGCACTTCCAGGAGCTCGCCCGGATCGCCGAACGCGGCAAACTCGATTCGGTCTTCTTCGCCGACGGATTGGCGGTGGGTCCCCGGATCAAGCGAAATACCCTGGCCGTATTCGAACCGGTCACATTGCTTGCCGCGATCGCCGCGGCAACCGAACGGGTCGGGCTGATCGCGACGGCGTCGACCACCTACAACGAACCGTTCAACCTGGCACGCAAATTCGCCTCACTCGATCACATCAGCAGCGGTCGGGCGGGCTGGAATATCGTCACCTCGGGTAACGAGGACGAGGCCTTCAACTTCGGCTTCGACGCCATACCCGAACACGCCAGGCGCTACGAGCGGGCACAGGAATTCGTCGATGTCACTGTGCGGCTGTGGGACAGCTGGGAATCGTCGGCGATTGTGCTCGACGCCGATGCGGGCATCTTCGCCGATCCGGACAAGGTGCACACCATCGACTACGCCAGTGATCGTTTCCGCGTGCGCGGTCCACTGAATTCCCCGCGCAGCCCCCAGGGGCGGCCGCTGCTGGTGCAGGCGGGGTCGTCGGATAGCGGTAAGGATTTCGCCGCGCGTTACGCCGAGGCAGTGTTCACCGCACAGCGCTCGCTCGCCGAGGGGCAGGCGTTCTATCGGGATCTGAAGGCGCGCCTGCCGAAGTACGGTCGTTCGGCTGGTGACCTGAAGGTGCTGCCGGGCCTGGTGCCGTTCATCGCCGATACCCGCGCACAAGCGCTGGCGCTCGAGCAGGAATTCACCGATCTCATCTCGCCGGATTACGCCCTGCGGCAACTGTCCACGCTGCTCGGTGTCGATCTCACCGAATACGCACTCGACGCACCACTACCGCCGCTGCCCGCCGAGAGCGAAATCGAGGGCGGGAAAAGCAGATTCACTCTCGTCAAAGAGCTGGCCGAGCGTGAGAACCTCACGGTGCGCCAACTCATCGGCAAACTGGGCGGCGGGCGCGGACACCGGACCTTCGCGGGCACACCCACCGATATCGCCGACGAACTGCAGTCCTGGTTCGAAAACGGCGCCGCCGACGGCTTCAATATCATGCCGCCGTACCTGCCGGGTGGTCTCGAGGACTTCGTGGACCGGGTGGTCCCGATTCTGCAGGAGCGCGGCCTGTTCCGCACCGACTACACCGCGACAACGCTACGTGGTCACTACGGATTGGCGCCGGTCGAAAGCCAATTCGCCCAGGTACGAACCGAACTCGGCGCATGAGTCCCCACCTGACCAGGCGGCGAGCCGTCGACTTCATGCGCATGGGCAGCAGCGGTTGTCGCCGAGGTCCCGCCGCTCAAACCCATCCATTGCCGAAGAAAGTGCGACCATGACCGCCGTTAGCGAAAACCTCACCACCACCCTCCGGATCACGCCCGTCGCCGGACATATCGGCGCCGAGATCGCAGGCGTCGACCTGCGGGCCGAACTCACCGATCGGGAGGTCGCCGATATCACCGGGGCTCTCTACGAATACAAGGTGTTGTTCTTCCGCGACCAGCACATCGGCCACGCCGAACACATCGCCTTCTCCCGGCGATTCGGTGCCGTCACGCCCTCGCATCCCTACGACGACGACGCGCCGACCGAATTTCCGGAAATCCTGGCTGTCGACAGCCGGCTCTACGAAAAGCGCTTCGGTGTCAAGAAATTCACCTACACCAACCACTGGCACACCGATGTCTCCGCACTGATCAACCCGCCCGCCGCCTCAGTGCTGCGGGCCGAGATCGCGCCGGAACGCGGCGGGGACACCAGTTGGACGAATCTCGCCGCGGCCTACGCGAACCTGCCCGAGTCGCTGCGCACGTTCGTCGAAGGCCTTCGCGCCGTGCACCGGTTCGGCGGCAGCCGTCCGGCATGGAACGAAGAGAGCGATTACGCCAAGAAGGTCGCCAACGCCCCGCTCGTGACCGAACATCCGGTCGTGCGTGTGCATCCGGTGACCGGTGAGAAGGTGCTCTTCGTCAACCCCGGCTTCACCACCCACATCGTCGGTCTGAGCCCGGCCCAGAGCGATGGCGTACTCCAGCTGTTGTTCGACGAACTCGCTAATCCGGCCTACACCGTCCGATTCCGTTGGGAGAAGGGCAGCCTGGCATTCTGGGACAACCGCGCTACTGCCCATCTGGCCCCAGGCGACCTCAACCACCTCGACGTCACCCGCGTGCTGTACCGCACGACACTCGAGGGCGATATTCCGGTGGGCGTGGATGGCGAGCAGTCACGGTCGATCTCCGGCGAACAGTTCACCGGATCCTGAGATGGATCGGGGTCGGCACCATCGGTGCCGACCCCGATTTCCGCCGGCCCTATTCACTACCGATGGTGAGGATCCGCTTCCCTCCGGCGTGGCCGGTTTCGGAGGGAAGCCCCCGGTTCGCCGCCCGAATCCAGGACTCGGTCACCACGATGTCGGCCGCCCACTTGCCCGCCGCCGTCGACCTGGTGGCGACCATTCTGGGCGGCATGTTCCTACAGACCATCAGCTGGTGGCTGGCCAACGACCGGTTATCTCGGACGAACTCGCCATCCGCCAGGCCCGGCTGGCCTCGGCGATCATCCGAGATATCGAATCGCCGAGTTCCGGGCCGCAACCCTCGAATCTCGTTGCCCGCACATCGCCCAGCGGGGGACAGTAGCCGCGTCGGCGCAGCTGGCGGCAGGTCGACGAAGGAGCAGGGGTTGGGGCCGGGGCCGTGGGTTGGGCGGTAGGACGCGGTTATAGATGTTGTGCGCCGACCGCGACGCCACCACGCCAGCAGTCGGAAGGCATTCCGCCAATCCGGGCAATATCTCAACGGCGACACCGGATCCGTCCACTTGACCAAGGTATCCGCGCGACCGTCCATCTCGTGTGCCTCCCCGAAAGCAGCCGTGCGGAAGTCTCGGGACCGGGGCTCATCCGGGCCGTGAGGAATCCTGACCCGGTGAAATGGCTGGGGGAGTGGGGCGGCCTGGCGCCAGGGTCAGGAGTGGGGAAATGCATAGGGGCGCAGGGGAATTGTGTGGTTCATCGCGATGTGCGCGGCGGTTTGGGCATGGCGAAGAAGACTGGGTACGACCCAAAATACATTTAGGTAGGTAGATATGCGCATTTATATATGTAATCTCACAATCCAAAGACACCACAAATCAGCAACCAACCAAACGCACCTCGCAACAACCACACTCAGCACAGGAGGGCAACGCGGAGAAGGTAGACCTTGACTTCGAGCGTGCTCTAAAACCTAGCTTTGGTGGCTTGGCGGCCATATCGATCACCGGACCGAACAAGGGCCTCGGCTTCGGGCCCGGGCGCACCATCTACTTCGGGACCCGGGTTACCGAACGGTCGCTTGGGTGCGCGGGCGGTTGGACTCGAAATCACGGATGATGGGTCCGTGGCCGCAGCGGTACAGACCATCGAGGCCGACGGCGGACTGGATGTCCTGGTGAACCCGGAACCTACGTCGACGCCGACAGCGCGCTGCCCTGGTGATCGACCACGGCCGTGGCGACGATGTATCCCTTGGGATCGCGCCATGTCCACCCCGGATGATGGGTGAACCAATCTTCGACGTCCTCACGCAGATCGTTCAGAATCGCCTGTCGCCGTGGATGATTCGGGGTGACGCCGTAGAACGTGAACAGCGCCTCGGCAAAGCGGACCAGCGGATCCGGGGTTTCGAAGACGAGCGCATTATCGGTTCGCTTGATCCGCACTTCTCCGAAAACCTCGGACATCAGCTCCGGCAAGGTGTCGGAGTCGACGGTCATGGTGACCGCATCGGCCGCGCCGAGGCCGTAGGTCGCGGCATGCGCGGCCACGAGTTCGGTCGTGTGCGGATAGGTTCCAGGATGGTTGACGACCACGGCCACCGTTCCGCCGGGTTTGGTCGTGCGCCGGAATTCCCGGAGCGCGGCGACCGGATTCGCGAGATGGTACAGCATATGCCGGGCAGTGAGCGCATCGAAGCTGTTGTCGTCGAACGGGATCCGTTCCGCACTGCCGAAAACGCCGCGTACCCCGAACACGGCATTCGCGGCGGCGACCATCGCCGGGGAGGTATCGATACCGACTAGCGGACCCTGGTGACCGCTGTCGGCCAGGTGGGCGAGGAAGCGGGCGTCACCGCAGCCGATATCGGCTAGATGTTCGGCTCCGGTTAGGTTCAGCGCAGTCAGCACATCCGCGGTAGGGTCATCGGGCCGCTCCGAATAGCGGTCGTGGGTGTCGATCCGCACCTTCAACGGTGTCGGATCGGCATATTCGGAATCGAGACGGTAACTGCACATCGCGGTCATCCTTCGGTCCAGTTGGCCGGTGGTTGACCAGGTCGCCGGCTCGGCGATCGGGTCCGCTGGCTTTCCGGCGGTGAGCGTACCTCCCGAGGCGGCGCGCGACGTCCCCTTTCGTCGGGGCGGCTACGAACCGTCCGACCGTCCAGCGGTAACGGTGGGGAGCGGCAGGGTGATCGGTGTGGTTTCGATCGGGTCGCGCGTATCGTCGGCGCCCAGGCGTTTGTTGTCCAGAATAGGTTCGCCGAGTCCGATTTTCTCCCGAAAACGCTTCTCATCCGGCAAGGTGGCGGGGCGAGTGTGCGCTTGGGCCTGGCGGTGTTTCTGTGCAGTCTGCCGTGGCTGGGGTTCGTCCCGGACAGGGGCACCACCGCGCCGCCGGTGGCGGTGGCACGTTCGCATCGGTGCTCCGCATCCGGGCGACAGAACACCCTCGGCGCAGCGCTGAACACGGTCAGGAGTTATCGGGGCTCAGCCCGAAGCGGATTTTCCACAGGACTCGGGACGATGGCCGCTGTCGGCCCTCATCTGTGTAGCCCTCATCTGTGTAGCCCTCATCTGTCCAGGCCTGGCTCAGTCGCAATTCCTCTGGGGTTGTGGCGATTTCACGCAGGCGGGCCAGGGTTGCGGTCGCTGCGTCTTCGCTGCCCTCGATCGTCAGCGGATAGGTCTGGCTGAAAAGCTCTTCGCCGTTGTCCCACATCTCGATGTAGCACGTGCCTGCATCCGTGGAGAAGACGCCTTGCACAAAGCCTTTCGAACTGCGGCTGTCGATCGTCCACACGATATTGGTGACGTACTCCCGCAGCGTGGGCATATCCGCGCCCAGTGAGCTGAACAGTTCGCGGAGCCTGCCGTCGAGGCCATCCCATGTCGTCGCGGGCGGCTCAGGATGACCCCACTCCGGCATCCCGCCATTGCGGGTGCGGTCGGGACGCACTTGCCAGCTGTCCCGACTCTGCCATTCCTCATTCCACTTCCATTCCCAGTGCTCGCGGCCGGCCGACGGCTGAGTGGGTTCGATGCCAAGGTGGAGGTTGGAGTATCGGATCGAACGCGTCAACCTGATGGTGATATCCGGTCCACACCACATCGCGAAGGCGTCAGGTCCACCGATCAGTGGTGGCGCGCCGAGCAGCCGCACGCACGCTTCCAGCGCCGACGCGTACGCCCGATCCAACTGTGCTGGAGTGACATACTGTGTCATCGACAACTCATAGAATTCACCGAACCCCCACCGCTCGGGATCCATATGGTCAGGCGTCACCGCCGCGCTCACATACGACCACTGCGAATCCGTCTCGATGACGGCCTTGACCCCGTACCGGTCCTCCTCGACCGGCCAACCCATCCGCTCGAGAATCCGGTCGACATCCACGCGAGACCACGACCCGAAATCCGCTCCCACGAGCAGCGGGATCGCATCGAGCAGCTGGCACCCCTCAACCAGATTGAGGATCCGCTCGGAATATTTGTCCGGTCCACGATTGAGGCGCAGGAATCGTGCTGTGGCCGCATCGATCTCGACCACTTCTTGCTGGTGTTCACTCACGCGGCGAACTTAGCAACGGCCACTGACATACCGGAGGCCGGAAAGATCACAACGCCGAGTGCGCACGCATCCCCACCGCTGACCGCACTGACCAACTGCCGGGCGCGGAGCAACCCGTGGCCGGAACCCTTTGCAGCGCAGAACATCCGGTCTTGCCGCTTGCAGGCGGCTCGGACCGTCCGAGCGGCGGCCGGACGCACTGACGTGCCGATTACATGACGATTGACGAGTGGCAACGTGGCAACGTGGCATCGTGGCGACGTCCGCTTCTGCGGCATGGCGCGCGGTATCGTGGATCGGAAACGATCGTTCGCGAGACACCGTGCCGTGCGCTCCGCGCCTTCTATCTTTGTCGCCCGGTCGAACTTGCTTCTCATCACCGGGTTGCGTCGTGTTCGGCAACGAACCCGAGGAGTCGGGGTATCACCTCCTGCGGGAGTGCTCACAGCCGTTTACCGAACCGGGCGAGGTAGTGCCAGACCTTCTTCAGCTCGTGCGGGTCGGCCCACGCGCGTGCCCGGCCGAGGATGTGTGGGGTGAGCGTCTCGGTCTCGGTGATGGCTTCGGCCAACTCGACGATCGTGGCACCGCGGTAGTCGGGGCGTGCGCGGATCTGCTCGATGCCGAGGGTGTAGCCGTCGTGCCAGCCGATCGGACAGGGCAGGCTCGCAGCGACGTCATGGATAGCGGTGTCGCGGTAGCTGGGGTCGAGAGCGAGTTCCTCGACGTCGTCGGCCCAGGGACAGCGGGCCGTGCAGGTGAGCTTCGATGTAGTGGTCGAGCGGGTCGGCCATGGTGGTCTGCTCGACCGCGCTGATCAGGTCCATCCGCATCGCGGTGCCGAAGGAGTCCGGTTCGAACACGCTGTCGGGGAAGCAGAAGGTGGTGCGATCCAGTGTGTGCTCGGCCAGTCGCAGATAGCACGGGCCGAAGCGGGGTGATCCGCCATAGCAGTCGGCGCGGTGGTTGAGTGAGCCGTATTTCGGCCGCTCCGAGGCCGACGCCTGGTCGTAGCAGCCGCCGAACATGCGGCTCTCCCACAGCCAGCGCGCACCGCCCGGATGCGCCGACAGCCCGCCATTACCTATCCCGGTTTCGAACTGCGACCGATACAGCCCGTCCCGAGCGAGAGCGGCGAGCACGGTCACGTCCCCAACCAGGGCGTCGGGATGGAAATGCACCCTCACCCGCAGAGTTCGATCGGCCGGCGCGCCCGCGGCCACCACGGAGGTGACATACGCCAAAGCCGATGCAGCAGGATTACTGGCTGTCCGGCGTGCGCTGGAGGACAAATCGCTCCGCGCACTCTGAGACGGCATCCATACTGATGTCCTACCGGATGCACCAGCTCGGGGGAATTTCAAACCCAGGCCCCACTGGCAGTCGGTGCAGGCGTGTGGGTTATGAACTGCGCCGGGGTGTGATCGTGAGATCTGTCGGGCCGAGGATCTTGCCGAGGGTTGCGGCGAGCGCGTGCAATTCGTCGGGCTCGAGCTTGTCGGCGAAGTGTCGCTCGATACGTGCCAGATAGCCAGGCATGGCGTGCAGACGCGCGCGACCGGGTATCGGTAATGGCGACGAATCCGGATCTGCTGTCCTCCGGGTTGGATTCGCGTTCGACCAGACCCGGGCCGCCATCTCGGTGGCGAGCCTGCTGACCCGTGTGCGGCTGCGAGCCAGGGCTGCTCGGGACAATTGGCGCTGGTCGAGGTCGAGCGGTATGCGGGCGGGCTACCGGATGGGGCTGTTTTTCAGTCACCGGACACAGTCGAGTGGGTGTCGTAATGGCACAGGTGAGGCTGTTCTCAACGCGGGATCCCGGATGCGGTTCGGTATGGGATTTCTGTCAGGATTTCGAATTATGGTGTCGAATCCGCTGCCTGCGCTAGCTCGCTGGATCGCGGGGAAACGCTGGGTCATGCGCACGGCGCCGCTGGTGCTTCGGCTGGAACGGTTCGTCCGGTGGGTCAGCCGTGGTCGTCACGGCGTGCTCGATCTGGCGGGATTGCCCTCGATCGAGATCACCGTCGCGGGCCGCAGAACCGGGATCCCGCGCACGACATCCCTGCTGTATGTGCCGCGCGGTGACGACTTCCTGGTCATCGGCTCCAACTGGGGCAGCCTCGAGCATCCGGTGTGGTCGGCGAATCTGCGGGCAGCCAGCACAGCGATCGTTCGTTTGAAGGGTGAGCAGTTCGACGTGACTGTCACCGAGGTGACCGGTATGGATCACAAACGCGCCTGGGATCTGGCGGTCGAGTTCTGGCCCGGCTACGAAATGGAATGCGAACTGTCCGGCGGGCGGGTATTTCGCATTTTCGAGTTGCGCCGCGGCTGAATCACTATGCGGCGGGAATGATCGGCGTCCGGACGCGGGACCGGCGCGGTCGATGCGGTGGCGGGCGAACTCTGCTTCGGGGGCGGCGGTGGGCCGACGTGAGCACCGGCGGATCGCCCGGCGCGGGCACGATGACCCGGGCCGGAAGTCTTGTCGGTGATCGGCTCGGCGCAGTCGGAGGCGTCGGATTCGCCGGTGGCGGACACGATCGGGCCCCATGGGTGACGGTCGACAGTGCGATCGCGGCGGTCACAACCGAACCTCGCTGATATTCGACATGTTCGGCAGCGCCCACACGATCCGCGCTATCTGCGCATCCACACCGATCAGCGTGTGGATTCGGTGCACACGTTCTAAAGGCCGAGTTTGGTGACGGCGTTGTCCTCCAACGGGTTTGCGGTGCGAATGTAGTTGTGCACGGTGCGCGGGTTGGACCAGCGGCCCTGTCGCATGATCTCGCGGTCGCTGGCCCCGCCGAGCGCGGCCTGGGTGGCGAATCCGGCGCGCAGTGAGTGTCCGGAGAAGAGGTCCGGATCGAGTCCGGCGCGCGCGGCATAGCGTTTGACCAGTTCGGCGATCGCGCGGCCGGACATGGCGTCGGCGCCGATGCCCCCGTGGCGGGTAATGGTGGGAAACAGTGGGAGGGTGTCGTTTTCGGCGAGTGTAGTGCCCTGGTAGCCGTGGCAGCGGTGGATGTCCGGCGACGGCGACGGTGCTTCGGCCAGCCAGTCACGCACATCGCCGTGCACGCGATGCGCTTCGAGGAGTTGGATCCAATCGGCGAAGGCGCAGACCGGGCAGGTGTGTGGGCGCTGGCCGCGCGGGAGTGCGACGCGGTGCTCCGCGATACCAGTGGGGTCGGTTTTGGTGGTCGGAAGTTGAACGAGCAGTAGCGGTTCACCGGTGCCGTGGTCGAGATCGACGCGCACATCGGCGATCCGCAAACCGGCAAGTTCGCTGCGGCGCAATGCCCCGGCGAATCCGACGAGCAATGCCAGCGCGTCGCGGCGGCGCGCGGGCTCGGTCGGCCAATCCGGCTCCGGCAGTCCCGCGAGCAGTTGTTCGAGGGTGTGCAACAGCACGGGGCGTTTGCGTTTCGGCTGTGTGCGCCGGGTCCGGCGGATACCGCGCAAGGTCAGGCGAACGACATCCGTACGTGTGGGTGACGGTAGTCCGTTGGCGGCGTGTACCGCCGCGATGGCGGCCGACTTGCGCTCGAGTGTGGCCGCGCTGAACGCCCACCGCTGCGCACCATCGTCACTGTGGCGCAACGCATCCGCTGCGGCCGCCAGATACACCGCGACATCGAGGGGATCCGCCGGCAGCGCTTGTCGCCCCTCCGCCGCGCACCATCCGGCCCAGGCGATCCAATCGGTTCGGTACGCCCGCAATGTGTTCGCCGACTGCGACGCCTCCAGATACCGCCGCAATGCCCCGGCCTGCTCATCATCGAACCGCTCCCGCACCAACCGCAGCGCTACGGTATCGACGAGCACACTGCGCACGCCACGGCGCAACTCCGTGCGCACCGACTCCGGCACCGCGATCACCGCATCGCCCACCCGCTCGCTCCCATCCACTCAGCCCGGACCGGTCCTGACCGTCGACGACCAAGACTATGCGCTCGGCGGGTATTTCCGAGCGGCCGCGACGGCTCGGCGACTCCGGGTGGTCGCGATACGGTCAGTCGGAAAGTGGTACCAGGCGCTGGGCATCATCGAACAGATAGGCCTCGGCGACACGTGCCGCGGTGAGCGCGGCGAGGGCGGTGGCCGCGAGCAACATGTACATGACCACGATCTGGTATCGAATAGCGGTGAGGGGATCGACACCGGCGAGGATGAGGCCGGTCATGGCGCCGGGCAGGCTGATCAGCCCGACGACCTTCGTCGCGTCGATCGTCGGAATCAGCGCGGTGCGCAGCGCGGACCTACGGTGCGGCAGAAAGGCCTCGCGCGCCGAAAGGCCCAAGCACAGTCGGGCTTCGATGGCTGGACGAGCGATGCGGGTGTCCTCGCGCAGTCGGCGCAGCGCGATACCGGTGGCCTGCATGGCGGCGGAGACGATCATGCCGCCGACCGGGACGACCACACGTGCCTGTGTGGAGATCACATGGAGCAGAATGAGCGCGCCGAGCGTGATTCCCGATCCGGTGCCGACCCCGATGATCGCGGCTCGCCGCGCCCGCGGCACACCCTGTCCGCGTCGGCCTGCCACCTGCCCGGCGACCAGCACCATCAGGACAACCCAGGCGAGTGCGCCCGGTAATCCGGTGTGCCGGAACAGGATGAGCAGAACAGCGCCGACCGTGACGAGTTGGGCGGCCGCGCGAGTGGCGGCGACGAGCAGCTCGCGGGTCAGATGCAGTCGCTGACGGTAGGCGATGGCGGCGGCGAGCGCGACGAGCACCAGCGAGGTCGCCACACCCGGCCAGCCAGGAACGGAAAGCTGTTCTGTCACTGGGGTTTCCGTTCATCGCTGGGCGAAAGGTGTCCGTGTTGCAGGGTCCAGGTAGCGTCGGCCACTTCGGTCACGAAGGCGGTATCGTGGCTGACCAGGACGACACCGCCACCGGTCGCGGTGTGATCGCGAATGAGAGTTGCCACCGCAGCGGCGGATTCCGCATCGAGTGCGGAGGTCGGTTCGTCGAGCAACAGCACCTCGGGTTCGACGGCGAGCGCGCGGGCCAGACACACCCGCTGTCCTTGACCGCCGGACAGTTCGAGGCAGCGCCGATCACGGAAGTCCGGTAAGCCGACTCGCGCGAGGAGCGTATCGATGCGATCGGAGGTGAGATCGGCACGGCCGACGCGGATTTCTTCGCTGACGGTATCGGTGAGCAATGTCGGTCGCTGTGGGACGAGTCCGATGTGGCGGCGCAGGTCCGGTGCGGGGAACCGGGTTATCGGGACATCGTCGAGCAGGATAGTGCCGCTATTCGGTTCGTCGAGCCGGTTGAGCAGCCGCAACAGCGTGGTCTTGCCGGTGCCACTCGGCCCGACCACCGCACTGCACTGCCCTCCCGGAAACGTCACGGAGATATCGGAGAGTATCGGCGTGGCGCCGTGGCTCACGCTGACCCGATCCAGGCTGATATTCGGCACGGTCCCACCATTCCCTATCCGTGGAAGTGTTGCCCGGTGGGCCTGGTAACCGCGGGTGGGTGTCGAACCGGGCGAGTGGACGTGGCCGACGCATATGGCCGACCATGGGGCGATGTCGCTCAGAACGCCCGAGGCTGATCTGTTCGAAAGCACCAGGGGCCGGTTGGAGGCAATCGCCTACCGCTTGCTGGGGTCGGCCGCCGATGCCGAGGACGCAGTGCAGGATGTGTTTGTGCGCTGGCAGGCCGCCGACCGGGACTATATCGAGACGCCCGAGGCGTGGTTGACCAAGGTGCTCACGAATCTGTGCCTCAACCACCTCGCCTCGGCGCGGGCCCGGCGGGAGACATACGTGGGTCAGTGGTTGCCCGAACCCGTATTCGCGGGGGACCGGATGCTCGGCCCGGCCGATACCGTCGAGCAGCGGGAATCGGTGTCGATCGCGATGCTCACCCTGATGGAGCGGCTTTCGGCCAAGGAACGCGTGGTCTATGTGCTGCGTGCCGCATTCGGGTACGCGCACAACGAGATTGCCGAAATGCTCGATATCACCGAGTCGAACTGCCAGCAGATCTATCGGCGCGCCAAACAGCATGTTGCCACCGACCGGACTCGGGTGGAAGTCGACGTGGCCGCCGCCCGCAAGATCGTCGAGGAGTTTCTCGCCGCGGCGGTCAGCGGCCGGACCGAGACGCTGATCAGCCTGTTGACCGATGACGTGATCAGCATCGGCGACGGCGGTGTCTTCCTCCGGACCCTCGGCCGGCCGATCAGCGGTGCGCTGCGCGTTGTACGGTTCGTGCGACTCGCCATCAAGCCGACCGATGCCAAGCGCAACATGTTGGGCGGCAGCCCCGCCATATTCGCCGCGGTCGCTAACGGGGGGCCCGCGCTGGTGATGGTGGCCGGTGACCGGGTGGTCGGCGTCGTGTGCCTCGAGGTGACCACCGACGGTATCTCTGCCATCCACGCTCAGGTCAACCCCGAGAAGCTCGAACGCGCCACCCGCCGATGGGGGAGTTCCGAATACGGAGCCCGAGCCAGTCACAGACGGGGTACCTGTGCTGATCCTGCAGCATCCGAGCCGGCTCGGCCCGAGGGCAATAGAGACTTCGGAGCCACAATTGTTCACTCAGCTGACGGGAGCGCCGAACCACTTGGGCAGGTGGCCGAGCAGATCCTGCTGATCGTCACCGACCCAGGCCACGTGCCCGTCCGGTCGCAGCAGCACCGCGGGCGCTTCCAGTTCCTCGCTGACATCAACGACGTGGTCGACCCGATCCACCCAGCCCTGCACCGAAAGCAGGCCGGTCTGGTCGAGCAGCAGTCCGCGGCCGCCGCGCATCAGCTCATAGAGGCGTCCCCGCTTCAGTGTCACATCCCGCAACCGTCGGCCGAGCAGTTCATGCCCATCACCGAAGTCGTAGTGAACGCCGATCGCGGTGATCTTCTCGATCAGGTAGCGGGTCACGTTCTCGAAGTCCATCAGTTCGGCCATGAGTCGGCGCACTGCCTGGGGGCCGGGGTCAAGGGAGATCAGCTCCATCTGCGCGCGGGTGTTGTTCAGCACGTCGGCGCCTACCGGGTGCCGTTCGGTCTCATAGCTGTCCAGCAGCCCCACCGGCGCCCAGCCGTCGACGGCGGCAGCCAACTTCCAGCCGAGATTGAACGCGTCCTGAATGCCGAGATTGAGGCCCTGTCCGCCGATCGGCGGGTGGATGTGCGCCGCGTCCCCGGCCAGCAGCACGCGGCCGATCCGGTAGCGCTCGGCCTGCCGGGTCGCATCACCGAAGCGCGAGAGCCAGCGCGGTGAGTGCACGCCGAAGTCGGTGCCCGCGGTCGCCCGCAGCTGCTGTTTGAGCTCGTTCAGCGTCGGCGCGACCGTACGGTCCTCGGCCACCCCGTCGGCAGGCGCGACAACGCGGAATACACCGTCCCCGAGCGGCATAGCGCCGAACCGATGCTGGGTCTTGCGGACTTCGGTCATCACGGCGGCCAGCTCCTGCGCCGACGCGGTCAGCTCCACCTCGCCCAGCAGTGTGTCGACCGAGCTGGGTTCGCCTGGAAAACCGACGCCGAGCAGTTTGCGTACCGTGCTGCGACCGCCGTCGCAGCCGACGAGGTAACGCGAGCGCAAGCGCGTACCGTCGGCTACCTCGACGCTGACCCCGTCCTCGTCCTGGCTCAGCCCGACCACTTCACATTCGCGGCGGATCTCGACGCCGAGTTCGGTGGCGTGCTCGGTCAGCAGGTGCTCGGTGACGGTTTGCGGAATGCCCAGGACGTACCCGTGTGCGGTGTCCATCCGGTCCGGCCACGGCTTGTCGATACCGGCGAAGAAACCACCGACTTCGTGCCGCGTGCCGACCGCGAGGAAGCGTTCCAGCAGACCGCGCTGGTCCATCACCTCGATGCTGCGCACGTGCAGGCCGAGTGCGCGGACAATCTTGGTCGGCTCCGCCGCCTTCTCCAGCACCAGCGCGTCCACACCACGCAGCCGCAATTCGCTGGCCAGCATCACCCCGGTCGGTCCGGCGCCGGCCACGATCACATCAATCACGAAAACCCCTCACTCGACAAGATTGCATTTCGGCCAGCCGGTCCATCGGCGGTTCGGCGAGCCCATACGACGCCGCGGCGATTACCCATTTCCCCAGGCAGTAGCGTCGGCTCGAAGATTTTGCCGCACACCCTGGGTCTTGCCGCAAGCCCCCGTCTGCGATATATGTTGAGTGTGGCAAGGAGTGAGCGATCTCCTTGCCTCTGCTTTTGTCATCGACCGATCGAATAGTCGGCGATCAGCAGATCCTGGTCAGGATGGCAGCGGACGGGTGTATCAATCACAGTTCGTGACCGTCGGGACGCGGACGGCACGCTGCGAGCCGACGGAGTTGTGGTGCTGGCACCCACCGCCACCGGTGTCTCACGCGGCCCAAGTCGCCGTCGGCGGTTGGCGACCCGGGCGAACCGGAACGGCATTCGTTCCGGAAGTCGTTCCGCCGAGGGTGAGCCGGCTGGTCATGTTGAGTTCGACCTCGCCGTAGGGCAGGACGTGTTCCCAGAACAGTGGGGTCACCCCGCGTTTGTGGGCGGTGGTGACGAGGATGTCGCCGGTGTCGGGGTCGTCGATGAGGTCTTGGATCATCAGGGTGTTGACGTAGACTAACGACGCCTGGACGATTCGCAGGCACTGCATGCTCAGTTCCTGCTCGTCGACACGGTTGGATGACAGTTCGCCGGTCTTGCCGTAGTAGATGACGCTGTTGGCGCGGTTCCACGACTCGATGACGTTGAGCCCTTCCTCGATCTCCCGCTGAAGCTCTCGGCTACGCAGGTAGCGGCATAAAAGATCGTCTTCTGCGCCCGGCCCAGCTCGATCATCGCCTGATAGGTCGGGTGGGCGGCGTTGGCCTTCATGAACCGCCGCAGGATCGCCTCGGTCGAGGCGGTGCCGGTGCGGATCGCGGTCGCGTACTTCACCATCTGGTCGTACTGCTCGGCGATCAACTCCCACCGGATCGGGCGTGTCATCGCCGGTCCGAGACCAGGCCACAGCCCGGACTCGCCGGGCGCTGGCCGGTACAGCTTGCACTTGTTGATCCGCTTGATCCTGGGAAGCAGGTCGAAGCCCAGCAGTTTCGTGATTCCGAACCCGATCTCGGACTGGCCGTGACTGTCCACATAATTGGATTCGACCTTCAGCTCGGTGCCGTGGCGGACCGCGCCCTCGACCATCGCGTGAACCTCGCTGGCGGAGCAGTTGATTCGCTGCGAGTGGATCACCACCGAACCCTTTTCCACGCTCCAGTAGATCAGCACGCCGCGACCGCCGTAGCGGGAGTGCCACTCGGTGAAGATGTTCTAGTCCCACGACCGGAAATGCGTCGAGTCGCTGGCCACGGCGGTGGAGCCCTCGCCCCACACGCTCGCGCGGCGGACCTGGAACGTCGCGTTGGCGATCTCGATCGCGATCTGGTGCGCCGCCTCCGGCGTCAGATAGCGGCGGCGCACGTAACGGATGTCCTCCTCACTGTGGCCGTGGTCGCCGCCGGCGACCGACCGGATGCCAGTGTTCGTGCCGTAGGCATAGGCCCAAGTAGGAGGCGCTCGGCAAGAACGTCTTCGGGCATGACGCCCCGGTCCGCGACCGAGGTGACCGAGCGCAGGCACCCGGTCCGCAGTACCGTCTCCTTACGATGTCGATCAACGGCATCTGCCCCCACCTGGTGCGGATCGCCCGCTTCATTTTCCGCAGGTTCGTCGGCTCGGGCTGCTTGGGCACCGGCGTCAGCTTGATCGCGCCGGACTTGCGGTCTTTGATCTCCAGCCAGTCGCACTTGGGCAACGCGGTGTGCAGGACGTCGAGTTCGGCGCGCATCTCGGCCTGCATCGCCGCGATGAACTCCGACCCGTCCAACGGTTTACGCAGAGCCTCGTAGTGCTCGACACGGCCTTCTTCGAAGTCGGCAGGCAGATCCTCTGCCGGATTGCGCCACTTGTCTGCCCCGACCACCCAGATTTCCTTGCACCTCAACTGATCCCGCAGCGCCTGGAATGTGCAGACCTCGTACACCATCCGCACCACGCGGGTCTGGTGGTGCTTGTCGGTTTGATACACCAGCTCCCGCCAGTTCGGGCTCACACCGCGATGCTCCGGGATCGTCTCCTCGATCGGGTAGTAGCGCAGGGCGCCCGAGGCGTGGCGGCCGATCAGCGCCAAGGCGTCGAGCACCGGCCGGTGGGCAGGTGTTGTTGGAACGGAACTCCAACACGCTCAGCAGTTTGATCAGCCCGGCCCGATAGTGGTTGGTGTACGAGCCTTTCAGCGTCGCCTTCACCGTCCGCTGATAGGTCGGCCCCGAGGTCTTGAACTCGGCCACCAAGTCCCGCAGCACCTGCTGCGGCGCGACCGGGAACACCGTGTCGCGCACCAGCTTGTCACCGGCGTCCACGGTCGCCTCGGCGACTTTGAACAGCAGGTTCTCCTTGCCGGTGTCCCGCTTGAACTCCTTGATCAGTTGGTTGGTCACCCGAATCTCGGCCCGGGCGTTAATGCGATGCACCGTCGAGTTGGCGCAGGCCGATGACCTCGACGCACTGTACGGGCACATCGAGGCGCAAATCCACGGACCGGTCAGGCTTTACCGCGACGTCGCGGCACTGGTTCTGGACCCGAACTTTCGCCACACGGCGATACAGGACGCCGCCCAACACCTCCCGTGCCCCATCGAGTGGCACCCCGGCTTCCGACTCAGCGTCGATCGGCTGCACCGGTATCCGGACTTCCGCGGGCAACAGTATGTCGATCTAGGAGTCGAGATCGCCGTCGACGGCTGGCTCGACCCCAGAATCATCGGTGACGCTGCCCGGACTGGCCGCCACGATCCGCAAGACGTCAAAAAGGTCTGGCACTACCTGGCACGATTCGGTCCCCGCGCCTCACCGTCACCGAGACCTCCGGAGCCCAGACTCTGGAGCGAATATTGACCAAGTGTCTCGCACAAGGGGTGGGTTTCGAGAGGAGTTTTGCGAATGGTGGCCTGCGGGTTCGGTGGTCGATCCGGGGCTGTCGCAGAACTTTCGTATCTGATCAGAGCTGGCCAGTCAGCTCGAACCGTCCAGGGTCCGTCGAATTCATAGACTGTTCGATCATCCTGGGAAGATCAGTCGAACCGCCTTGTTTCCAAACCACATCGGTCACTCCCGCAGCTTCGGCGCATCGGGCAGCCTCAACGAGCATCTCGGGCTCGGGGTCCATGCCGACCGCTTCGGCGACGTGGGCTCAGTTGATGGCGTCACCAACTGGTTCCCTTGCCGTGCGCCGGATTTCGGATGCGACCCGGGCGGGGGCCTCGAGCATTGGCAGGTGCCCCACATCAGGCAGCGTGCACAGCCGTCGGTTCGGTGTGAGCGTGACCAGCTGCGCGCCGAAGCGAGACGGTGGAATCACGCGGTCGCGCGCGCTGAAGACGATCGTGGTTGGCACGGTGATCCGGTCGATAATCTCCAGTGCCGTGTTGGTGGGCCAGATTGCGTTGATGTCGCGGGCTGTGCAGTATCCGGCCGATTGCAGAGCGATCGCGGCCAGGTCGGGTGCGACGCGCCCGGGGCGGTGGCAGAGTGCGCGCATGGTGGTGGCTTTGCCAATGGCAGCCAGGGTCGGATTCGCGAAACTTCGCGACAATGGTGCGAGGTATGTGATGAGTTGGAACTTTCGCCGTAGTCGCTCGGCGTGGCGGCTGCCGCGTTGCCACAACCCTGCCGAGGATATAGCGGTCACGCTGCGCGCCCGGCCACGTTTGGCGAGCTCGAGCGCCAGCCAACCTCCTAGGGAATGACCGGCGATATGTGCTGTCTCCCATCCAGTCTCGTTCATCATCGCTTCGAGATGATCGGCCCCTGCTGTAACGGTCAGCGGCCGATCGCTGACGGGGCCTCCCCAGTGGAATGGCAGGGTCGGCGCAAGAATGTCGAATTCTCCCGACAGTTCGTCGAGCACACCACCCCAGCAATGCCATGTCAGTGTGAACCCGTGGACCAGCAACAGCGGCTCACCCAAGCCGCTCCTGCTGAACGCTGTTGGTGTTGTCAAGGAAGCCGCCGTGTTGTTCATGCTCGTCTTCCGCCCCTTCCGGTCTTCCCTGCACGAAACAAGTCTCGGTACATCACCACGCACCGACTCCGAACGATGCTACAAAGGGACTCTTGCGATATCTACTACGCCTTGTAGTCGTCAACTGGATCCTCTGTGGATCGTCGATCCAACTCGGGATCTTCGGCGATCTCTTTGTTCGGCAATGAAAATGGGCAGTCGGGCGCGAGGCCGGTGGCATCGGCTCGGGCTGCGATGGCAGATGGTGTAGGCGGCTTGGCTCGCGTGTCTGGTGAGGATCTGCAGGTGACCGAGCGGCCCGTGTACTGATCGAGGGCGCCGCTGGTAGCGCGTCCTATTACCATCGGGCGGCGGGGTCGGTCTGGGCCCGCCAGCGGATCAGGGCTTCCGCCTACGGGCGCACGTACTTTCCCAACGACCTCACCGAAGTGTGCCCGCTCATGCGCATCAACATCGGCGTGGACGCCCCGTCCTCCGCCGCGTGCGTCAACCGGCTATGGCGGAGCTGATGCGGCGTGAAGGGCCCGCGCGCGAAGTCCGCGGTGTGGTGCTCGAACAATTCCAGTGCGCGCCGATACGACAACCGCCCCGCAGGGTCGACGGGGCGATATCGCCACGGCCATACCGGGTTTGTCTTGCGATCAGGCGAACTGGGTAGGGGTACCCAGTTTTTCGCCTATTCCGTTGGAGATACGTTTCGTATGAACAAACCAAACGAAAACGAAACTCTCGCAGACGGATTGCGTGGACCCACGGAATTCTAACCTCCGATAATGTTCACTTATCGGAGGTTAGAACCCTGCTGTTCATTCGTTGAAGACATTGGGGCGACACGGGTTTCGTTTCGTGTAAATACGTTTGATTTGACGAAACCAACGCTACGATTCTGTGGTGTCCAACGTTTGCAACTACCCTGGATGTGCTCGACCGATTACGCGTGGGGGCGGGCCGGGGCGGCCCTCGGAATACTGTGACCATCCGGAGCACACTCGATGGCGCGCTTGGCGGGAACGGCAACGGCAGCAACAGGAGTCGCAGGCGCCGGCGGCTGCTGTCACTGTGACGCAACAGGGGCCGGTGACGGCGGCGCGGTTGCGTGCGGATGAGTTGCTCACGCAATTCCGTGGACTGGCAGATCAATTGGGGAACACGCTCAATGCCGCGGTGGCCGAACTGTCCACGCTGGCCGATCCTGCGATTGCCGAGGCACAGGTGCAGGCCGTGCAAGCGGATGCGGCACGACGCATCGCGGAGGCGGAGGTCGCGACCGTGGCCGCGGACCAGGCGCGACGCGAGGCGCAGGAGGCGCGGGCGGCCGCGGAGTCTGCTGCTGACGATGCGGCCAGCGCGGCCGAACATGCGGAATCATTGGTCACCGAGGCGGATGCGGCGCGGTTGGATGCGCTGCGTGAGGTCGAGCGAGTGACCAAGCAGGCCGCCGATGATGTCTTCGCAGCGCGTAGCGAGGCC
Organism: Nocardia citri; assembly: GCF_054065835.1. Lineage (NCBI taxonomy): Bacteria > Bacillati > Actinomycetota > Actinomycetes > Mycobacteriales > Nocardiaceae > Nocardia > Nocardia citri. Next base: position 45,948 of record NZ_JBSUQM010000025.1, read on the forward strand.
GATGCCGAGATCCGCACCATTCGCCGCGAAGCCGCCGATGATGTGGAACGCGCGCGGCAGCAAGCCACTGAGGATGTGGAATTGGCACGCCGGAAGGCGGCGACGGAAATCGAACAGATCCGGCGTGAGTCCACCCAGCACATCACCGCGGCCGACGCCGAACGAGATCTGGCGGTACAGCGCGCCGCCGATGTCGAACGCGCCATCGAACGCGCCGAACAGGCCGTCGCCGAACGCAATCAGGCCGTCGCGGAGGCGCGCGAGGAATTGAAACGGTTGCGTGAGGAACTGGATCGCACGCGCACCGAACTCGTCGACGTGCGCCGCGCCGCGAGCACGGAGATTGCGACCGTGCGCGCGGAATCGGTAGCCACACTCGAGCAGGCACGGCGCGAAGCCGCCGGCCGCCTGGCCACACTCGACGAAGCCCGCGCCCAAACCTTGGCCCGCGCCGAACGCGCCGAACGCCAGCTCGACCATCTGGTCGCCGAATCCCGCCAGAGCCGAGCCGGATCGGTACTCGACGGAGCTCCCGGCTAGTGCGGAGTCAGCGGGGCACCGTTGTCAGGACCAGGCACTCCGTGGACGGGTGTGCCTGGATAACGGATGGGTGCACGTTGCACGTGCAGCCGGGGCCCGGTCCGATTCGATGTGGGCGGACCGGGTTTCGAGCTTCGCTTTTGTTGCTCGGCTGTGCGGTGTTCACCAGGCGACAGGTCCGAGACGGTCGATGAAGGTCCCGGTCGGGCCGTCGGTGTCGAGCGTCGCGAGTCGCAGGATCGAGTCGGTGCCTTCGGTGACGGTCAGCTGTCCGGTGTGGTTGTTCATATCGGTGGCGGCGAATTTGTGGTTGGCGACCTCGTTTGAAGTTCGGGTCAACAGGAGTTCTCGTGCACGAATTACGCACACGTATCGGCGCTTTGAGCCTCGCCCTGGCTGGAATCCTCTTCCTCGTCTACGAAACCGTCGCCGCCCGTGCCGCCGAGGACACCCTCAATGCCGCCGCGGCCTGGGCTTCGACCGGCTGGGCGGTGGGCCATGTCAGCGCCATCGTCGGCCTGATCTTCATCCGCTGGGCTGGGAGGCTCTGCGAAATCACCTGGCGGACAGCAGAACCGAGCAGCTCGCCAGCATCGCCGCCACCCTCGGTTACATCGGCTTGGCACTGTCGATCTCCTACTACGGCGCGGAGGCGTACGGGCTCAGGGCTATCGGCGCGCGAGCTGTTGCCGATAGCGACGCCTCCCTGACCCAAATCGGCACGGACTTTCGGATGGGCCCGATCGCGGCCACTGTCTTCGCTATCGGCCTCGTCTTCATTGCCGTCGCCGCGATCCTTGCCGCCGTTGCCATCTGGCGATCGGGGAGGCTGCAGTGTTGGAGCGGAGTTCCATTGGCGGCCGCGATGGTGCCGTACCTGCCGCACTTCTGGCTGTCGCATGCCCAGCGCATCGGCTGGGGCGTACTGGTGACCGTCGGCGCGGTGTGGATCGCGGTCGAGCTCTGGCGGGCAGCGGCGCGTACCCCCGAATTCCAGGCCGCGTGAAACCTCCGCCGTCGGTCGAAAGATAGGGTGCCCCATGGCTGTTATTCATCGCACGACCATGTCGCCCAGCAAGCTCGAACTGCTTACCGCCTGGTTGCCGACCCGGCCGTGGTATCGAGACAGCGGCCGTGCACCGGAGCTGAGCATGGCCGGTGGCTTCCGGCTCGACGATCCGGCGGGTGCGGTCGGCATCGAATTCGTGCTGGTGAACGACAGCGCCGGACCCGAACCGATCACCTACCACCTGCCGCTCACCTACCGCGGCGTACCACTCGACGGTGCCGAGGACGCTCTTCTCGGCACCTCGATACACGGTGTACTCGGACGACGTTGGATCTACGACGCGACCCGGGATCCGGTGGCGGTCGCTCAGGTCATCGCGCTGCTGGCCGGGCAGGCGCAGCCACAAGCGCAGAGGGCGAGCGACACTCCGGATCCCGCGGTCATCGTTACCGTCGGCGAGGCCCCCTCCGCTGCAACGGAATTCCGCTCGGCGCTCGATACACCGGCCCGCACCGATATCGTCGTCGGCAATGGTCCAATCGTACGGGTAGAACGGGTCCTGCGTCCCGAGCCGACAACTACACCGAACTCGATAGCGACACCCATTGAATCGGCAGCAAGCAGCCACCGCCCTAACGTAGCGAGTTCCAATCCGACACCGGTCGCCTCGAGGGCAGACAGCCAGCACTCGGACGCGTCCGCTGACGCACCGGACTTCGGCATGAGGTCCGGGGAATCCACAGCAGATGGCCAGACCCCTACCGCACCGGCTGAAGTGTCGAGTGCCGATACGACATCGGCGAACTTCACGCCTGCCGACAGTCGGCGCTGCACACCGACTTCCGATGCTACCCATGTCGCCCAAGTAACCGCGCCATGGCAGACCGGCGAAGGTTCCGCCGTCCGTGGCGTAGTCCTGGCGCTCGGCGCATGAGCGCACCCGAGCGGAGGCGGTGGTCCTGGACGACTCTACGTCCTCGACTACTCCTCGGATTCGGGCTCATCGCTTTCATAGCCACCGCCATCGGAGTCGTCGACGCAACGCGGACGGCGGGCGATCGGGCGGCCTACCAGCGCGAAGACCACGTGCTGATCCCCGCTCGTGTCACCGATAGCGTCGTCCGCGGGGGACTGACGCGGTCGGCGACCTACCGACTCGACGTCAACACCGGCGTCGAGCGGGACCTCGACTTCCCCTCCGGCAATACGATCCTCGCCGCAGCGATGCCCGGATCAGCTGTCGAACTGGAGATTTGGCGCGATGCAGTTGTCGCGGTGCGTTGGAACGATATCCGCGCGGAAACCGTCGATGCTCCGATAGTGGCCTTCGGTACCGCGATCGGCGCAGTGCTTGTCGGGTTCGGCTGTGCACTGCTCGGCATCGGCGGTTGGCTGGTGGAACGGAACCGCCAGGCGCGGTGGCCGGTGGTCGAGGCTGCGTTGGTCGGTGTGCTCTGCGAGGGATTCGTGGTTATCGCGGAGGGTTGGCTGCTGATGCGAGACCCGTTGCGCGAGAACCTGCTTGCCCGACACGTGCCGCTGACCCTTATCGCCGGGACAATGCTCGCCTGCGGCGTCGGGGCGTTGGCGCACCGGCGCCGCTCACCGCGACACGCTCAGTCGGCATAAAAATATCGAGACCTCCCGAAGCAAACGTCCGGTTATCCGCATACTCCGGCCATAGTATGGAGCTATGCCCGAAAACGAGAGTGCGGGTCGTGGGGGATCGCTGGCCGGCGGCGCGCGGCTGGCGGTACTGGTCGCAGGTATCGGCTCCGTGGTTCTCGGCGTGCTGATAACCGTGTGGCCGGACAAGACCGAGCCGGTGGCGGAATTGTTGTTCGGCCTCTACCTGCTATCGAGCGGCGCGATGCAGCTGATCATCGCGATAGTCGCCCGAATCGGGGCGGCATTGCGGATATTCGTATTTTTCAGCGGCGTTGTCTCGGTGGCATCGGCCGTGATGGTGTTCCACAGCGCGAATTCGATCCTGCTGCTCGCGGTGTGGATCGGCCTGGGCTGGGCCGTGCGCGGGATCGCGCAGGCGACCGTTGCGGTCTGGGCCGATGAATTGCCTGAAGGTGGCTGGCATGAAATATTCGGGCTGCTGACCATGCTGGTGGGATTCACCATGATCGCCCTGCCGTTCGACTCGCTGGACGCGCTCGGCAGGGCAGCCGGTGGCTGCGCGATCGTGATCGGCGTGCTCGAAATTCTCACCGTCGCACGCGGCTGCGGCGAGGTCACGGATGTCGCGCACATTCCGGCGACGCCGAACTGAACTGGCGCACATCGGAGTTGGCGCTGGCGTGATGATCACGGGGCGGGTTACTGTCAGTCATGGCACGCACCGACAGTGGTTCGGAACTGATCGTCGTCACCCACGGTGCCCGGGCGGGTATCGATCCGAAAGCGGTGCGCGAAAGTCTCGCGGCGCAATCGCGGCTGGTCGAACTGCTGCCGGAAGGCGGTGCGCCGGTGCGCATCTTCGGTCCGCCCAACCGACTGCCGCAGCGTATCGCGGGTACCGCCCATGAGGACGTGGGCGCGGAATATCTGAACTACTTCGCCGTGCGCGGTGTACGTGATGAGCTCGAGGCGGTCGCGGACCGACTGCGTGCCCGATGACGCGGTCGAGGCAGCCTATGTCAATCCTCCCGCGGAACCGCCGCTCGCGCCACCGGTTGTGCTGGCCGAGATCGCGGCCCGGCAGTCAGCCGACGCGCCGCCTGTGACACCGAATTACGAAGCCCGACAGGGTTATCTGGATGCCGCGCCGCACGGTGTGAACGCACGGTGGGCTTGGACTCGACCGGGCGGTCGCGGCGCGGGTGTGCGCATCGTGGATGTCGAGGGGGCGTGGCGATTCACCCATGAGGATCTACTGGCGAACCAGGGTGGTGTGATCGGCGGCGCAGCGTCGACGGATGTGGGCTGGCGCAACCATGGCACCGCGGTGGCAGGGGAGATCAGTGGTGATGTGAACGCCTTCGGCATCACCGGCATTGCCGCCGATGCCGCAATCCGCGCGGTCTCGGTATTCGACGCGGGCTCCGCGTCCGCCATCCGCACCGCGGCCGACGCACTCGACGCGGGCGACGTCATCCTGCTCGAACTGCACCGGCCCGGCCCGCGCTACAACTTCCAGAACCGCGACGACCAGGCCGGATACATCGCGATCGAATGATGGCCCGACGACTGGGCGGCCATCCGCTACGCAATCGGCCGCGGCGTCATCGTCGTCGGTGCGGCAGGCAACGGTTCGGAGGACCTCGACAGCGCCCTGTACGACACCCGCCCACCGACTTCCCGACCACATGGCGCAACCCGTTTCGCGGCGGGTCCGTCGACTCCGGTGCCATCCTGGTGGGCGCGGGCACCCCGCCGCCCGGATTCCACGGTCGCGACCACGGACCCGCACGCTCCCGGCTCGCCTTCTCCAACTACGGATCCCGGATCGACGCACAGGGCTGGGGCCTGGAAGTCACCACCACCGGATACGGCGACTTACAGGGCGGCGCCGACGAAGACTACTGGTACACAGACACTTTCAGCGGAACCTCCAGCGCATCCCCGATCGTCGTCGGTTCCGTCGCCAGCTACCAGGGCTTGGCCGCCGCGGCCGGGGGGCGTAAGACACCATCCGAGATTCGGGCGCGACTGCGCGCAACCGGTTCACCCCAAGTCGATGCGCCGGGCCGGCCCGCGACCCAGCGGATCGGCAACCTGCCCGATATCCAGGCCATGATCGCACCCTGAACTGGGCGTCTTTGTGTGCGAAAAGGGTTGTGGTGCAGCATGTTATGGCTGCTCGGCGGCTGCCTCGGGTTGTCCGGTTCGAAGCGCGCACGCTGTCCGGTGCGTCCGAGCTGTCGGCCGATCCCGTCTCGCGAGACCGAGCTGCCGCACCTTTCGGGTCTCGCGGAGACAGACGCGCCACCGGACACTCCGTGCTCCATTTCCGAAGGTGTGCGCCAGGTCTTGCGCGCGTAGGTGCGTCGGACGGGATGGGACAGGTGTGCGCCGGGCCCGCGCGCTGGCGGTGGTGGAAACTCGCAGACAACGTCAGGTGGCGAAAGGTGAATGGCGCGTTGAACTTTCGGCGCGATTCGGTGCGGGATCGGCGGCCGCTCCGGGGGCAGGGTGGACCATCGACCAGTTGGCGGTCGGACTGCCGCGCACCGGGCTGACCTGGGCATAGTCCATATGTGGCGGTCGGCGGCAATTGGCTACCGGCACAGTCGAAATGGGGTACGCCCACCAGCGATGGCGAGTTTTGCCGGTGTAGTGGTGGTCGAAAATTTCGGTAGGGTTCCGGCGGCGCGGGTAGGGGTGTTGATGCCGTCGCGACCGGAGATCGATGTGACGTCGAGGAGACTGTGGTGGGTGTCGTTACTGTCCGCGAAGAGCAGGCAATTCAGCGGTTGACCGACAGCCTGGTCGACGACTATCCGGCCGATCAGGTCGAGAGCGCGGTGGGCACGGCGCGGCAGCGATTCGACGGCCATCCGGTGCGGGAATTCGTCCCGATTCTGATCGAGCGGATCGTACGCAGAGAACTGGAAGCGGCGACCACGGCGATACAGTCGGAAGATGCTGCCGTGCAACCGGATTCGCATAAGCAGTCAGATCCGGCGCTGGGGGCGGGCCGCATCGCCGCGGTCGGCGCGAAGTTCGTGGCCGACAAGCGGCTCCTCGCAGGAGCGGCGGCGGCCCTGGTCGTCGTCGCGCTGGTGATCGCGGTCGCGGTGCGACAGCCCGAGCAGTCCGCTCCGGCCGGCGCGACAACAGCACTGACCACTGTGCACGGCGTGGTCGGCTCGGAGAAGCTGGCCTTCTTCGAAGATCCGCGCGTCGTGGAAGCCTTGGCCCGCAAGGGTGTCAAGGCGCAGGTCGATCCGGCCGGATCGCGGCAGATCGCGACCTCCATCGATCTCGGGAAGTACGACTTCGCGTTTCCATCGAGTGCGCCCGCAGCGGAACGGATTCAGCGGGCGCGCAATATCAGCACGAAGTACACGCCGTTCTCCTCACCCATGGCGATCGCGACCTTCCAGCCCATCGCCGACCTGCTGACCGCAGCGGGGGTAATGCGTCCGGGTCCGGTCCCCACCTTCGATATGGCCCGCTACCTCGAACTTGTGCGCACCGATGTCGAATGGGACAAACTCCGCGACAACACCGCCTACCCCGTGCACAAGAACATCCTGGTCTCCACGACGGACCCGCGGACCTCCAACTCCGCCGCCATGTACCTGGCCATCGCGAGCCACGTCGCCAATGACAACACCATTGTGCAGGGCCCGGCCGCCGAGCAGGGCGTGCTGCCCACGGTATCGCGGCTGTTCGTGCGCCAGGGCTACACCGAGAACTCCACCGACGGCCCCTTCCGCGCGTACCTCGCCGCGGGGATGGGCCCGACGCCGATGGTCTGGATCTACGAGGCACAGTTCGTCGAGGCGAGCGTGCGCGGGCAGATCAAACCCGGCATGGTGCTGACATACCCGTCCCCGACCGTCGTCAGCCAGCACACGCTGGTACCCCTGACCGCGCCCGGCGACCGCATCGGCCGCTTGCTGGCCACCGACCCGGACCTGCAGCGCCTCGCTGCCGAACACGGCTTCCGCACCAGCGACCCCGGTCAGTTCGCCAAGGTCACCGCCGACAACCACGTCCCGGTGGCCGGTGAGGTGATCGACGTGATCGACACCCCCACCATCGACACCCTCGAACACCTCATCGACAGCGTCACCAAGTCCTACAACTGACCCCGCACCCGGCACTCCGCAGACCGGTACTGCCCTTTCGCCAGCGCATCGACCTGCGCGGCTCCAGTGCGCTATGCGATGGGGCTCTACGCTGCGCCGGGTTTCGTCGCCTATCCGGGGCCTCATGGGGCAGCAAGCCCACGCCCTCGGGCGTGCCGACCGCCGTCGCGAACTTCCAGGGCGACCGCGCCGTCCGCGGCCTCGCGGAGATGGCCAACACAGTCGTGCGCTGCAACGAGTACCCGGTAGGCGGCCACTTCGCCTCCCTCCAGGCACCCACCGAACTCGTCACCGACATCCGCGAGTTCTTCCGCTCCGTCGGCAGGTATGGAGCTGCGCGGTCCTGAACATCGACGGGGCCACATACCTGCATTGAACTGCTCGCCGCTAGGGCGATATGTGACCCACCAGCTGTCACCTTGGCCCGAGACGCGCCATGAACACGACACCGCCGAATCCGAGTCGGATACGGCGGTGTCGTCGAGGCTCAGCGCACGAATGTCGATGCGCGGTCGGACAGGTCGAGCACCGATTGCGGGATGATGCCGAGCAGCACCGTGGCACCCGTGGTGAATGCGACGACCGTGGTGGTGAGGAACGGTGCGGCGACCGTCGGAGCATCCGAGGGTGGGTCGGTGAAGAACATCAGGACGATGACGCGGATGTAGAAAAAGGCGGCGATGGCGCTGGAGATGACACCGACGATCACGAGGTAGCTGGCGCCGCCGGAAGCGGCGGCTTGGAAGACCGCGAACTTGGCGACGAAGCCACCGGTGAGCGGCAGGCCAGCGAACGAGAGCAGGAACAGGGCGAAAACCGTTGCCAGCCAGGGGGAGCGGCGCCCGAGACCGGCCCACTGGGACATCGCGGTGGCCTCGTCACCGCCGGCATCGCGGACCAAGCTGACGACCGCGAACGCGCCGAGCGTGCCGAGGCCGTACGCCAACAGATAGAACAGGATCGCCGAGGTACCAGCCTCGTTCGCCGCAACGAGACCGGTCAGGATGAATCCGGCGTGCGCGACCGAGGAGTAGGCGAGCATGCGTTTGACGTCGGTCTGGGTAATCGCCATGACCGCGCCGATCACCATGGTCGCGATGGCAACCGCGGCCAGCACCGGACGCCAGTCCTCGCGCAGACCGGGCACCGCGATCTGCAGCACCCGCAATAGCGCACCGACTGCGGCGATCTTCGTCGCCGCGGCCATGAATCCGGTAACCGCGGTCGGCGCGCCCTGATACACATCCGGCACCCAGGACTGGAACGGTACCGCGCCGACCTTGAACAGCAGTCCCACCGCCAGCATCGCCACGCCCAACAGCGCCAGGGTGGTGTTCTGCGGATGCTGGGTTATCACATCGGCGATCCCACCGAGCTTGACCGTCCCCGCCTGCCCGTACAGCAGCGCGACACCGTAAAGGAAGAACGCGGACGAAAACGCACCGAGCAGAAAGTATTTCAACGCCGATTCCTGCGAGAGCAGCCGCTTGCGCCGCGCCAGCCCGCACAGCAGATACAGCGGCAGCGACAGCACCTCCAAAGCCACGAACATCGTCAGCAGATCATTCGATGCCGGAAACAGCAGCAGCCCGCCGATCGCGAGCATGGCCAGCGGGAACACCTCGGTAGTCGCGACACCCGCACGGACAGCGGCCATTTCACCCGCACTACCGGGTACCGCGGAGGCTTGTGGGGTGAACGCGTCCACGCCGCCGCCGACGGCGGCAGCGGCCACACTCCAGGTCCCCGGACCGGAGCGCACCTGCGGTCGCTGCTCTGCGCCACGCTCGGCCATCAACAGCAGCGCCAGCATCGCCACCACCAGAATCGTGCCCTGCAGGAACAGCGTCACACCGTCGATCGCCACCGCACCGACCATCGTGGTCGCCTCGGTCCCGGACAACAGCACCACCGCGACCAGCGCCGCGACCAATCCGGCCAGCCCGAGCAGAACCTGGATGGCGTACCGGTGACGGCGCGGCGCGAATGCTTCGACGAGCACCCCGAGCACCGCCACGCCGAAGACGATCAGCATCGGCGACAACTTGGCGTATTCGATGCTCGGTGCGGGCATACTTGCCGCGAGCAGACTGCTCATTTGTGGGCACCTCCGTGATCGGCCCCCGCTGCGGGGATCGCGGGCGTCTTCGGCGCGGGATCATGGACGCCGATGGTGCTGAGCGTCTGCCCCACCGCGGGATTGATGAAGTCCAGCACCGGTTTCGGATAGATACCGAGGAACAGCAGCGCGGCGATCAACGGCACCACCACTACCAGCTCGCGCGGCACCAGATCATAGAGCCGCTCGTTGCCCTCCTTGACCGGCCCGGTCATCATCCGCTGGTACATCCACAGCACATACAGTGCGGCCAACACCAGCGCTGCGGTCGCGATCACCGCCGCGAATCCGTAGCGGGTGAAGGTGCCCAGGAGCACCAGGAATTCGCTGATGAACGGCGCCAGTCCGGGCAGGGACAACGTGGCGAGACCGGCGATGAAGAAGGTGCCCGCCAGTATCGGCGCCACCTTCTGTACCCCGCCATAGGCGGCGATAGCCCGAGTTCCGCTGCGCGACACCAGGAATCCCGCGATCAAGAACAGCGCCGCGGTCGAGATCCCGTGATTGACCATGTACAACGTGGCCCCGGTCTGCCCCTGACTGGTCATCGCGAAGATGCCGAGGACGATGAATCCGAAATGCGAGATCGAGGTGTAGGCGATCAGCCGCATCACATCGGTTTGTCCGATGGCCAGCAGCGCACCGTAGATGATGCCGATCACCGCGAGCGTAATCACCAGGGGCGCATAGGTTCCCGAGGCATCCGGGAACAGCAGCAGACAGTACCGCAACATACCGAAGGTGCCGACCTTGTCGACCACCGCCATCATCAACACCGCACTCGACGGTGTCGCCGCCACCGCCGCATCCGGCAGCCAGGTATGCAGCGGCCACAGCGGCGCCTTCACCGCGAACGCGAACATGAACCCGAGGAACAGCGCATTCAGCACGGCCGGACCGGCACCGAGCTGTCCGGCATTGGCAGCGGCCACCACGGTGCGGAAATCGAAGGTGCCCGACGACCCGGATCCGAGCCCCTGCCGTACGGTGAGCACATACAAACCGATCACCGCGGCCAACATGATCAGACCGCCGAACAGGTTGTACAGCAGGAATTTCACTGCCGCCCGCGAGCGCTGCTGGCGATGTGCGACATCAGCACTACGCGGCCCGAATCCGCCGATGAGGAAGTACATCGGGACGAGCATTGCCTCGAAGAACACGTAGAACAGCAGAATGTCCAACGAGACAAAGGAAATCAGCACCATCGCCTCGACGAGCAGCGTCAACGCGACATAGGTGTGTGACACCCGACGCCCATTGCCGGCCTCGCGGTCATCGTTCCAGCCGGCCAGGATCAGCAGCGGTACCAGCGCCGCGGTGAGCAGGACCAGCACCAGCGCGATCCCGTCCACGCCCAGCGTGTAACCCGCGCCGAAGGCCGGAATCCACTCGTGCGATTCGACGAACTGATACTGCGCCCCACCGGGTTCGAAGCGCACGGCCACTACGACGCCGATCGCCAGCACCGCCACCGCGACCGCTAATGCCAGGCCGCGCGCCAGCGTGCGCCGCGACGCGGGCAACCCCAGCACCGCCACCGCGCCGACGACCGGCACCAACCACAGCGTGGTCAACCAGGGAAAGTCACTCACGGCTGCACCTCGCTGGCGCTCGGTTCCGCAGTGCGTGTCACTGCTGTGTTGTTGGTTCGCTCGCTTCGCTCCCTCACATGAGCCTCACTGCCAGCAGGGCTGCGGCCACCAGGGCCGCGCCGGTGAACATGGACAGGGCATACGACCGCACGAAACCGGACTGCACCTTGCGGATCCGCCCGGACAGTCCGCCGATCAGTGCGGCGGTCCCGTTGACGATGCCGTCGATGCCGCGATTGTCGAGGAAGACCAGCGACCGGGTCAGATAAGCACCGGGACGCATGAATACGCCCTCGTTGAACGCGTCGCCGTAGAGATCCTCGCGGGCCGCGGTGGTCAACGCCGACACCGACTCCGGTGCGGTCTCGGGAACCTCACGCTGCGCGAACTGGTAGTAGGCGATGCCGATGCCGACGGCGACCACGAGCAGCGCCAAAGCGGTCACCACACCCGCGGGGACGACCTCTTCGCCGTGATGCGCTCCGACAACGGGTTCGAGCCAGTTCTGCAGTGACGAGCCGAGTACGAACAGCCCACCCGCAGTCACCGAACCTATCGCGAGCAGAATCATCGGCACGGTCATCACCGCGGGTGCCTCATGCGGATGGGTATCCGCGCCCCCGTGAGCGCCGCGTAGATGTTCGGGCCAGCGACGCTCGCCGAAAAACGTCATGATCATGACGCGTGTCATATAGAACGCGGTCAGCCCGGCACCCAGTAGCGTCACCGCGCCCAAGACCAAACCGCTTGCGCCACCGTGGTTGAACGCCGCCTCGATGATCCGATCCTTGGAGAAGAATCCGGCGAACGGCGGCACCCCGATGATGGCCAGATAGCCGAGCCCAAAGGTGATGTAGGTGACCGGCAGCAGTGTGCGCAGTCCGCCGTAGCGGCGCATATCGGTTTCGTCGTCCATCGCGTGCATGACCGATCCGGCACCGAGGAACAGCCCGGCCTTGAAGAAGCCGTGGGTGAGCAGATGCATGATAGCGATCGCATATCCAGCCGGGCCGAGGCCGGCGGCCAGCACCATATAACCGATCTGGCTCATGGTGGACGCCGCCAATGCCTTCTTGATGTCGTCCTTCGCGCAACCGACGATCGCACCGAACAGCAGTGTCACCGCACCCACCAGCACCACACCCAGCCGCGCATCGGGCGCGAGATCGAAGATCGGCCCGGAGCGCGCGATCAGATATACGCCCGCGGTCACCATGGTGGCCGCGTGGATCAGCGCGGAAACCGGTGTCGGACCCTCCATCGCGTCACCGAGCCAGGACTGCAGCGGCACCTGCGCAGACTTACCGCACGCGGCCAGCAGCAGCAATAGACCGATCGCGGTGAGGGTGCCTTCACTCGCCTGCGGCGCGGTAGCGAACACCGAGCCGAAGTCGAGCGAGCCGAACGTCGCGAACATGGTGAACATGGCGATCGCCAGCCCCATATCGCCGACCCGGTTGACTACGAAGGCCTTCTTGGCCGCGGTCGCCGCGGTCGGCTTGTGGTACCAGAAGCCGATCAGCAGGTACGAGGCCAGACCGACGCCTTCCCAGCCCAGATACAGCACCAGGTAGTTGTCCGCCAGCACCAGCAACAGCATGGCCGCCAGGAACAGATTCAGGTAGGCGAAGAACCGCCGCCGTCCCGGATCGTGGTTCATATAGCCGACGGAGTAGATGTGGATCAGCGATCCGACCCCGGTGATCAGCAGCGCGAAACACACCGACAGCTGGTCCAATTGGAGGCTGAAGTCCACCTGCAACCCACCGGCCGGCACCCAACTGAACAGATCGTTGTGGAGTGCGCGGTCGGCATCGGCCCGGCCGAGCATGTCGAAGAATGCGACGACGGCGAAGCCGAACGAGGCCAGCGCGGTGGCACACGCGAGCAGGTGCCCCCACCTATCGCTGTAACGCCCGACCAGCAGCAGTACGACGGCACCGGCCAGCGGCAGTGCGGGCAGCACCCAGAGCGTTGCGGTATCCACGTCAGAACTTCAGCAGGCTGGCGTCGTCGACCGAGGTCGAACGGCGGGTGCGGAAGATGGTCATGATGATGGCGAGTCCGACGACCACTTCGGCCGCGGCCACCACCATGGTGAAGAACGCGAAAACCTGACCGTCCAGATTCGAATGCAGCCGGGCGAAGGTGACGAAAGCGAGATTCACCGCATTGAGCATCAACTCGATGCACATGAACACCACGATGGCGTTGCGCCGCAGCAGTACACCGGCCGCGCCGATAGTGAACAGCAGGGCGGACAGGAACAGGTAGTTCTCAGGATTCACCGCTTGCCTTCCTCGTCTGCCTCGCGGGCGGGGGTTTCGGGCTCGTCGACGTCCGAGGCGAAGGTCGGGGTCGTGTCGACCGAGATGACCGCTGCCTCGGTGAGCGCCCTGGTGCGGCGGTGCCGCAGGATGGTGCTGACCGACAGTTCCTCGAAGGATCCGTCCGGCAGCCGCGCCGGAATATCGACCGCGTTGTGTCGGGCATACACACCGGGTGTCGGCAGCGGGGTGGCGCGATCGGCGGGCCGACCCGGATCGTAGGCCCCGCGGAACCGGCGGCGCGAGAGCTCCCGCTGGTCCAGACGCCGCCCGAAATTCTCCCGGTGTGCCAGGATCATCGCGCCGATGGTGGCGGTGATGAGCAGTGCACCGGTGAGTTCGAAGGCCCACACATATCGGACGAAGATCAGTTCGGCGAGTTGGCCGATAACGTCTTGATATGCGAATCCCTTTGCCGGATAGGTGATTCCGGAGTTGCGGATGCCGTTGGCGATGCCGCTGATCAGCAGCAGTCCGAAGCCGAGTCCAACCGCGGCCGCGGCGAGCCGCTGCCCGCGCAGTGTTTCCCCGAGCGATTCGGGGGAGTCGACGCCGACCAGCATGAGCACGAACAGGAACAGCATCATGACCGCGCCGGTATAGACGACGATCTGCACAACGCCGAGGAACAGCGCGTCCTGAGCCATGTAGAAGGTGGCGAGCACGATCATGGTGGCGGCCAGGCAGATCGCCGAATGTACGGCCTTGCTCGCGAAGACCATGCCGAGCGCGCCGATGACGGCGAGGGGGCCGAGGATCCAGAATTGGATGCTCTCGCCGGTGGAGGTGTGGGTCAATGGCTCCGCAGCCGATATCTGGGCGGCCGATGTCTGGGCGGTCAGGATCAATTCGTTCACCGGGTGCCTCCTTTCGGACCCGCGGCGGCGGGCTGCCTGGTGTCCGAGCCGCTGTCACCGCCCGGGACATTGCCGCGGTAGTAATCGCCTTCTGTCGCACCGGGATACATCGCATGCGGTGGAGCCGTCATACCGGGCTGTAGCGGAGCAAGCAGCCGGTCCTTCTCGTAGATCAGATCGGCGCGGTTGTCATCGGCCATCTCGTACTCGTTGGTCATGGTGAGCGCCCTGGTCGGGCAGGCCTCGATGCACAAACCGCAGCCGATGCAGCGCAGATAGTTGATCTGATAGACCTGTCCGTAGCGTTCGCCGGGCGAAAAGCGTTCGGTCTCGGTGTTATCCGCGCCCTCGACATAGATCGCGTCTGCGGGGCAGGCCCACGCACACAGCTCGCAGCCGATGCACTTCTCCAGTCCATCCGGATACCGATTGAGCTGGTGGCGGCCGTGATAGCGGGGCGCGGTCGGTACCTTCTGTTCGGGATAGGACTCGGTATTCGGCTTTTTGAACATGGTCATGAAGGTGACCGCGAAGCCCGTCAACGGTTCCAGCAGTCCAGGCTCGGGTTCCCGACGCCGCGTCGATGGATCCGGCAGCGGGGGCGTGGGGAATCCGAGGAAGACCGCGGCGCCACCCGATGCCGCCTGGGCGGGTTCGGCGACCGTCGGCGGCGCATCCGGTTTGCGCCCGGCCCGCAGGAACATCAGCACCATCAGACCGGAAATGATGATTCCGCTGATCACCAGCAGGGGCGTCTGAACGTGGTAGCCCTCGCTCTGCAGCACCCGGGCCGTGGCGACCAGCATGACCCACAGCAGTGAGGTCGGAATCAGCAGCTTCCAGCCGAGATTCATGAACTGGTCGTAGCGCAGGCGGGGCAGCGTGCCACGCAACCAGATGAAGACGAACAGGAATGTCCACATCTTGGCGATGAACCACAGTGCGGGCCACCAGTTGGAATTCGCGCCGTGCCACAGGTTGATCGGGAACGGTGCGTGCCAGCCGCCGAGGAACAGTGTGGTGGCGAGCGCGGAAACCGTTGCCATATTGATGTATTCGGCCATCATGAACATGGCGAATTTGAGCGAGGAGTATTCGGTGTGGAAACCACCGACCAGTTCGCCTTCGGCCTCGGGCAGGTCGAACGGTGCCCGGTTGGTCTCACCGACCATCGACACGCAGTAGATCAGGAATGAGGGCAGCAGCAGGAAGACGTACCAGGTGCCCTCCTGCGCCGCGACGATGCCAGAGGTGGCCATGGTGCCACCGAGCAGGAACACCGTCGCGAAGCACAGTGCCATCGCGATCTCATAGGAGATCACCTGCGCGGTCGAGCGCAATCCGCCCAACAGCGGATAGGTCGAACCGGACGACCAGCCCGCGAGCACGATGCCGTACACGCCGATCGAGGTGATGGCCAGGATGTAGAGCACCGCCACCGGCAGGTCGGTGAGCTGCAGCGCGGTCCGGTGGCCCAGGATCGATACCTCCGGCCCGATCGGGATGACCGCGAAGGCCATGAATGCGGGCACCACCGAAATGACCGGCGCCAGAATGAAAATCGGCTTGTCGACGATGGCCGGGACGATATCTTCCTTCAGCGCCATCTTCACGCCATCGGCGACGGCTTGGAGGGTACCCTTGGGGCCGACCCGGTTCGGGCCGACGCGCATCTGCATCCAGGCCACGATCTTTCGTTCCAGATACACCGCCATCATCGGCGTGAGCAGCAGGAAGGCGAAGATCGCCAGGGATTTTCCGATGACGAGCCACAGCGGGTCGTGGCCGAAAAGAGAGAGATCACTCATGGCGGTGTTCCTTCATCCTCTCGTCGGCGCGATACAGTTGCACCACACCGCCGGGCTGGGTGGCGAGCTGTTCGTTGACCGAGCAGCCCGGCGAGTTCAGTGGCAGCCACACCACCCGGTCGGGCAGATCGGTGATCAGCAGCGGCAGCGTGACGGTGCCGCGATCGGTGGCGACGACGATCGGATCGTCATCGGCGGCACCGATTTCGGCGGCGGTCGTGGGCGAGAGCCGCACTACCGGCGGCCGCGCGACACCCGCCAGATTCGGCTCGCCGTCCTGCATGCGTCCCTGATCCAGCAGCATCCGCCAGCCGGACAGGACGGCCGTACCGGGATTGGTCTGGGGCACCGGATGCGGCCGGTGCGCGGGCGCGGGTACCGGCGGACCGTCCCAGGCGCCGAGTTCGTCGAGTTCGGCCCGCGCGGATTCGGTATCGGGGAGGCCGAGTGCCACCTTCATCTCGGTCGCGATGGCCTGCAGCACTCGCTGATCCGACAGCGGTGCGGGTTCGCGGCGCACCATCGAATCACCGAGTGCGGCATCGAATCGCCGCGGTCGGCCCTCCCAGGTGCGGAAGGTCCCGGATTTCTGCATTGCCGAGGCCACCGGGAAGACGACATCGGCGCGGTCGGTGACCGCACTGTGCCGCAGCTCCAGGCTGACCACGAAGCGGGCGGCATCGATGGCCTCCAGCGCGGCCTCGGGGTCCGGGAAGTCGGCGATCTCGACACCGCCGATAACCAGTGCGCCAACGGTCGGCGCGGCCGTCAGAATCGCTGCGGTATCGCGACCCGCGGTGACCGGCAGTTCGTCGACATTCCAGATCATGCGAACCTGTTGGCGGGCGCGAGGATCCACGACCGGACGACCACCGGGGAGCAGTCCGGGCAACGCACCTGCCTCGACCGCGCCACGTTCCCCGGCCCGCCGCGGCACCCAGGCCAGGGCGGCGCCGGTTTCGTCGGCGAGCCGGACCGCCGCGGACAGTGCGCCCGGAATTCCGGCCATCCGCTCACCGACGAGCACTACCGCACCCGGCTGCCGCAACAACTGTGCGGCTGTCGCCAATGCGGCAGCGTCCGTGGCTATCTCACCGGCACGCAGCGCGTCGAGCAGATGCGGCTCGGCCCCGGGCACGACCTGCAGCAGTGTGCCCGACATCCGGTCCAGCCCGCGCGAAGAGTAGGCGGCGAGTGAGAAGATCGGCATACCGCGCTGACGTGCCGCCTTGCGCAGCCGCAGGTAGATGATCGGCGACTCCTCTTCCGGTTCCAATCCGGCGAGCAGCACGACCGGCGCGTGCTCCAGGGCGTCGTAGTCGACGGTGACACCCTGTCCGGCGATACGCGCGGCGAGGAAGTCCGCCTCTTCGGCCGAATGCACCCGGGCGCGGAAGTCGATGTCGTTGGTGCCCAAGGCAACTCGGGCGAATTTGGCATAGGCGTAGGCGTCTTCCTCGGTGACACGACCGCCCACGAGCACGCCCGCGTTGCCCAGGGCCGATGCCAGCCCTTCGGCGGCGGCGGCCAAGGCTTCGGACCAGGACGCTGGTGCGAGGTTGCCGTCCCACCCCCGCACCAGCGGTGTGGTGAGCCGGTCGCGTTCGGTTGCGTAGGTGAACGCCCAACGGCCCTTATCGCAGTTCCACTCCTCATTGACCTGCGGATCGTCACCCGCCAAGCGGCGCAACACTTTTCCGCGCCGATGGTCGGTGCGCTGTGCGCAGCCCGATGCGCAGTGCTCGCAGACGCTCGGGCTGGAGACCAGATCGAACGGTCGTGCCCGGAAGCGGTAGCTGGTGCCGGTCAGCGCGCCGACCGGGCAGATCTGTACGGCATTGCCGGAGAAGTAGGAGTCGAATGGTTCGGCCTGTGCGGTGCCGACCTGTTCGAGGGCACCGCGATCCATGAGTTCGATGAACGGGTCCCCGGCGACCTGCTGGGAGAAGCGAGTGCAGCGCGCGCACAGCACGCAGCGTTCGCGGTCGAGCAGTACGGCCGTGGACAGCGGGATCGGCTTGGGGTAGGTGCGTTTCACGCCGTCGAACCGGGTTTCGGGTCGACCGCTCGACATCGCCTGGTTCTGCAGTGGGCATTCACCGCCCTTATCGCAGACCGGACAGTCGAGCGGGTGGTTGATGAGCAGCAGCTCCATCACCCCCTCCTGGGCCTTGGCGGTGGGAGGGGAGGTCAGCTGGGTGCGCACGATCATGCCGTCGGCGACGGCCATGGTGCAGGACGCCACCGGCTTGCGCTGCCCGTGCACCTCGACCAGACACTGACGGCAGGCGCCGACCGGGTCGAGCAGCGGGTGGTCGCAGAAGCGCGGGATCTGGATGCCGATGAGTTCAGCGGCTCGGATCAGCAGCGTGCCCGCGGGCACGCGCACCGGGGTGTCATCGATGGTGACGGTGACCAGGTCAGCGGCGACGAGTCCGCTGGTATCGGTATTCACGGTGGCGGGCCCACCGGTCACCCGGCCACCACCGGCCCTCGAATCGCTGCGCGAAGCTGTACTCATTTCACTCCTTCGGCCCAGGCGGTGGATCGCGCGGGATCGAACGGGCAGCGGTCGAGCCGCAGATGGTCGAGGTATTCCTGGCGGAAGTACTTCAGCGAGGAAATGATCGGGCTGGCCGCACCGTCGCCGAGTGCGCAGAACGATTTGCCGTTGATGGTGTCGCTGATATCGAGGAGCTTGTCCAGATCCGATTCGGTGCCACGGCCCGCCTCGATCCGCTTCAGCAACTGGACGAGCCAGTAGGTGCCCTCGCGGCAGGGCGTGCACTTACCGCAGGATTCGTGAGCGTAGAACTCGGTCCAGCGCAGCACCGCGCGCACCACGCAAGTGGTGTCGTCGAAGATCTGTAATGCCTTGGTGCCCAACATGGATCCGGCTCCGGCGACGCCCTCGTAGTCCAGTGGCACATCGAGGTGTTGGTCGGTGAACAGCGGTGTCGAGGAACCGCCGGGCGTCCAGAACTTCACCTGATGTCCGGCGCGTACACCGCCGGCATAGCCGAGCAGTTCCCGCAGCGTAATGCCCAGCGGCGCTTCGTATTGTCCCGGCCGGGCGACGTGGCCCGACAGCGAGTACAGCGTGAAACCCGGGGACTTCTCACTGCCCATGGACCGGAACCAGGCCGTGCCGTTCAGGATGATCGGCGGCACGCTCGCAATGGATTCCACATTGTTGACGACCGTCGGACAGGCATACAGACCCGCGACGGCCGGAAACGGCGGACGTAGCCGAGGCTGGCCACGGCGACCCTCCAGCGAATCCAGCAGCGCGGTTTCCTCACCGCAGATGTAGGCACCTGCACCGGCGTGCACGATGAGTTCCAGGTCATAGCCGGAGCCGAGGATGTTGTTCCCGAGGAATCCGGCTGCATACGCGTGCGCGACCGCGGCTTGCAGCCGCCGCAGCACCGGTACGACCTCACCGCGCACATAGATGAACGCGTGCGCCGCCCGAATCGCGTACGCCGCGATGATGACGCCCTCGATGAGGGTGTGCGGGGTGGCCAGCATGAGCGGAATGTCCTTGCAGGTGCCGGGTTCCGACTCGTCGGCATTGACCACCAGATAGTGCGGCTTGGTGACGCCGTCCGGTCCCGTCCCCTGGGGGATGAAGCTCCATTTCATCCCGGTCGGGAAGCCCGCGCCGCCGCGGCCGCGCAGACCCGCGTCCTTGATCGTTTGGATGACCTGATCGGGCTCCATACCCAAGGCCTTGCCCAGCGCCTGATAGCCGCCGTGGCCGCGGTAGTGCTCGATGGTCCACGACTGCGGGTCGCCCCAATACCGGGTGAGTACGGGAGTCAGTGTCATGATGCCTCGCCCGGCATCGGTTCCGGCGCTTGCATATTTTGTTCCTGCGCGACCCGCAGACCGGCCAGTGTCGCCTCGCCCGCCGCACCGTCGAGCACCCCGGGCCGTTCGTCCGGGAATCCGGCGAGAATGCGCGCGGTCTGCTTGAACGTGCACAGCGGCGCGCCGCGAGTTGGTGTCACCTGTTCGCCCCGACGCAGTGAATCCACCAGTGCGGCAGCCGATTCCGGGGTCTGGTTATCGAAGAACTCCCAATTGACCATCACGACCGGCGCGAAATCGCAGGCGGCGTTGCATTCGATGTGCTCGAGGGTGATCGACCCGTCTGGCGTGGTCTCGCCGTGCCCGATGCCGAGTCGGCGCTGCAGAGTCTCGAGGATGGCGTCGCCACCCATGACCGCGCAGAGCGTATTGGTACAGACACCAACGTGATAGTCGCCGGTGGGAGTGCGCCGGTACATCGAGTAGAACGTCGCCACCGCGGTGACCTCCGCGCCGGTCAAGCCCAGCTGGTCGGCGCAGAATTCGATGCCGGTGCCGGTGACGCAGCCCTCTTCGGCCTGCACCAGATGCAGCAGCGGCAGCAGCGCCGAGCGCGGCTGCGGATAGCGAGCGATGATCTCTTCGGCATCGACCTCCAATCGCTCGCGCACAAACGGAGCGAACGGCTGCGGCCGGGGGGACAGCTTCAACAGGATCTCGGTCATCGGTCAACTCCGCCCATCACCGGGTCGATGCTGGCGACAGATGCGATGACATCGGCGACCATGCCGCCCTCGCACATCGCCGCCACCGCTTGCAGATTCGTGAACGAGGGGTCGCGATAGTGCACCCGATACGGGCGGGTGCCGCCGTCGCTGACCATATGCACACCGAGTTCGCCGCGCGGCGACTCCACCGCCACGTACACCTGCCCCGCCGGTACCCGGATGCCCTCGGTGACGAGTTTGAAGTGGTGGATAAGCCCCTCCATGGATGTGCCCATGATGCGGCCGATGTGTTCGGGGGAGTTGCCGAGTCCGTCCGGACCCAGCTGCAGATCCGCTGGCCAGGCGATCTTCTTGTCATCCACCATCACCGGGCCCGGCCGCAACGTGTCCAGGCACTGCTCCACGATCTTGAGCGACTCCTTCATCTCAGCGACCCGGATCCAGTAGCGGCCGTAGCAATCGCAGCCGGTGGTGGTCGGCACGTCGAATTCGTAGTTCTCGTAACCGCAGTACGGCGCGGCCTTGCGCAGATCGTGCGGCAGACCGGTCGAGCGCAGTACCGGACCGGTGATGCCCAGGGCCATGCAGCCGGTGAGATCCAGGTAGCCGATGTTTTTGGTGCGTGCCTTCCAGATCGGATTCTGGGTGAGTAGATGATCCATATCGCGCAGCCGCTTGGGCAGCAGCCGCAGCAGCTCACGGACCTTGGTGACGCCGTCGTCGGGCAGATCCTGGGCAAGGCCGCCGGGCCGGATGTACGCGTGATTCATGCGCAGGCCGGTAATCGTTTCGAAGACATCGAGGATCAGTTCGCGTTCCCGGAAACCGAACAGCATCGGGGTGAGCGCGCCGAGCTCCATCGCGCCGGTCGCCAGCGCGACCAGATGCGAGGAGATCCGGTTGAGCTCCATGAGCATGACGCGAACGATGGTGGCGCGCTCGGGAATTCGGTCCTCGATATCGAGCAGCCGCTCGACGCCGAGGCAGTACGCCGTTTCGTTGAAGAACGGGGACAGATAGTCCATCCGGGTCACGAAGGTGGTGCCTTGGGCCCAGTTGCGGAATTCGAGATTCTTCTCGATACCGGTGTGCAGGTAGCCGATGCCACAGCGGGCCTCGGTGACCGTCTCGCCCTCGATTTCCAGGATGAGCCGCAGCACGCCGTGGGTGGACGGATGCTGCGGACCCATATTGACGACGATGCGTTCCTCGCTCGCGCCATCGAGGGTTTCGGTGACAGTGTCCCAGTCCTGGCCCGCGACCGTGACCACAGCGGGTTCGGGCCCGGTGTCGTTGTGGACGCCGGGCCGGGTGTCGATGTCGTTCATTACTTGTACGCCCTCCGCTCGTCGGGCGGCGGAATGCGCGCGCCCTTGTACTCGACCGGGATCCCGCCGAGCGGGTAGTCCTTGCGCTGGGGGTGGCCACGCCAGTCATCGGGCATGGTGATGCGCGTCAGCGAGGGGTGGCCGTCGAAGAGGATGCCGAAGAAGTCGTAGGTTTCCCGCTCATGCCAGTCGGTGGTCGGATATACGCCGAACAGCGACGGGATATGCGGGTCGGCATCCGGTGCGGCGACCTCGACGCGCAGGCGCCGATTGTGGGAGATGGACATGAGGTGATAAACCGCGTGCAATTCGCGGCCCGCGTCATCGGGGTAGTGCACGCCGCTGACGCCGAGGCAGAGCTCGAAACGCAGTGCGGCGCAGTCACGTAACGCCGCGGCGACCGTCACCAGATGTTCGCGCCGCACATGCAGGGTGAGCTCGCCCCGGAAGACGATCACCTTCTCGATGGCGCTGTCCCAGTTGGTGCCGACCGCACCGAGCGCGCCGTGCAATGCGGTGACGATCTCGTCGAAGTAGCTGCCGTAGGGTGCCGGGCTGCTGCCGGGCAGTGTCACGGGTCGGGCCAGGCGGCCATAACCGGAGGTGTCGCCGGTACCGGTGACACCGAACATGCCGCGGCGCACGCCGATCACCTCGGCCGCCGATGCCGAATCCGGCTCCGGCGGTGTGCCTTCCGGGCCCGCGGTGGCCGCGGCGTCGACGAACTCCTGCCGTGTCCTGGTTTCGGCATTGTCGGGGGAGTCGAAGGTCATCGCAGCAGACCCTCCATTCGGATGGTCGGCGTGGACGCCAACGCCGCCTCTTCGGCGGCGCGGATGGCCTCCTCCCGGTTGACGCCGAGTGGCATCTGCTGAATCTTCGCGTGCAGTGTCAGGATCGCGTTCAGCAGCATCTCCGGGCGCGGCGGGCAGCCGGGCAGGTAGATGTCGACCGGCACCACATGGTCCACGCCCTGCACGATGGCGTAGTTGTTGAACATGCCACCGGAGGACGCGCAAACGCCCATGGCCAGCACCCATTTCGGTTCGGTCATCTGGTCGTAGACCTGACGTAGCACCGGTGCCATCTTCTGGCTGACCCGGCCCGCGACGATCATCAGATCGGCCTGCCGCGGTGAGGCGCGGAACGCCTCCATGCCGAAGCGGGCGATATCGAAACGTCCTGCGCCGGTGGCCATCATCTCGATGGCGCAGCAGGCCAGCCCGAAGGTGGCCGGCCACAGTGAGCCCTTGCGCAGATATCCGGCGAAATCTTCGACCGTGCTCAGCAGAAAACCGCTGGGCAGTTTTTCCTCGAGACCCATGTTCGACTAACTCTCACTTCCCCTGTGCGTGCGGCCCGACGCGGCGAAATACCTTGCGGGCCAGTGCGTATGGGCGATCAGTCCCAGCTGAGGCCGCCACGGCGCCATTCATAGGCGTAGGCCACCGAGACGTTGAAGATGAATAGCGCCATCGCGGCGAGACCGAAGAGACCGAGCGCATCGAAGTGGACAGCCCACGGGTAGAGGAACACGATCTCGATATCGAAAATGATGAACAGCATGGCGGTGAGGTAGTACTTCACCGGAAAGCGTTGTCCGGTAACATTTCCCGGCCCACCCGCGACGGCATGCGGTGTCGGTTCGATGCCGCACTCGTAGGCTTCCTGTTTGGCCCGGTTGTAGCGCTTGGGGCCGACGAGGGCCGAGAGGATGACGGAGAACACCGCGAACGCGGTAGCGACCGCGCCGAGGACCAGAGTGGGCATCTCGATATTCACGACTGCAGTTCCCCTCCTTGCGAGCTGTAGCTGGCGGTTGGGCGTCATGTCCCCCGACGACGCCGGGGTGTGCTGGTCGGCGTCGCAATCATGACGGCAGCTTCCGAGGCGGGCCGACGTCGTTGTCCGCCTCGGTCAGACTCGCCTCATGGCCTGCTCACACCGCGCGGGTCTGTCATGTCCAGGAACGCACTCATGTGAGCTACGGCACAGCCTACAACCGTCACGACGGGTCGACCGTTTATTCGATTGGGCTCTTTGATCGAAAACGGGACTGCTATTTATGACTGAATCGGGGGTAATCCGACCCTTGGATCGCTAAGTGATTGCACCGTCACGTGACATCGGAGTGCCCGCGTCCTAGGTACGCCTCGACGGCACCGAGATGGGCGTCGTCACTTGCGGGCACGATGTGGTGATCGGGGCCGATTCGGTCAGGCGGCGGTGCGGTTGTGCAACACCGCGACGACGGCCTCGGTGAGCCGGATCGGATCGATCGGATGGGCCACGGCAGCCTCGGCGCGCGACCAGTTCGCGAGCCAGGCGTCGTCGGGGCGGCCGGTGAGTACCAGAATCGGTGGACACGGGGCGATCTCGTCCTTGAGCTGTTTGGCGATGCCGAGCCCGCCCGCCGGGGCGGATTCCCCGTCCAGGATGGCCAGGTCGATACCGCCCGCGTCCATCTGCTCGATGACTACCGGTGCGGTCGCCACCTCGAGGTATTCGAAGGCGGGCAGTTCGGGGTGCGGGTGTCTGCCCAGTGCCAGCACTACTTGGCGCCGGGTATCGGCGTCGTTGCTGTAGACCAGGACCCGCAGTGGGGTGGTACGAATCGCGTCGGCCACGCAGGCATGGTACTTCGGGGCGGGGGTACGGCGTAACAGGTTGGCGCAGATTGGCTCGGCGCGCGTCGCGGTGTCGTCGGTCGGTGGTGTGGAATGTATGCGCGGACAAGGTAATCGAAAGCAATTGCTAAGTGTGGGCCGGTAGCATCCCGAAAATGCGGGGAGATATCACACGCGAGCTCGTCGACACCGACGTGTGGACCGACGAGATGGTGGGCCGGACGGGCATTCCGGTGGTGGACGTTCCGTTCGTGACCATCGGCAGTGGGATCGGCTCCTTCGTCACCTATGACACTCTGCGGATCTACGGCGTTGCGGCGGCATCGATGGCGGTGCTCGGGCCGCAGGAGGTGCCGTGGTCGTCCTATGAGTATCTGACGCGGGTATCGCAGATTCCGCGCGCGGAGCGATTGCGCAGCGACTCGTCCTCGACGCCGGACAATATCTGGGGCTTTCCGTCCTATGCGGTGCGCGAGGCATTGGCGGAGAAAACGATGCGGCCGCTGTGGAATGTGTTCACCGAGCCGATCTTCAGCAATTACTACACGCCGCGGGCGGGGCAGGCGTTCGTCGCGATGGAGCGGGAGTTCCACCGGATCGGCTATGCGGGTTCGTTGTACAAGGGGCATGTGCGCATGGTGCGCAAACGTTACGGCGACGGATATTTCAGCGTTCTCACCCCGCCTGCCGGAGCGGCACCGACCAAGCGGATCGCGTTCCGCAGTACGTATGTCCATGTGGGCGTGGGTTATCCGGGGCTGAAGTTGCTGCCGGATCTGCAGGAGTATCGGGAGACGTACCGGGATCCGACGCGCGTGGTGAATGCGTACGAACCGCATGAGCACGTGTATCAGGCATTGCAGCGTAGGCCGGGGACGGTGATGATCCGCGGTAGCGGGATCGTGGCCAGTCGGGTGTTGCAGCGAATCATCGATGATCGCGACAAACTGCGGTTGAATACCCAGATCCTGCATCTGTTTCGGCATTATGTGGCCGCTGCGCACGGACCGAATATTTTCAGTCGGCGCAAGGGTGGCGACGGGTGGTCGTATCAGGGATTCAACTATCCGAAGTCGGTATGGGGCGGGCAGCTCAAAGCGAAAATGCGCACACTGCAAGGACAGCAGCGCGCACGCGCCTACCAGGAAATGGGCGGGACCAACACCCCGGTGCGCTCCCATTGGCAGGAGCAGTTGCGGCGCGGACGTAAGGAGGGGTGGTATCAGGTGATGGCGGGCAGTGCGCGTGATCTGCGGCCCGCGCGCGGGCCGGGCGGGGTGATCACCACGATCGTGCCGGATCCCGCCGCGGCGCTGCCGTTTCCGCCGCCGACCCAGCCGTTCGACATTTCGGCCGATTACATCATCGACTGCACCGGATTGGAGGCCGATGTGCGCGAACATCGGTTGCTGGCGGATCTGCTGGATCATGCCGGAGCCGGGCGTAATCCGATCGAGCGGATGGATGTGGCGACCACCTTCGAGTTGATCGGTACCCGAAGTGGCAGCGGACGCATCTATGCATCGGGTAGTGCGACGCTGGGGGGACCGTTTCCGGGCGTGGATACCTTCCTCGGGTTGCAGATCGCGGCCCAGGAGATCGCCGATGACCTTGCGGCTTTGGGTTTCTGCGAGCGGATGGGGCCGCTGCGGTCGACTCGGCAATGGTGGTTGTGGGCGATGAACAAGAAGATTTGATCGATGCTGCTTACCTTGAACGGGCGGATTCAGACCCGCCTACTCGCGCTCGGCGTTATCGGATTGCTGGTCGCGGTGATCATCACGCCGGTTCTGCCGACCGGATCGCTATCACTCGGCAATGCCTATCGGGTGACGTTGTCGGTGCTGGTGGCGACGGTGCTCGTCGGCGTGCTGTGGGAGTTGCTCTACCATTTTCTGCAGCAATTCCGGTGGGAGAAGGACTGGCCGACGCTGTTCGGCTTCTGGACGGTGCTCAACGAGGCGGCGCTGATGTGGGTCCTTGTGCACCACACGACCATCGTGCTGCCGCGCGCGCTGCATCCGTCGCTGACCGCATTCCTGATCCAGTTCATTGTCACGTGGATCGTGTTCTGGCTCATCGTGAACGGGCCGATGCGTGTGGTGTTTCATCGGTGGCGGTTCCAGGGTGGGCGATTCCGGTGAGTCCGCAGCTCGAGGTGCTGCCCGGTGGCACGCATCTGATCGCCAACACTGGCGGCGTGGTGCTCGTCGTCGCGCACCGTTCGGATATTGCGGCCGATGCCGAGTCGCCTGCGGCGCGGACACTGACGGCGCTGCTCGCGCTGGTGCGGGACGCGGGGGTTTCGGAGGTACCGCGCACCGGCCGCTTGTTTGCACGACGTGCCACCACGTGGCTGATGAGCCTGGATGATGAGGACCAGGTGGAATTCGCAGTGATCACCCCGAGTGCGACGGGCGTGGCGTTATTCCTGCACGGCCGCGTGACCGCGGTTCTGGAGAGCGTCGATCGCACCGAAGTACTGCGCGGTCGGGATGCCGGATTCACGGTCGACCGCGTGGTGATCGCGGTACCCGGTATCGGAATCGGGCTGTTCGTCGACGAGGACGGGATGACCGAGTCGACGCTACCGGGGCGCGGTATCGCCGGACTCGGCGAGGGAACAGTGCCCGGCGCCGGAGCGGTGTTGTGGTTCGGTGTGCCTGCGCCGGTTCGTGCACCGGCAGCGCGGAGCTCTCCTGCGGCCCGGCCGGTGGGAGCGGATGATGGTGCAATCGCGGTCGCGGCAGCGGCGAAAGGTGTGGTAGCGGTGCCGCAGGACCAGGTGGCGGATGTTGAACGGCGCGAGCTCGAGAGCGAGCCGGTCGAGCTCGTCGAACCGGTGGCGATCAGCTCGGAGGTCGAGTCGCAGCCGGAAGGCGGTGCCGTGCGGCCGCCGATCGGGGGCGGATCGGCGGGGACGGCGGCACCGTGGGAACGCGTGTCCGCGATGGGGATGGGAAATCTTCCGCCGAGGAATGCGGTGTCAGACATCGGACAGCGGCGGCGGATCGGGCTGCGGAAGGGTGCGCAACGATCCGAGCCCGGCGTGCCGGGAGTGCCACCGAAACAGCTGGAAAACACGGTGGTCGGAAGTGGTCGGGCGGTCGTTCGGGGGTTTATGTGTTCGCGGCAGCATTTGAACGATCCTCGGGTGTCGTTCTGTGCGGTGTGCGGGATCCGGATGGATCAGTTGACCTGTGTGTTGACCGAGGGGGTACGGCCCCCGCTGGGGTTGCTGATGCTCGATGACGGGACATCGTTCGTACTCGACAACGACATCGTCCTCGGGCGCGAACCCGAACATGCCGATGCGGTGCGGCGTGGTGCCCGGCCGATCCGGTTGCCGGACAGTTCAGGCGCGATGTCGCGGGCGCATGTGGAGGTTCGACTCGTCGAATGGGATGTCGTCGTGGTCGATCAGGGTTCGGCCAATGGCACCTATATCCGGATGCCCGGCCAGCCGGAGTGGATACGAGTCATGCCGAACCAGTCCACCACCCTGGCCGCAGGTGCCCAGATCCTGCTCGGCGGCCGGATCCTCACCTTCGACTCGCAACACAGCCAGTTCTGAACGCTAATCGCGTTCGAAGCGGACGATTCCGGACCAGGGGCTGCGGCCGGGTTTGCGTGGGTCGGGCTGGCGGAAATAGGTGAAGGGGCGCAGGTACCACGGTGCCCGATGGAGTTTGCGGGCGTGCAGGAGGAGGTGCTCGATTTCGCGGGGGTGCCAGCCGAGTTCCTCGAAGTAGGCGACACCGTTGTGGGGTTCGAACTTCAGGGGTGCGTTCTCGAACATCGAATTCCGGCGAATGCGGGGCATTTCCATGGTGACGTCCATGACCCACCAGCGGATCTCGGGCCGGGACAGGGCGGCGGCGATGGTACGGACCGTCGCTTCCTCAAGATACATCAGCAGCCCCTCGGTTAGCACCAAAGCCTTTGCGGCGGGGGAATTTTCGGGTTCGAGCGCGCCGAGTGCCCAGTCCAGGAACTGTGCCGGCGCGGCCGGATCGGCCAGGTCGACACCACGACGGATCAGCGCACAGCGCGGTTTCTCGTCCGCGAGAGCGGCCTCCTTCTCCGCGGTGAGCGCGGGCAGATCGGCCTCCACCCAGACGAAATCGGCGGGCAGGTCCAGGCGGTAGGGGCGGGTGTCGAGTCCGGCGGCGAGATTGAGCACCCGGTCACAACCCTCGGCGATCGCCGTCGCGATCAGATCATCGATGATTTTGGTCCGGGTGACCACCGGCCAACCGTTACGCATCATTGGCGACGCGGCTGCCACTATGGCGTAGCCGCGCTCGCCGGCCAGACGCTCGGCGAGCGGATCCCGGAACAGCGCATCCGCGCGCGCGGTCTCCATCGCGCGGTAGGTGGCCACCCAACGCGCGGTATCGGACACATTCGAAATCAACGCTTCCCCACCAGCCATGCGCGCCAGTCTGGCACAGCGTCGCATCGATACCGGGCCAGGTTCCCGATGGCGCGCCGAAGCGATCCGATTGGATTCACGTCGGGAACCGAGCCGCGCACAACGCGATATTTCACCTGCTCGTAACAGCGAAACGTGCTGCTGAGCTGGTACTCGGTCCAGAATCATCGCAATGGCGAATCCACCGCCGACAACCTGCGCGATCATCACGATCGCCAGTCAGGTGGAGTCCGGGTGTCGTGCCCCCGGACTCCACCGCCCAACCATCTAGCCGGGGTGGAACGCGTGAGCGCCCACTTCGGCCGGGTCGAGGATGTGGGCGAGAAACAGGCGGGTAGTCGGGGTGGGGGTGCGCGTGGTGACGGCGTGCCACGGGCGGTCCATGGGGGTGCCGTCGACCGGAAGAACGCGCAGCAGACCCGTTTCCAGGTCTTGGGCCAAGGCGTCGGTGTGGATGAGGGTCACGCCCAAGCCTTCACGTGCGGCGGCCAGGACGGCGCCGTGGCTGCCGAGGGTGAGGGTGGGCGGGGAGATTTCGAGACTGTCGATGAGGCTGAGGGTGGCGTCGCGGGTACCGGAACCGCGACCGCGCAGCAGCCAGGTGCTGCACAGCGGATCGGGACAGCCGGGCGCGCCGACGACCACGAGCTGACTGGGCCGTCGGGCGCGGATGACCAGCCCGGTGTCGCGCGGTGGGCGGCCGGCGATGACGAGATCCGTTTCGTGGTGGTGCAATTCGAGGAACAGCACGTCGCGTGCGTGCACCGACAGGCTCAATTCGATATCCGGATAGCGATTCCGGAATGACGCCAGCGGTCCGAGCAGCACATACTCGCCCGCTGTAGCGACCACACCGATCCGCAGCTTGCCGGTCTCGGCCCGGCGCACCGCGGCGTTGGCTTCCTGCATCAGCCCGAGAATGGTGCGGCAGTATTCGGCGTAGACGCGTCCCGCCTCGGTGAGCGCGATACCACGTCCAGCCTTCGCGATGAGCTTCGCCCCGAGCTGCTTTTCGATGTGCGCGACGGCCGCGGAGACCGCGGCCTCGGTGATGTGCAGCTGGGTGGCGGCGCGGCGGATGCCGCCCTGCCGGGCCACGGCCAGGAATGTTTCCATCCTCGCCGCACTCACCATGCCCACAATTCGACGGTATCAAACGCGATGAATCCGTTGAGTATTCCGAGGAACAATCAAATTGTCTGTCCTCGACAGCGCCGTCATCCTTGAACTCAGTAGGCGTTCACCCCACGCCTCGAGCGCAGCATCCCCGCCACAACCCCGAGCCGACTGTCCGGCTCGATATCCGGGCGCGGGTATCTCGCGCAACATATCCCGAGCGGATCACCCGCAAAACCGAGCGGAGCAACGATGACCGACGAAACCGAACCCAACCGCTGGGATCCGGGTGTCCATTCCTATGCTTCGATGGGCTACTACGCCCCGGATTATGTCCCCCAAGATACCGATGTCCTCGCGGTCTTCCGGGTGACCCCGCAGAAGGGTGTCGATCCGATCGAGGCCGCGGCCGCCGTCGCGGGCGAATCATCCACTGCCACATGGACTGTCGTATGGACCGACCGCCTGACCGCCCACGACCGCTATCAGGCCAAATGCTACCGCATCGATGGGGTTCCGGGCCGCCCCGGCGAGTACTTCGCCTATATCGCCTACGATCTCGACCTCTTCGAAGAGGGGTCGATCACCAACCTGACCTCCTCGATCATCGGCAATGTCTTCGGCTTCAAACCGTTGCTGGCGCTGCGGCTCGAGGATATGCGGATACCGGTGGCCTATGTCAAAACCTTCCAGGGGCCGCCGCACGGCACCGTCATGGAACGCGAGTACTTGAACAAATACGGCAGACCGCTGCTCGGTGCGACGGTGAAGCCGAAACTCGGCCTGTCCGCGCGGAATTACGGCCGGGTGATCTACGAGGCGTGCAAGGGCGGCCTGGATTTCACCAAGGACGACGAGAACATCAACTCCCAGCCGTTCATGCGCTGGCGCGACCGGTACCTGTTCGCCATGGAGGGGGTCAACCGTGCCATGGCCGAAACCGGTGAGATCAAAGGCCACTACCTCAATGTCACCGCGGCGACCATGGAGGAGATGTACGAGCGCGCCGAGTTCGCGAAGGAACTGGGCAGCGTCGTGATCATGATGGACCTCACGGTGGGATTCACCGCCATGCAGTCGATGTCGCACTGGGCGCGGCGCAACGGCGTCCTGCTGCACCTGCATCGGGCCGGACACTCCACCTACACGCGGCAGAAGACCCACGGCGTGAGCTTCCGGGTGCTGGCCAAATGGTGCCGCTTGATCGGCGTCGACCACCTGCACGCGGGCACCGTGGTCGGCAAACTCGAGGGCGATCCGGCGACCACCAGGGGCTTCTACGACACATTGCGGGAGAACCACATTCCCACCAATCCGGGCAACGGCATCTTCTTCGACCAGTATTGGGCCAGCCTCGGCGGTGTGATGCCGGTGGCCTCCGGCGGTATCCATGCCGGCCAGATGCATCAGCTGCTGGACCTTTTCGGCGATGACGTGGTCTTGCAATTCGGCGGCGGCACCATCGGACATCCGCTCGGCATCGCCGCGGGGGCGGAGGCGAATCGGGTGGCGCTCGAGGCGGTTGTCAAGGCCCGCAACGAGGGCCGCGATCTGCTCGAAGAGGGGCCGGATGTGCTGCGCAAGGCCGCCGAGATCTGCCGCCCGCTCGATGTCGCGCTTTCGACCTGGGGCGATGTCACCTTCGACTACACCTCCACCGACGCGCCGGATGCCGTACCGACGGCCAGCCGCTGAACGACAGGACCCGCACATGTATCTGCGCCACGGAACCTTTTCGTATCTACCCGAACTCACCGACGCTGAAATCGCCGCCCAGGTGCGCTATGCCCTGCTCAACAACTGGCCGGTGTCCATCGAATACACCGATGATCCGCACCCCCGAAACACCTACTGGGAAATGTGGGGGCTGCCGCTGTTCGATCTCGCCGAGCCCGACGGTGTGCTCGCCGAAATCGACGCGTGCCGCAATACCTTTCCGCGACACTACATCCGGGTCCTGGCCTACGACGCCCGCTACGGCAGGCAGACCACCGCATTGAGCTTCCTGGTGCAGCGTCCCGTCGACGAGCCCGGATTCGTACTGGCCCGCACCGAAGGACCGGACCGGCGCCAGACCTACGGGCTGCACTCGTATGCCACCGACGAACGACCGGGGACCCGGTATGGCGGCTGAAAGGTCGAGTGCGGCGAGCGGTTTCCGATTGCACCGGCCCGGTGTCGAGGACGGCAGGCCGGTGCGAGCGGTGCCCGCGGAGGCGGCGCCGGAGCAACCGCTGGCCGAGGATGCGGTGCTGGATCTGTCCACCGATATCGCGGGCAATGATGTCGCGGACGTATTGACCAGGCTCGACGCCGAACTCGTCGGTCTGGCGAATGTGAAGCGGCGGGTGCGTGAGATAGCGGCGCTGCTGCTGATCGATCGGGCCAGGCAGCGCTTCGGTTTGCGGGCCTGGCGGCCGACCATGCATATGAGTTTCACCGGCGGCCCAGGCACCGGTAAAACCACCGTCGCCCTGCGAATGGCCGAGATATTGCATGCGCTCGGCTATCTCCGTACACCGAAGGTACACACGGTAACTCGGGATGATCTGGTCGGCCAGTTCATCGGACACACCGCACCCAAAACCAAGGAGGCCCTGGCCAAGGCGGCCGGGGGAGTGCTGTTCATCGACGAGGCCTACTACCTGTTCCGGCCGGAGAACGAACGCGATTACGGACAGGAAGTCATCGAAATCCTGCTGCAAGAGATGGAAAGCGAGCGCACCAGCCTGGTGGTGATCTTCGCGGGCTATCCGGATCGGATGGAGAAATTCTTCTCCGCGAATCCGGGATTGTCCTCGCGGGTGGCCCATCATCTGGAATTCAGCGACTACACCCATGACGAGTTGGTGTGCATCGCCGAACTCATGGTGGTACGGGACAATTTCCGCTTCGACGAGATCGGATACGCTGCCTTCGGCGAATATCTCACGCTGCGGATGACCCGGCCCCGATTCTCGAACGCGCGCAGTGTGCGCAATGCCTTGGATCGCTGCCGGTTACGGCAGGCCAAACGGCTGGTCGAGCTACGGCGACCGCTCACCAAGACCGACCTGATCACGCTGACCGACCGAGATATTTACGGCAGCAGTGTGTTCGGGACAGGACAGCAGCCGGATGGGCCGACCGCAAGGGCCCCGGGTGACGAGATCGAGAACTCATGCCAGAAGGACTGAAGACCCTCACCCGGTACACGATCGAGGAGGAGCACCGGCATCCCGGATCATCCGGTGAATTCTCCGCTCTGGTGAACGTCGTTGCCACCGCGACGAAAATCATCGCCAATCAGGTGACCAGGGGCGCCATTGTGGGTTCCCTCGGTGCCTCCGAACCCGGTAATCTGGCGCCGACGGTGCACCGCAAACTCGATGCCATCGCCAATGACATCATGGTGGCCGAGACCCAATGGACGGGGCATCTGTCGGCGCTGTTATCCGAGCAGATGGCCGATATCCATCCGGTGCCGGATGTGCACCGGCGCGGCAAATATCTGCTGGCCTTCGATCCGTTGGACGGATCCTCGAATATTGATGTGAACCTTCCTGTCGGAACGATTTTCAGTATCCTGCGGGCACCAGAGAGTGGTCCGTCGACCACCGCGGACTTCCTGCAGCCGGGGGTGCGGCAGGTCTGCGCGGGATTCACGCTGTACGGACCGGCGACCATGCTGGTGCTGACTACCGGTAGCGGTGTCGACGGATTCACCCTGGATCGGGAGATCGGGGCCTTCGTATTGACCCATCCGCGGATGCGAATCCCGGAGGACACTTCGGGATTCGCGATCAATGCCGCCAATGAGCGGTTCTGGGAACGGCCGGTGCGACGGTATGTTCACGAATGTCTCGACGGTGTGGACGGTCCGCGCGGGCGGGATTTCAATATGCGCTGGGTCGCGTCCTTGGTCGCGGATACCTTCCACATCCTGACGCGCGGCGGGGTCTATCTCTATCCGTACGACACTCGGCGGCCGGGGCGGGTGTCGCTGCTGTACGGCGCGAATCCGATCGCCTACATCGTCGAACAGGCCGGAGGCTGGGCGACCACCGGTGGTGATCGGGTGCTGGAGGTGGCGCCGAAGCAGGTGCATCAGCAGGTGCCGCTGATCTTCGGTTCGCGCAATGAGGTCGCGCGAATCGAGCGCTATCACAGCGAGCCCGAGGAAGGGCCCAGTTTCGACAGTTCACTTTTCGGGTCGCGGTCGCTGTTCCGTCCGGCTGGGCGCTGAAATCCCTGAGGAGATCTCATGTCGGTCAAACACCCTGTCGTCGCCATCACCGGCTCGTCCGGGGCGGGCACGACCAGCGTCACGCGCACCTTTCAGGAGATATTCCGCCGCGAAGGGATCAGTGCGGCGATCGTGGAGGGGGATTCGTTTCACCGCTACGACCGCAACGAGATGAAACTCGCCATGGCCGAGGCGGAGCAGAACAACAATCGCACCTTCTCGCATTTCGGTGAGGAGGCGAATCTGCTGAAAGAGCTCGAGACGCTGTTCCGCGACTACGGGGAGACCGGCGTCGGCGCGGTACGCAAATACCTGCACGACGAGTCGGAAGCCAAACCCTATGGACAACCCGCCGGCACCTTCACGCCGTGGGAGGATCTGACGCCGGGCAGCGATCTGCTGTTCTACGAGGGACTGCACGGTGCCGCCGTGACCGATTCGGTGAATGTCGCGCGATACGCGGATCTGCTGGTCGGTGTGGTGCCGATCGTCAACCTCGAATGGATCCAGAAGGTGATCCGAGACAAAACCGAACGCGGCTATTCCAGTGAGGCCGTGATCGATACGATCCTGCGACGCATGCCCGACTACGTGAAATACATCTGCCCCCAGTTCTCCCACACCTATGTCAACTTCCAGCGCGTCCCCACCGTGGATACTTCCAACCCCTTCATCGCCCGCGCCATCCCCACCGCCGATGAGAGTTTCGTCGTTATTCGCTTCGCGGACCCCAAGGTCATCGACTTCCCCTATTTGCTATCGATGCTGCACGACTCCTTCATGTCTCGCCCCAATTGCATCGTGGTCCCCGGCGGCAAGATGGATCTGGCCATGCAACTCATCTTCACCCCCCTGATCCTGCGACTGATGGACAAGCGCCCCAAACGTTCTCGCTGATCGGCGGAGCAGTGCTGGGGTTCGCGCCACCCGGGGCCCGCTCGGCGCCCGGCCCCCGCCGAACCGGCCTGCACGGAGGGATACACGCCACGTTCGCGCGCATCAGTCCGGCAGCAGCGGGACCGACAGGCCTTCGCCGCGGC
>NZ_JBSUQM010000026.1:0-78246 GCF_054065835.1 Nocardia citri
TGGTTGGCGATCCCCGGCGCGCTCCTGTGGGCCTTTCAAGCCTTCGGCGCATGGATACAGTCGCAGGAAGGCAAGTGGCAGAACGCCGAATACCTGCCGGTCGGCGACTCGATGGTCACCGCCGACCGCCTGCTGACGCTGCTCTCGTTCGCGTTCCTACTCATCGCGGGACTGCTTGGCTCCGGCGCGACACTTCTCCTGCGAGGCAAGATGTCCGGGCGCTATCAGCTTTTGTCAGGAGCGTGGCTGGTGGTCCTCGGCCAGTTGTTCGCGGCAGTGCTTGCGTGGATCCCGATCGACGCCTTCTACTACTCCACCCCCGCCAACCTCGTCTTCGTGACGCCGTTGGTGGTCTTCCCCCTGATGACGATCCTGTGTCTGACCCAAGGTAGGCGGTCATCCCGGTCGCCGGCTGGCCCGGACCTGTAGGTTCGGGCTGAAACCTGGGATCGGTAGGTGGCGCGCGCGGTATCTACTTGCCCCATGACATCTTCTCAACCTCCCGCGAACCAACCGCAGTCCGCCGGTTTGGACAAAAAGACCAGCGCGATCCTGTCGTACGCACTGGGATGGCTCACCGGAATCATCTTCCTGTTCGTGGGAAAGAACGATCCCGATGTGAAATTCCATGCCTCGCAATCGATCGTCTTCTTCGGGGCCGTCTCGGTGGTCAATATTGTTTTGAGCATCGTCGGCTCGCTCCTCGGAGTCCTGGGGATCATCTTCAGCCTCGCCGGACTCGCGGTCGCGCTCTTCGCGGTCGTCGTCTGGATCATGGCCATGGTCCAGGCAAACAGCACCGGCGGTGTCCGCGCAGAGCTTCCCATCGTCGGAAAATTCACTGCCCCCTATGCCGATCAGTTGGCCAACTCGGTCAAGTAGCGGCATATTCGAAGTCCCCAGTCATCGAGGATGCTGTCGGCACTCCTGCCTGCAGGCCAGATGCGACAGTCCGAAGATCAACGGCCCGAGGCTATCTCGGGCCGTTGGCGTCCGCGTGGAACGTCCGAGAATGCCGGCGAGCGGATGAGCGGCTGTCAGCTGGCGAATTTCGCGATGGCCCGCGCGGTGACCGGGGTGAAGAGGTTGATCAGGTTGCCGTCGGGATCGCGAAACAGCAACGACCGGTTTCCCCACGGCATCGTCGTGGGCTCGTTGACGAAATCCTGGACCGTATCCCGCAAGCGCCGGTAATCGGCGTCGACGTCGGGGACCAGGAATTCGATGATCGCGGTGTGGTTGTCGGCCGGACGCCTGGTGATCCGCGCAGCCGTCCATCAGGTAGATCTCGGTCAGGTCAGCCGCGGCCGCGAGCAACGCGGCAAACGCTATGGGGTAGTCCTATCCGAAATCGATTGGTCCATGGTCACGGTGGTACCCACCTCGACCTCGGCTCGAGATTCACCGTTCCGTCCGCGGGTTGAATTGCTCGGCAGCTCAACGCTTCTGCTGGTGGACCAGATCCGTTCCTTGGATACCCAATGTGTCCAGGACATGGTCGGGTACCTGTCCCGGAAGACTTGGAACGCGTGGAACGCGTGGAACGCGCCGTGCGGCTGTACCTCAGGCTGTAGACAAACCCACTGGTTCGAGCCAGTCCGGCTCGCGAGGCAGCGACGACGTTCTGTAACAGATACCCGACAAATCGGGTGTCCGGGAGCGAATCCGGCCGGCGCAAAGACATGCCGGGAACCGAACCGCAGTCCGCGCAAATCCGCAGGTACAGGCATAGGTCAAAGCGGACATACCAAGGTCACAATGGTTCCGCTTCTCGACGTGCAAGCTACATTTCAGCGGTCGACCTGCCAAGACGTACCGACAGCCCACGACTCTGCTTGACTGAACCCGCGCCCCTCCAAGCACCGACACCATATCCGTGCGCTCGATACCCTGGACCTGGCCGCCATCTCGTCACCGCGGACCAACCGCAGTCGCATGCCGCTGTCCTAGTGCATGCCGAATCCATCCGCGACTCCGCCGTCAGGCTTGCACGCTAGGCGACTTTGACGCTCCAATCACCAACGTGAGCAACAACATCCAGGGTTCCTCCGAGCGCGACGACGTATTCGCGAACCAAGTCCATGGACGTGATCTTGCCGTGCTCGATCTGCGACACCCGGGCCTGCGAAACCCCCATCAGCTCAGCGACCTTGGCCTGCGTCACTCCGCACTGCTTGCGGAGTTCGGCAAGCTGGTGCCCGCGCTGCTCCGCGCGCATCTGCTCGCGGCTTTCATCTCGCGCTGCGATGCGCTCAGGGGAATCCCATGTCGGGTCGATTTCACGAGCGCGATGCTTGGCCTCTTCCCAAGACACACCCTTCATGACTCCTCCTTCGTTGCCCGGTAGGCGTGGTAGCGCTGTTCAGCGAGGGGGATCGCATCTCGGTACCAACGATTCCACTGGCCCGACTTGTCCCCAGCGACCAACACGATCGCTTCCCGCGTTGGGTCGAAGACGAACAGCATCCTGATCTCGGAACCCACCGGGGTTCGAGGACGAAGCTCTTTGAGATTGTGCAGCGCCTTGCTGTAGTGGATTCGATCGACCAACGGCCTTCCTAGCTCCGGTCCACGCTTAGCCAGTTCGTCCAAGGCTTCCTCAATCTTGTCGGCGATCATCGGCTCGTTCTTCACCAGGTCGAGGAACCAGTCGTTGACCGGCTCGAGCAGCACAATGCTCCAACACACCGGACGATTATAACTAATCCTTATGTCTGTCGGGATTCGATTCAGCCTCAGAGACATGCTGGGAATCAATCCGCGGTCGGTGCAAATCCGCAGGTACAGGCATCGTCAACCACACAACTCGATCTAGTCACCAGAAAACAGAAGACCCGTAGGTCGTTGACCTGCGGGTTCCTATGAAGTGGAGGTTAGGGGAGCTTACTCGAACACAAAAGACCAGGTCAGAGCCCTGGAAGAGCTCCGCGAGAAGCTTCCCAGCCTCGATACGCCCGAGCCACTGTCGATCAAGCGCGACCGCCCCGCACCGGCAGCGAGTAGCCAGCGCGCCGAAGAGGATCGTTCGCCGGTAACGAACTCGGGGAAGGTACGAGAGCCTGGCTGCGGCCCCGAAGTGAAACGCCTTGTATGCCGAAGCCCTTGCGGTCGTGATGTCGGCGAGGAACCGGGCCAGCGGCGGAGTCTGGATGCTGGCTTCCAGAGCATGTGCGACGCGCGACTCGACCTGTCGACCGGTGGATATCTGAACGAGGTAGAAGCGGCGATCGTCTGCGGTGACGGCAAGGTCTGCCATCGTGATCAGGTTTTCGCCCGATTCGCGGTGTTCGGCAATGGGAATCGCGTGCGGCACCAGTTGTTCGGAGCGGACTAAGTTCTCGTTTCGTCGCTTGCGTGGCGTGAATGACATGCGGCCGCCCGAGCCGAGGTCCTCGACTCGAATGGCCGTCTGCTGCTCCTCGCGACGATGACGACCTACGCGGGACTCACCGCCGCGTGAGTCGTCCTT
Organism: Nocardia citri; assembly: GCF_054065835.1. Lineage (NCBI taxonomy): Bacteria > Bacillati > Actinomycetota > Actinomycetes > Mycobacteriales > Nocardiaceae > Nocardia > Nocardia citri. The sequence continues at coordinate 3,470 of NZ_JBSUQM010000026.1, forward strand.
CCATCGACGGTCAGCCGGTCACGCAGCCTTTCGAGACCGACCGCGGACAGGCCGGCCCGCCTCAGCCAGCCGGCCGGCCCCCCCGGTGCCGCTGAGATCTCCCGGAGCACGGCGACGACGGCGTGCTCCGGAGCCTGGGACACGTCGCGACTGGGGTCCGCAGCGACCTCGCGCATCGCTCGGCGTTCCTCGGGGGGCCGCCCGAGAACCATGCGTGCGACGATCCCCGGCATGTTCGCCTCGGTGGCCCGGTAGTCCCGGACGATCTCCGACTCGGAGACGCCGACGGCGGCGAGCAACACCGCGACCACGACACCGGTGCGGTCCTTGCCCACGGCACAGTGCACCATCACCGGCGCCGGAGCTTCCGCCACGAGCCGCGCGATCCGGGCGATCCGCTCCGCACCGTCCTGCAGCATCGCCGTGTAGAGCCCGACAAGATGACCCATCTCCCGGTCGAGCGCCATTCGGACCGGATCGGCGTTGAGCAGCGGGATGTGCACATAGTCCGGAGGCCCCGCCGCCCACGGGTGCTCGCGATGGATCTCCGTGGGCGACCGCAGGTCGACGACCGTCCGGGGCGGCCAGGGCTGCAGCTCGGGGTCGAGGTCACCGATGAACGGTGCATCCGACCGGATGAGGATCCCGGACGCCGTCGTCCGCCCGTCGTCGGTGTGCAGGCCACCGATGTCGCGAACGTTGGCCAACTGGACGGGTGCGGGTCCGACCAGTCGCTCCGTGGCACCGTGGGTGGGGGTGGGCACGTCAGTCGTCATCCTTCACTCCGTGGCGAGCAGGTCGGGCTCTGGTATCGAGGCCGTCTCGTCGAGCTCCGCCCGTGCGACGACGGTGACCTGGCCGAGATCGCCGTCGACCCGGATCCGGTCGCCCGACCGGATCCGCGCGGTGCCGGTACGGGTGTTGACCACGCAAGGCTGGCCCAGCTCTCGGGCCACGACGGCCGCGTGGCTCAGCGCTCCGCCGACGTCGACCACCAGTCCCGAGGCGAGGAACATTGCCCCGCACCACGCGGGGTCGGTCACCGGCGCGACGAGGATCTCGCCTTCCGCGATTGCCGAGGGATCGGGGTGTTCCAGCACCCGCGCGATGCCCTCGACGACACCTGCGCTCACCCCGACACCGGTCAGGACGTCACCTTCCGCGGCGGACATCTCCGCGCGCGGGAGAGCCTCCGGTGTGCCGCTCCACGCGTCCGGGACGGCCAGTTCGGCGTAGCGGCGATGGGTGGCCCGACGAGCGGCGACCACCGCGGCCACCTGCTCGGGAAGCTCGCCGGTCAACTCCTCCACGGTGAGGAAACAGACGTCGTCGACCTCGCGCAAGACGTCCTGCTCCACGAGGTGCTCGCCGATCCGGCGAGCGGCCCCGCGTGCCGCGTCGAGCGACTGCAACATCGAGCGCTTGGCGAGCCCACGCAGGGGCAGCCGGGCACGCACGAGCGCAAGTACGCCTCGCGCCAGTGGACGAGCCGCACGCGGCAGTCCTCGGACGAACTCCTTCTCGTACTCGGCGCGCGCTGAACGGCGGGCCGCCATGTCGGCGATCGGACTCGAGGAGTCGTCCTGTTCGGCGTACCGCCGCACGAGCTCGGCCAGCGGGCTCGGGTCCTCACGCCACACCCGCGACGAGGCCTCGCCCTCCCGTGGGCCGTGGAAACCGTGGCGGGCGATGACGTCCGCCACCGTCAGCTCACCACGCGACGCCCGCCAGATGTCGGCGATGACGTCCATCTCCGGGCCACCGGGAACGGCACTCAGCGTCGACAGATCGGTTCCCGGTCGTATCTTCGCCACGGAGGCCAGCGCATCGTAGGCGGGCTGGATGGCGACCAGCGTGCTCACACACTGCATCGCAACCGCATCGGAGTGCCGCCGAACGGCGTGGGCCAGCGCACGGCGGGCGCCCGCCAGATCGAGCGCCGAGAGACCGTTGATCTGCTCGCTCCACCAGCGGTTCTGCTCGTCGGCGAACAGACGCACGGCCTTCGCCTGACGCCGGAAGCTCCGCGGCAGCCGCCAGGCGATGATCGGCAGTCGCCGGTTGGTGGGAGCCGAGACGAGATCCTCGGGCACTCCCCCGAGGTACGCCGTGATGATCTCCGCGCCCGTGGTCCCCGGAATCCGGTCACCTAGGAGCCCGAGAAAGCTCACTCGCTCGGCCACCCGGCCGAAAAAGATGTCGACCAGCATCTCGTCGTCGGCATCCCGCTCCGCGGCCGAGAAGGCGCCGAGTGCGTAGGCCCCCTCGCGCATCCCTCGATCGACCGTTCCGCGCCAGATCGTCCAGCTGAGCGGGGTCTGGACCCCGGGCATGGCCTCGCCGACGTTCGCGGTGGTCCAGTGGCTCCCGTCGACCCCCGAGTCACTGTGGATCGGGTCGGTCACCGCCACCGGGGCGGCTCGCCTCGCCCAGACGGTCTCCGGCCGGGCCTGCAGCAGGGCGACCTCCCCCTTCTCCCGGACGGCCCACTCGATGTCCATGGGCCGTCCGAACGCCTCCTCGACGGCCAGGGCGACTTCGGCGAGACGTCGAGCGGTACCCGCGTCGAGCGAGGGCTCGGATCGACGGTCGCCCTCGACCGACACCGGAACCACGGCCCCGGCGGTGGGGTCGAAGCGATACTCGATCGCCTTGTTCCCGACGCTGTGCGCCGTCAGGCCGAGATCGTTCTTGGCCAGTGTGTAGGTGTCCGGTTCGATCTCGCCGCGCACGATCGCCTCGCCCAGTCCGAAGGCCGACTCGAGGTAGACCACGGACCGGTCGCCGTTGGCCGGGTTCAAGGTCATGAGCACACCCGATGCGGCGGCCGGGACCATCTCCTGGACCACGACCGCCATGGCGGGTAGCTCCCCCGACCCGTCCTGCCCGGTCCGTGTCCGGTACTCGACGGCCCGCGCGGTGAACAGGCTCGCCCAGCACCGTTGGACGTGGGACAGGACCTGGTCCGCCCCGACGATCCACAGGTAGGTGTCCTGCTGTCCGGCGAACGAGGCGTCCTCGGAGTCGTCCGACGTCGCGCTCGACCTGACCGCCACGGGCACGTCGTCGCCGAGTGCGGCGTAGGCGGCACGGATCTGGAGGGCGAGCTCGCCGTCCAGGATGCCGTCCTCGGCGAGGATGGACTGGGCCTGCTCCGCGACCTGCTCAGGCCCACTCTCGCGAAGCGCCGCAGCCAGCCTGTCTTCGAGGCCGGCGGTCGCGCTCCGGTACGCCTCGCTCGTCACGACGAAGCCGGGCGGGACCGGCAGGCCCTGCCGGACGAGCCGACCCAGACCCGCTGCCTTGCCCCCGACCAGGTCGGTGTCCAGCGATGTCGACTCCAGGGTCGCCACCCATGGGTTGCGGGCCATCACGCTGTCGCCTCTCGTCGGGGGAACGCCTGCATACCGGCGAGCGGATGGGTGGTGATCGGCCACCCGACGTTCGCGTAGCCCCAGCCGTCACGCCCGTCGGCGTCCCTCAGCACGAGATGATGGTTCATCATGGCGATCAGCCGTTCGTTGTCCGCCGAATGAGCCTCGTGCATGGACAGGAACGTGGCGGTCAGATGCTGTTGACGCACGAGGTGCAACTCACGGCCGTCCGCCTCCGTGAGCCGGATCTCCGTCGGGATGGCGGCACCGTCGAGGACGATCTCCGCGTCGACGGCGGCGCGCACTCCCTCGGCGTCGGCCACCCAGCCGTACATGCGGCCGCCCTCCCCTTCCCGAGCCTCACCGCGGTAGAAGCCGATGGCGGAGTATGAGGCGTCGCCCGCGTGCCCCATGACCGAGATCCACCCGTGCCGGAGCAGGTCGTTGTGCTCGCGCCAGCCCCAGGAGCGATCACGGAACGCGTCGCCGGACACCTCGATCCGCTCGCCCCCGAAGTCGACCCACCCGCTGAACCGCATGGCGTGCTGCAGGTTGCGCATGACCGTGCCGCTGCTCTGGTCGACCGGCAGGAAGCCCGGGGCCAGCGCGGTGTTGTCCGTCGCGTCGAACCGCCCCGTGAGCGTCAGTTCGAAGGCGGCTCCGGGGATCGCCCCGTGGAGGGTCACCCGCTTGTCGTCCGTCCATCGTGGATCGTCGACCTCCACTCGGACCTCATCGGTGCCGTGTGACGGCGCGGCGATGGTCGACCGGCCCCGCCACACACTCTGCCGCTCCGCGGCGCCACGCCGCACCAGGGTCGCCGAGCGAGCCGCATCCGGCGCGATGAGCGTCAGATGGGTCTCCACGATGACGTCGGCCTTCTCGTCTCGACAAACGAACCACCACGTGTCGGTCCATGGCGCCGTACTCGTGCCGACCGGCTCGTGGGGGAACTCGTCGCTAGTCTTCAGGGGTTCCAGAACGCCCATGCCTCACCTCCGCGTGATAGAGGCCCACGATAAACTGTGAGTGGACACTAACAGCAAGTAGGAAGGGAGGCAACGGGTCGATGAGCGGAGCACGCGCCACCGCAGGCGACGACGCCCGGGAGCCCGACATCGCCGAGCCCCGCACCCGACGCCGCCAGCGCGAGGAGAGCCGCCGACTCCTCCTGGTGGCCGCAGGCGAGGTCTTCGGGGCCAACGGATACCGCGGCAGCACGACGAAGGAGATCGCCCTCCACGCCGGAGTCTCGGAGATGACGCTGTTCCGACACTTCCCCTCGAAGGCCGAGCTGTTCGACAGCGCCGTCCTCGAGCCGGTCCGCGAGTTCGTGGCCGCCCAACTCGTCGACCGGGTGTCGGGCGCGAACACCGGGACTACCGAGGAGAAAGTGCTGAGCTTCGTGTCAGCCCTGCTCGACCTGGTCCTCGAGCCGTCACATCCCCTCCTCACGGTGACCGCAGAGATCAACCAACCCTCGGGCGACGATGAGGTACTGGAGAAGGCGCGCGACACCATGACCGCCTTCCTGGCCCGCTTCGAGGCCGAGATGCAGTCGCGGACCATGCGCTACGGGTTCGAGACGGACCCCGTCCTGGTCCCTCGCATGATCCTGGCCGCGGTACTCAGCGTCGCCGAGCACCGCAGCTGGCTCCTCCCGGTCACCGTCGGACGGGCGACCCTGGCCTCTGAGATGGCGAAGTTCATCGTCTGGGGCCTGTCCGGGCGAGGCTGAACCTCACCCGTTGACCGGCCACGCAACTGCTGTTAGCGTGCACTCACAGTTTTTGTGAGTCGAGCGTCACACAGGGGTGCGGCGACCACTTCGGTCCGCCTGGACCTTCGTCGACCCCTTGCCGGCGCCACCGACCTAGTGCGTACGACCTCGACACGCCGGGTGCCCACTCCCCGACGACCGTGCGCACGACTGTGCGATCGCGACCGCGTTCCGCGCAGAGATGGCCGAACACGAAGGGGCACCGATGTCCGTTACCGCCAAGTTCGAGCTGGGCGCCAAGATCGCGCGAGTGGCGATCCAGGTGACCGAGGACCGCTTCCGCAACGCGACACCGGTCGACCTCCGCGACGTCCCGCACTCCGTTCGCCACCTCAGCCCGGAATGGCTCACCGCAGCCCTCTGTGCAGAGGTCCCCGGAGCGCGAGTCCTGGCCTACGAGATCGGATCCGGCAGCAACGGCTCGACCTACCGGGACCGGTTGACCGTCACCTACAACGAGACCGGCCGAGATGCCGGTCTGCCGGAGAACGTCTTCGCCAAGAGCAGCCCGGGCTTCACCTCCCGCCTGGTCTGCGGGCTGACCGGGGCGCTGGAGAGCGAGGCCGGCTTCTATCGCGACCTCCGCCCGAAGGTGGAGATGAACACGCCGCAGACCTACCACGTCGGGCTGAACATGGACCGCTTCCACTCGATGTTCCTCCTCGAGGACGTCGCGGCGGCGCGCGGCGCGGAGTTCGGCAACCCCATTTCGATGTACGTCGACCGACCGATGGCCGAGAGCATGGTCACCAACCTGGCCGCACTCCACGGCACCTTCTGGGACGACGAGATCCTCCGCACCACGCCCTGGATCCCCAGCTCACTGGAGTTCCAGGAGCGCGTTGAGGAGACCATCTCCTACAAGGGCCGGTCGCTGATCGGGGTGGAGCGCGCGCGTTCGATCGTGCCCGACGAGCTCTACCGCCGGCGGGCCGAGATCTGGCCTGGCCTGCTGCACTCGCTGCGCGCGAACACCTCCGGCATCCAGACCCTGCTGCACTGCGACGTCCACATCGGCAACTGGTACCGCGATGCCGATGGCGGCATGGGGCTGTACGACTGGCAGTGCATGGCACACGGCGGCTGGGCACTGGATGTCGTCTACACCCTCACCTCCGCCCTCACCATCGACGACCGACGCGCATGGGAGGAGGACCTCGTCCGCCTCTACCTGTCGGAGCTCACGCGCCACGGGGTGCAGGCCCCGGCCTTCGACGACGCCTGGATCGACTACCGGCAGCAGATCTTCCAGGCGCTCGGCAAGTGGCTTTACACCATCGGCTCCGGCCGGCTGCAGCCCAAGATGCAGCGCGACGACATCACCGCCGAGAACGTCAAGCGCCTCGCCCAGGCGACGATCGACCTCCGCAGCCTGGACGTCTGACCCACCGACGAGTCTGGAGACACCGATGTCCACCGACACTGGCACGACCACGTTCCACCCGCTGGCCGAGCGTTGGCGCGACCTGTGGAACACCGACCCGATGAGGATGGTCGACGAGGTGTACGCCGAAGACCTGACCGCCGGCGCACCCCAGACCGTCCGCTTCCGTACGCGGGCGCAGCTGCGCGTCGTCGAGACCATCTTCGTCGAGGCCGCGCCGCACAAGGAGATGATCATCGAGCGGACCACGGCCGACGACGAGGTGGTCGTCGTGGAGGCGACGATCGTCGACGGGGACCGTCCCGGGTGGTCGGTCCCGCTCTGCGCGCTACTCACCCTGGATGAGCACGGGCAGGTCATAAACGATACGTCCTACAGCGACTTCGCGGCCTGGCCCAGCGCGCCGGGTGGCGACGTGAAGATGCTCGAGGCGGGTGTCGAGTTCGCAGGCCCCGACGGTTTCGCGGGGGCGCCCCCGCTCCCGGACGCGCCACTCACCACGATCCCGATCACCTGGGTCACCCCGGCCGAACTCTCCGACGGCCTACACCGCTGGAGGGACGCCTGGGGCGCCGAGCCGGGAGGCGAGGAGATCTACGCCAAGACCGCGACGCTGGAGGTCCCGGGCGTTCTCTCGGCCCAGGGAAGCGACCGCATCGAGGCCCTCACCGGGGTGTTCCGCGAGTCGACACCCGGCCGGAACATCATCGTGAGCCGGACTGTCTCGCAAGATCACAGGATCGTTGTCGAGGCCGTAGCCACGGACCCGACCCGCCCCGACTGGGCCCTCCCCTTCTGCTCCGTCCTGACCTTCGACGGCGGAGTGATCACCGAGGAGACCCTCCACATCGACCTCACCAGGGTCGCGAGCGCTGTGGATGCATCCGAGCGACTCCGCCGAGAGGGGTTGAACCTGCTCCGCGACCTGTGACCGACGCTTCCAGCACCGTCTCTCCACACTGAGCCACGCCGGATGACGACCTTCTGTTGGGTACGGAACGGCCGGGCCCGCGAGATCCGGCGGAGCGGCGGCTCGGGGCCCTGGAGATCGCCGTCGCAGTGCTACCGCTGCTCAGCCGGCGGAGCGTGCTGTCGAGCACTCCACCGCCCCTACGCGTCCCTCGGCCTTCGCGCAATCCGGGGTCCGGGGTCCGACGCAGCGGAGCCGTCGTTCGGGCGGGTCCATGGATCCGAGGTGGGCGAGGTCCGCCGGGCGCGTTCGCTCTTGCATGGCGGCACTCTCGGGCGCGAGATCTCGGGTCCTGGGCAGCGCCCCGAACTCATGTCCGCACAATCCACAGAATCCGCACAACCCGGGTTCCGATCCGCTGAGTCAAAGGTTCTGCGGATTGTGCGGATTCTGCGGACGCGGGATGGACCTCCCAGCGCGGTGACGCCGGACGTCCGGCGCGGCGATCGGGAGTGTCAGCGAAAGTGCGACAGAGCCAGATCACGGACAGCCCCGAGGTGCTTGCGCGAGCCGGAAGCTGTCACCTCGAGTGACAACGACGTGCGCGTGATGGAGGAGCCGAAAGCGCGCGGGTTCGCAGATTCCTGCTGCTGATGAACGCGGAACCTGCTCGTGGCGACGGATATTGGGGTGGTTGCCGGTCGGGTTGGTGTTATCGGGGTGTTGTCGCGTGGCGTTCGGGGTGGGCGGCCTGGACGTAGGTCATGGCGGTCTTGGCGGCGATGCCGAAGACTCGCATGAGGTGGATCGGGTCGGCGGTGTGGGCGGCTTCGTCGAGGATGCGGTCGCGGCGGAGTTGGGTGGCGGTCAAACCGAGGCGTTCGAAGATGGTGTCGGTGACGTGGTGAGATATCGGGGGCAGTGTCGTGTCAGCGGCGGTGACCTGACTGATCAACAGATGGGGGTTGGGAGTCCGGTTCCAGAGGCGGTGGCGTTCGCGTAGCCAGGCGTTGATCAGGCTGTGGGTGAGTTCATCGAGGTAGACGGTGTGGTGCCGGTCGAGCCGGCGAACCAGTAGCCGTCCGGCTGGCAGGTCGAGGTCGGTCAGCAGCAGGTGGGCTGTTTCCTTCGGGCCCAGGGCGTGGATGGCGACCAGCGCGACAACGAGCTGGGCCATGGGTCCCTCGGCTCGGTTGATCAGTCCGTGGAGCCGCTCGGCGGGGATGGGGGAAGGCAAACGTCGCATCGCGGGCAGGGAGATCCCGCGGGTGGGATCACGGAAGACGGCTCGTTCTTGTTTGAGTGCCCGGAACAGACTGTGTAACGCCGACAACAGATTTCGTGCGGTGACGGGTGCCTGGCGGTCGAGTGCGTCGCGGATGTCGTCGGGGGTGATCTCACGCAGGCTGGTGATCCGGTCGGCCCAGACGGCCAGCACCGGCCGAAGGCAGTTCAGGTAGGAGCGGATCGTGGCGAAGGGCAGTTGCGGATGCGGCCGGCGACCTTGTCCGCGGAGAACCTTTATCCAGCAACGTATTTCGGTTGCGATGGGGTCCGGTAGGGTTGTGATGCGTTGCTCGATGGCTCGTTGGGTCGCGTCACCGTGGTGGGCCGGGTCGGGGATGAGCATGTCGTGGTGGTCGAGGAATTGCAGCACTCGCCGGATGCTGAAGTTGTGGCGGTGCTCGGCGACTGCGCGGATGTCGGCTTCATGGATAGGCGCCTCGGTGCCGAGCCAGCCAAGCACGATCCGCAGGGTCAGCGCGGCGCTGTTGCGTGGGCTGGGGTTCCAGCCGTGAGCGTGGGCTTGATCAGCGAACTGCGCGAGCAGTTCGCTGGCGGCCGGGGTCAGCGCGGGCAATGCCCGGTCGGATCCGACGCGGAAGCATTGCCAATCGCGCTGTGCCTCGAACAGCACGGTCTGCGCGGGGTTCACCAGGTGAGGCGACAGGATGGGCTGGGGTTCGGGTGTGGTCAGCCATCGCTGCTGCCTCGGGGTCGGCAATAGGTCGTTGAGTGGTTGATCTATTGCGGCGCTTGGGTTTTTCCGTTTCGTCGGCAATATCAGCGGTGTCGCTCGCGGGAACGGCAGTCCGGGCAGAATGAGCACGAGTTGGGTTGAGCATCCCGGGACCGGATCTGAGACCCATTCCGGGTGGGTCGTGCGAAGAACCTGCAGGCAGCAACGGCAGAGCCCGTCGCCGCTGAGGTGATTGCGGTGCCCGCATCGCTGGCAGCGCCCGTGCTCAGGGAAGGCCCGTCGCCATTTCCCGCAGGCAGCGCAGGTGGTGTATTGGCGCCGCTCGCCCCAGCCCAGGCAGACCGGGCATTGCCCGACCGGCCATTTCCTCGTCCCGGACGCCACTGGGTCAGTTCGGTGGCAGAGATCGCTTGTTCCCAGCCCGGCGCCGTGGTGTCGGGCGCGCCGCCTTCTCTGCGTCACCGACGGCTCGGCGCTGCCTTTGATTCTCCTCGGCGGCAAGGGGTTCGGCTTCGAGCAGGTCGGCGACTGCGCAGTCGAGCGCGGCGCAGATCTTGTCCAGGTCGTCGAGCCGGACGGTGGTGGGTTTGCTGCTCCACAACGCTGCGACCTTGCTCAGCGACGGTGTGAAGCCGACCTCGGTGAACGCGGTCAGAAGATCGCTGGGCCGCCAGATGTCGCGTTTGGCCGCGGCCCATCGCAGGTTCCACTTCATCGCAAATTTCCTTTGTCCATGACGAGTCGTTGCACCGCCCGGTCGGCGGCGGCCAAGGTGGCGGCTTCCGGATCTGCGTGGGCGGTGGCCAGGTAGGAAACCGTGGTGGTCGGCCGATCATGTCCAAGCAATTTCTGCACCTCCCAGAGTGACATTCCCCGCTCGTAGTTGTGGGTCGCGCAGGCGTGTCGCAGCAGGTGGGGATGTAGTTCGGTCACCGATCCGGTGAGGAATCGGTGACCGGCGACCTTGAGTGCGCGCCGGAACGTCGATGGCGTCACGGCGATCGCGGGTGTGGTCATATTCAATGCGCTGACCGCCTGTGGAATGCGTTCGGAGGGGAACAGTGGCGCGTCCGGGTTGTCGGGGTCGTCGCAGAAGTCGGCGCGGACATCCTCGATATACCACCACAGCAGTGCCCGGCCTTCCTCGAACAGGTATGCCTCCCGCTGGCGTGGGCCGGAACCGCGAGCTCCCTTGCCGTGCACCAGGAAACGTCCCCACTGCCCCGACTCCCAATGAATGTCGCCGAGCCGCACCGCGCAGAGTTCGGCGGCGCGGACGCCGGAGATATAGGTGATTTTGGCCATGACGTAATCGCGTCGGGCGATCAGCGGCTTGCGCGCTTGGGCCAGCGATTCGCGCCAGCGGCCGAAGAACTCACGAGTGGCTCGCTGTGACGGAGGGATTCGCAGCCCGAAATCGCCGCGATGGCGGGGCCGGTTGAACGGATCGATCGGCGACTCGACCGCCAGCCCGTAGTTGCGGGCGATCTCACCGCCATAGCGCTGCTCGAGGAACGCGAAGTAGTTGTCGATCAGCGTCAGCTTGCGGCGCACTGTCGACCGCGCCCGCTTGCCGACTCCGGCGAAGTATCGATCGACGTGACGGGGCGCCAACCGCCACGGCACCAGGCCGTAGTACTGGCAGATCTCGATGATCGGTTTCGTCAGGCCGTCCAGAGTTGCCGAGGCCAAACCTGCTGTGTCCCTTGCCCATTGATACTCGGCAACGGTATCCAGGAAGAAGCTCTCCTCGTCGCCGGGCGACAGCGCCGCTGCCTTGCGACGCTCCAAGGTCACAACGTCGGCCAGGCCGGGCTCAAACCCCGGTGCGCCGCCAGGTTCCCGGCCGGCCTGATCGGTCGCCGGCGGCACCACCGACAGCGTGCGTCTCCTGGAATCTGACACGGTGACGCAGATTACCGCGATTACTCCTGGATTCCTGCAGAATCTTGCCGATTCCGGAAGAAGTCCGGTCGGACCCTCAACCTGGTCATGAACTGCTGAAATGCACCGATACCACCCTAGATGGAGTGGGCGAACCCACGCCTACTCCATTTGTCGACTGTCGCGGTCGCCAAGGTTTTCGGCATGATCTCGTCGAACCCTGATGGGTGCAGGTTCGAGCTCACGGCGAGCGCGCGGCGTTCGTAGGCGGCGTCGACCAGCCGGTAGAACCCTTCAGCCGCGTCGGGGCTGACCGGCAGCAGCCCAATATCATTGATGATGATCAAGTCGGTGCGGATCAGCCGGGCCAGCGCTCGGGTGATGGAGTCGTCGACGCGGTGGCGGCGCACGAGTGCGCCGAGGTCTTCGATGGTGAACCAGGCAACGGTCAGTCCGGCTTCGATCGCGGCTTGACCGAGGGCTTCAGAAGTGTGATTTGCCGGTTCCGGATGGGCCGCAGATGCAGAAGTTTTCCTTGTGCCGCACCCATTCCAGGGTTTTCAGAGAGTCCACCCGCAATGCGGGTGGCCCTTGCTCGCCTTCAGGCGTCACGGTCCTACTTCGCGGCCTTCATTCAGGCACTTGTTCTAGTAAGACCTCTAGGGTGGAGCTAAGGGGAATCGAACCCCTGACCTTCTCGATGCGAACGAGACGCGCTACCAACTGCGCTATAGCCCCGTGCGGCTCCGGGGAACCGCGCTGTGACACTGTATCAGGCGAGGTGGGCAGACTCCGAATCGTATAGTTGACCTGGGCGGATGTGGGTTCGGCTCAGGCCCCGGCGGCGCGGCGCATGTCGTCGGTGCCGCGGCGGAGGGCGCGCGCGGTGGCGGGGTCGAAGGTATCCAGGGGTTCGAACAGAGGGTCTTCGTCGTCCACCTCGATGAGGGCGGAGCGGCGGCGGAGGGCGCGCGCGGTGTCGCGGTCCATGACGCGCTGTTTGGCGCGCTGTTCGGCCTTGCGCTCCGCCTCGATGTGCTCGCCTCGGCTGCGGGCCAGGCGGGCGAGGCGACGGCGACGAATTTCCTCCTCCATGCGGACCTGCTTGCGTAGGTAGGCCAGATAGGTCACCAGGATGAGTGCGGAGCCGCCGCAGCCCCACCAGAACATGGGGCTCAGCGCCACCGAGAGCCCACCGAAGACGACGGCGGCCAGGATGAGACCGAGCACCGCGCGCTGCCGGAAGGTGTAGCGGGCCGCGCGTGCGATTGCGTCGGCCTCCGGGTCGAAGCCGCCGCGCCCGCGCCGGGTCGGCACGAAATCCGGATCGTCGGAGTCGGATTCGTCGAGTCGAGCGGGTGCCGCCGTCGCGGCCTGGGAGTTCCGGGCACCATCCGGTTCGGTGCGCTCTACCGCCACCCGGTCATCATCGACGGTCGCGCGCCGCTTCGCAGCCGTTCGGGCCGTCGCGATTTCGGTGTTGTCGGATTCGGGGGTATCCCGCTCGCCGACGGCGTCGTCGAATTCGTCATCTGCGGTATCGGATTCGTCGTCGACGTCGTCCAACTCGCCATCCACCGTATCGGATTCGTCGTCGACGTCGTCGAATTCGTCGACTTCACCGTCCTGGTCGTCGATTTCGGCATCGGATTCCGACCTGGCTTCGGGCGGGTTGTCCGCGGGATCGTTGTCCTCGGTGACCTGCTCGTCGGCCGGTGGGGTCATCCGGTCCTCCGCATCATCGCTGTGGGAAAGTCTTCTCTGTACTCGGGTCGGCCGGTAGTCCGGATCACTGTCGTGTCCGGCGGCCGGACCGCTCTTGGCGCGCCGCTTGGAATCTCCGCGGTGCAATACGCGGGTCGCCAGCGCCGCGTCGGTCGTCTGCCTGATCCTCGGGTGCCGGTCGGCGAGGATCGGGAACAGCACGAAGACCCAGAGCACGACCAGTCCGATCCACAGGATCGAATTCGGCATCTCGCCTCTGCACCTCCGTCCCCACCGCATCGTCCGCTCGGCCTTTCGACCAGGTCGCACCGCGCCCCGTCGCGGTGCGTTCGCTCGCCGCAAAACGCCTCGGACGGACGGACGTCCGGCCGCTGTGAGGCGTATTCGGCACTGCCCCACAGGCTGGTCGCCGGTGGCACGGGACGCACCCCCGACGTCCGTAGGTTAATTCCGTGTCGCAGCAACTGCGGTCAGGCGCGCCGTGTACATACGCCACACCTGTCACAGATCCATCATTTTCCCCGCGCGTCGCAGGCAGCCGGGCGCGTCTAAAACGGTACGATCGTGCGGGTATCCGAGCTTCAGGGAATCGTCGCCCGACCATCGCGCACCAGTCGATCGACGACGGTCCCCGCCACCTCCTCCACGGTGATGCCGACCAGCAGATGATCGCGCCAGGCGCCGTCCACATCCAGGTACCGCTTCAGCAGCCCCTCCTCGCGGAACCCCACATTGCGCAGAACCGCTTGGCTGGGAAGGTTTTCCGGTCGCACGGTCGCCTCGACCCGATGTAGTCCGGTAGGGCCGAAGCAGTGGTCGAGTCCGAGCGCCAACGCGGCCGTCGCCACGCCCTGACCACTCAAATCCTTGGCGACCCAATAGCCGATCCACGCCGAACGCAGTGCACCGCGCACGATATTGCCGATGGTCAACTGCCCGCTGAACGCACCGTCGACCTCGATCACGAGCGGAATCATCGCACCGTGCCTGGCCTCGGCCTTCAGACTCGACCACAGCGACGGCCAGTTCGAGGCGTGATTGCGCTCCTCCCAGGCACCGCGTCCGGTCGGCTCCCACGGCTCCAGATGTGCCCTGTCGCGCAACCGGATCCGGCTCCATGCCGCCGCATCGCGCAACCGCACCGGCCGCAATCTCACCTCACCGGCCGCAACGCGCAGCGGCCCCAGATGCGCCGGCCAACCGGGATGCGGCGTGGGCCGGAATACATTCATCGTCTCCACGCCTCAGCCACGCTGTGCGAGAAATGCGACCCGGACCTCGTCACCGGTCCTGATCTCGGTGTCGTCCGGGTCGATCACGATCAGACTGTTCGCCTCGGCCAGTGTGGCGAGCAGATGCGACGAACCGCCCGCGCCGCCGCCGAGCGGCTGCACCAGGTAGTCGCCGGTGGCCTCATCGCGCATGAGTTGCGCGCGCAGATAGCCCTTGCGTCCGGCGATCGAGGTGATCGGGGTGATCGTTCTGGCACGGACGATCCGGCGCATGGGATGTCTGCGGCCCAATGCGATTCGGATCAACGGTCGCACCATGACTTCGAAAACCACAAGTGCGCCAACGGGATTCGACGGCAGGAGAAAGGTCGGCACCTCATCGCGCCCGAGCCGCCCGAAACCCTGTACGGAACCGGGGTGCATGGCGACCCTGGTGATTTCGAGTTCCCCGAGCCCCTCGAGCGCCTCGCGGACCTGCTCCGAAGCCCATCCGCCGATGGCGCCCGCGATCACCACGACCTCGGAGCGAACCAGCTGCCCCTCCACCACATCGCGCAGCCGCCGCGGATCCGAACTCACGATGCCGACCCGATTCACATCCGCGCCCGCATCGCGCGCGGCCGCGGCCAGCGCATACGAATTCACGTCGTAGACCTGCCCCGGTCCGGGCGTGCGATCGATATCGATCAATTCGCCACCCACCGAGATCACCGACAACCGCGGGCGCGGATGTACCAGCACCTTGTCCTGACCGACCGCGGCCAGCAGTCCGACCTGCGGCGCACCGATGATGGTGCCCGCGCGCACCGCGACATCGCCGGGCTGCACATCGTCCCCGATGCGCCGGACATAGTCACCGGATCGCACCGGTTCGTACACCTTGATCCTGGCCCGGCCACCATCGGTGAAATCCAAGGGCAGCACGGCATCCGCCAGCGTCGGCAGCGGTGCACCGGTATCGACCCGCACGGTCTGGCGCGGCTGCAACCGGATCGGCTGTTTGGAACCGGCGACCACCTCGCCGACCACCGGCAGCGTCAGATCAACCAGTTCGCCGTCCTCGTCGCGGATATCCGTGCCGGCGGCGGACACATCGACACTGCGCACCGCGTACCCGTCGATCGCGGCCTGATCGAATCCGGGCAGCGGCCGCTCGGTAACGACATCCTCGGCACACAGCAGGCCCTGGGCCTCGGAGATCGCGACCCGGACCGGCCGGGGCGCGACCGCCGCCGCCGTCACCTTGATCTGCTGATCCTCAACCGAGCGCATCCAGCCCTTCCTGCTCTCTCCGCATCGACCCGATTCCGCGATCGCGCAACCGATCCCGCGCGACGAAGATGGACCATCATTCGTACCCGACGGTCCATTATCGGTGAAACCCGAGGCCCACGCCTATCAGTCATAGGTCGTCAGCTGTGGGTCCCAGTCCGCACTGAGCCGATGCTGCAACCACTCCCTCAGGGCGGGGCCGTATTCCTCTCGTTCCAAAGCGAAATCGACCGCAGCACGAAGATAACCGCCCGGGTTGCCCAAATCGTGGCGCGACCCACGGTGGACCACCACATGGACCGGATGGCCTTCCTCGATGAGCAGTGCGATCGCATCGGTGAGTTGTAGCTCGCCGCCCGTGCCCGGTTCGATCCGCCGTAGCGCGTCGAAGATGGCGCGGTCCAACAGATATCGGCCCGCGGCCGCGTAGGTCGATGGTGCGTCCGCGAGCGCGGGCTTCTCCACCATTCCGTTGACCCGCAGCACATTCGGGTTCACCGCATCGGGCACCGGCGCGACGTCGAAGACACCGTAGGCGCTGACCTCGTCCTTGGGAACGTCGATGGCGCACAACACAGTTCCGCCGCGCTTGCGCCGGACCCGGCTCATCACATCGAGCACCCCGCAGGGCAGCACCAAGTCGTCGGGTAGCAGTACGGCGATGGCGTCCTCGTCGTCATCAAGGGCGCCCTCGGCCTGCGCGACCGCGTGGCCGAGGCCGAGCGGTTCGTCCTGGACCACCGAGGTGACATCCAGCAGCGCGGGCGCCTTGCGCACCTTCTCCAGCAGTTGGAACTTACCGCGCTCGGCAAGCGTGCTCTCCAGCACCAAGTCCTCGA
Source organism: Nocardia citri (assembly GCF_054065835.1). Lineage (NCBI taxonomy): Bacteria > Bacillati > Actinomycetota > Actinomycetes > Mycobacteriales > Nocardiaceae > Nocardia > Nocardia citri. The sequence continues at coordinate 19,851 of NZ_JBSUQM010000026.1, forward strand.
CGAAGTGTGCGACCACGCCGTCTTTACCCGGCGAGGTCACGATGACCAGCCGCTGCGCACCGGAATCGGCGGCTTCGGTCGCGACCAGTTCGATGCCTGGAGTGTCCACCACCGGCAGCAACTCTTTGGGCACGGTCTTGGTCGCGGGCAGGAACCGCGTCCCGAGTCCGGCCGCGGGTACGACGGCCGTGCGGAAACACGACACGACCTCGCCATTCGCGGATTGTCCGGCCTTTGCTGTCATACGCCTACCCTATCCATCCATCACAGGCCCGATGTGGCCATCACGGCGACTCGGGTCCCGGTGAGCTTAAGGTGATCACCGTGGAGATGCCCGATGAGCGCGACAAACATGCCTGGCGCGCCGAAATCATTGCTCGGCGGGCCGCGATGACCAGCGCCGACCGGGAAACCGAGGCGCGTGAGTTGGCCCACAGTGTCACCGAACTGGACATCCCCGCCTGGGTGTGCGCGTATGTGCCGGTGCGCGGTGAACCCGGATCGACCGCGATGCTGACGGCACTGCGCGCGGCGGGCGCCCGGGTATTGCTGCCGGTCACCGGACCGCCGGGACCACTGCAATGGGCCGAGTTCACCGGCACCGATGGCCTGCGACGTGCCGGATTCGGACTGCTGGAACCCACGGGCGAGGTGCTCGCCGATGCGATCACGCTGGCGGAACTGATCCTGGTCCCCGCCCTGGCGGTGGATCGCCGCGGTGTTCGGCTCGGCCGCGGCGCCGGATACTACGACCGGACATTGCCCGCGGCCCGACCGACGGCGCGGCTGATCGCGGTCGTCCGCGACGACGAACTGCTCGATCGGCTCCCCGAGGAGCCGCACGATCTGCGCATGGGCTGGGCCCTCACACCGCACGACGGGCTGCATCGATTGGGTAGCGGTGAGGATGCGGAATGAAATGCCGATTAGCGGTGTTGGCACTGTCGGCTGTAGAGTGCCAGATTGACGAACCCTGCGGAGGATCCAGTGCCAACTTATTCATATGCGTGCACCCAGTGTGACAACCGCTTCGACATCGTTCAGTCCTTCGCTGACGAGGCGCTGAGCGTCTGCTCGGAGTGCTCTGGCAAGCTGCGCAAGCTCTTCAACTCGGTTGGCATCGTGTTCAAGGGCAGCGGTTTCTACCGCACGGACAGTCGCAGCGGGTCCTCGACCGCCAGCGAGCCCGCGAAGTCGGACACCGCTGCCAGCAGCTCCGCGTCGAGTTCGGATTCCGGTTCGTCCAGCAGCGCGAGCACCGCCAGCACTGCCGTCGCCAGCTGATTTTTACCTGGTAGAGGCTGCCCTGTGGTAGTTGTCCCCAGGGCTGTCGTTATCCACAGGGCACGCCGGTCTCGGGCGAGTCTTGGTGCCGCTGACCATAGGCTCCGGGCATGGCTCCCTTGGGCACTATTTCCTCCGGCAAAGCCAGGTCCTTCGCCGATCTCGGCCGCGGTGACTCGCTGCGCTACGCGATCTGGAATCGACCGCCGTGGGCGGATGCGCTGCTCGCCCGGCGCCTGATCGCGGCGGCACTCACCGCCCTAGCGCTCGTTCTGTTCCTGCGTGGTGATCCCGGCAGTGCGCGCACCGAGGTCGTGGTCGCCGGCCGCGATCTGCCACCGGGTCATCTGCTCGAAGCCACCGATCTGCGTTACGAACCTCTCGAATCCGGCACGCTGCCCGCGGGCGCGATCGACGATATCGCCGTCCTGGTCGGTGCGACGCTGACCGGCGCCATGCACACCGGCGAGGTATTCACCGATCTGCGTATCGTCGGACCGCGACTGGCCGCGCTTGCCACCGGCACGGGCGATGCGCGCATCGTGCCCATTCGGCTGGCCGATACCGCGGTCGCGGAGATCCTGCGGGCGGGTGACCGCGTAGATGTCATCGGTGCGGAGGAACAGAGCGGTCCCGGCAGTCGGCCCGCCCGGCTGCTCGCGATCAATGCGGCGGTCGTGCTCGTATCGAGCCCTGGTGACCGGCGTGGCGCGCCCGAGCGGGTAGTGCTGGTCGCGATGGACGCCGAACACGCCACCGCGGTGGCCGCCGCCTCGCTGCGCACCGCCCTGACCGTGGTTTTCCATTGACCGTATTTCGCCGAGAATTTGCCATCAAGGTCAACTAGCATCGGTCGATACGGCAGCCCGAACCGCCGAGCACAACGAGTCAGCTCTCACCCGAAGAGGAGATATCGGCAATGCTCAAGGGTTTCAAGGAATTCCTACTTCGCGGAAACGTCGTCGACCTGGCAGTAGCCGTGGTGATCGGTACCGCGTTCGTCGCGATCGTCACCGCGTTCACCAACGGCATCATCAACCCGGTTCTCGCCATGTTCGGCGAGCGGGACGACATCACCCTGGGTTTCCGGTTGGTTGCCGATAAACCGGCGACCTTTGTGCAGGTGGGACCGCTCATCACCGCGGCCATCAATTTCGTGATCATCGCGACGGTGCTGTACTTCGTGCTGGTGCTTCCCGCACTACACGCGAAGAAGCGGTTCGGCACCGCCCCGGATACCGAACTCAGCGACTCCGACGTGCTGATCGAGATCCGCGACCTGCTCGCCGACGGTCAGCACAGCGGGGGTGGACGTCACGAATTCTGAATCGAATTCCCCTGCCCGACAATTCAAACGGGAATTCGGCTGCGCCACAATTACATACGGTAATCAGCTGCGCCACAGGGTAAACGGGCCCGTCGTACACGACGGGCCCGTTCTGCGTATTCGAGCGGAATACTCAGCCGAGGCGGAATGGCTGACCCCACAACGTCGTCCAGGTGATGACATTATCCGTCTCGACCTCGACGCTGATGAAGGACCGCGCCTGGGCGTTGCCACCACAGCCGCTGAGACTGATTGTCTCATCGGCCCAGGTGACCGAGCCGCTGCCGCTCTTGAACTTATTGCGCTTCTTGTGCGCCTCGTTGCCGAAGTCGTCGGCCTGCTCGAGATCGAGCACGTAGAACGACTGCGCGTGGCCGGGACCGAGACTCAGGTTGGCACCGCTGCTGGCGCTCACCTTCGGCTTGACATTCCGACTGTCACTGCAGTCCAGACCACCGGTGACGCCGCCTTCGCCTCATCGGATTCTAGCGGTCGTCCTCGGGGAACCGAGGACGAAGACCCATTCATGCGGACACCGCTCGCTGGAAAGACATTGGCCATCAAGCGGTTTGCCGACAATCCCGTCAGTGGACGATCTTGGGTGCGCCCAATGTTAGCGGTTTGCGCCGAATCCCTGTGAGATTTCGCAGACGTCACTGCCCTATCGGCTACGTTCGGCGAATTCAGCTGGATGCCAAGGGTTTCACAACAGAAAGCGGGCCCGCCGCGAATGCGACGAGCCCGCTGAGGTTTTCAGGGTGCGCTGCCCCTGTCGATCAGCCGAGGCTGAACGGCTGGCCCCACAGGGTGGTCCAGGTGATGACGTTGTCGGTCTCCACCTCGACGCTGATGAAGGAACGCGCCTGAGCGTAACCGGCGCAACCGGTCAGACCGATGGTCTCATCGGCCCAGGTGACCGAGCCGCTGCCGTTCTTGAACTTGTTGCGCTTCTTGTGCGTCTCACCGCCGAAGTCGTCGGCCTGCTCGAGATCGAGCACGTAGAACGACTGCGACTGGCCGGGGCCGAGGGTGAGGTTGGCGCCGCTGGTCGCGCCGACACCACCGGTGACATTCTTACCGTCACTCCAGTCCGCGGTGCCCTCGACACCACCGGTGGCGCCGCCACCGGAGATGTTCACCTGGCAGCCGACGGTGTAGCCCGGGTAGATCGAGCCACCGCCGTCACCGGACACCGTGACCTGGGCGCTACCGGAAACCCACGCATTGCGGTGTAGCGGGGTCGAGCCCATGGACGGGTTGATGTTGGCGGATTCGTTGGTCAGGCTGATAGTGACCACGGTGCCGTCGGACAGCGTCTTGGTGATCGAGCCACCCGGCAGCGGCACGAAGGTATCGGCGTTGGCGGCGCCGGTGGAGAACAGGCCAAGAGCCACGGTGGCAGCGGCGCCGACACCGGCCACCCGTGCCACGTTCTTACGGTTGATCATGCTAGTAGTCCCTCGAGGGTTGAATCGCTTGAGCGAGAAGAATATTCGTGGATTGACCGACGTCAGCCGATGCTGAACGGCTGCCCGTAAAGGGTGGTCTTCGAGTAGTTGTCACCGATGATCTCGACGACGGTGTAGGCGCGCGCCTGGGCATAACCCGCGCAGCCCTGGACCTCGATCTCGGCATCCTGGTACTCGACCGAGTAACGACCCGGCTTCAGAATGTCCTTGTAGTCGATCTGCACGAACTTGACCTCGCCGGGGCCGAGGTTGACACCGATCGACCCGCCGAGCGAACCACCCGAGAGGTTGATACTGCCGGAGAGACCCGCCGAGATGGCATCGCTGGCGATGCTGACCTGGCAGCCGACGATGTAGCCGGTGTTCAGCTGCGATACGCCATGGGTCGAGGAGTTGTTGGTACCCGGGGCGCCCGTGGCACCGTTGGTCGGGCCGACAGTACCTTCCGGCGTAACGTTCACATCCGCGATGGCATTGCCCGAAACCCAGACCACACGGCCGGCACCGTTGGCCGCCAGCGAAGGCGAAATCAGGGCGTGCTCACCGGTACGGGTGAGCGTCACGTCGGGACCGTTCTTCTGGCCGTCCGGCAACGGCACGAAGGTATCGGCATTGGCAGCACCGGTCGAAAGCAGGCCCATGGCCACGGCCGCGGCAGCGCCGAGGCCCGCGATCCGGGCACCGCGGCGCAGGGTGCGGTTCTCGCTCATACTTCCCCTCATCAGGTTGTAACAGTCAACCTCGACCATCGAGGCTGGACGTTGGTCCTCTCAGGCCCAGCTCAGTTTGTCGCCCGATTGTTGCCGATGTGTAACCGGCTGTTATTTCGGCGCAACGGTCAGGGCTGGCATCGGAACCGAGCCGGGTTCCGCCGGGTCGACAAACGTACGTGTCGCACCCGGACCTGCGAGGTCCAGTAGCGTGGGTGGCTCGTGGCGAGACTAAACCGACCAGTAACGGTCTGGCAACGTAAGTTTCCATTAAGATCAATGTGATCTAGATCACACCATCTCACATGCTCATATCGCTTGACGTGCATAAACAGAAATGCAACGACAACCGATCCGCCCCCAAAAGGCGACAGCCTTCACAACGACGCCGACGGTAACTACGAGACAGCACCGTAATTGATTGTTAAACAAATTTCGGCGTGAGGAATTCACGGTGGATGAAGGCGCAACCATGAACGGTCATACGTGGCGAGACCGTAGATGAGTCAGGAGCCGTGATGGGGTGGCACCTGCGAGCGGAACCAGTCGTTGGATAACGATTCGAAATCGGCGCGGTGCTCGTCACTCGTCGTGTCCGGAAGGACGTCTCCGAAAATCTTTGCCAGACGCGCCGCATCCCTCGACCGGCGTGTCGCCGGACGAGGGTCGTCGGAGGAGTCTGCGGCGGTAATTTATTCCGCCAATCCGGACAGCTCGCCGATCACTCGGCTGGCGAGCGGACCAAGGGTTGCCATGCCGTCGCGGACCGCCGCCCGGCTGCCCGGCAGGTTTACCACCAGGGTGCTGCCCGAGACGCCGGCCAGACCGCGCGAAAGACCGGCATCGAGCGAACCGGCGACGCGACCGGAGGACCGCAGTGCCTCGCTGATCCCGGGCAGTTCCCGGTCGAGTACCTGCGAGGTGGCCTCCGGTGTGACATCGCGCGGGGACATACCGGTGCCGCCGACGGAGATGACCAGATCGACACCACCGATCACCGCCGTGTTGAGCGCATTGCGGATCTCCACCTCATCGGCCTGCACCGACACCGAAGCGTCCACCAGGAAACCCGCCTCGGTGAGCAGCTCGGTGACCAACGGCCCGAGCGAGTCCACACCTCCATGCGCCGTTCGATCGTCGACGACCACCACCAGAGCACGCCCCGCGACAGGAGCATCGATTTCCATGGTGGTAACCGTAGCGTCCAGATCGGCGAGGTGGACGTCGGCTCCCGGTCGCGCCGACAATCCGCCCGGCACGACCCGCATCATCGGCCGCCGTCGGCGGCCGCACCGGAGAGGGTCACCTCGACGGTCTTGGGGTTGTTGCCCTGTTCATCGGTATAGGTGACCTTCACCTTGTCTCCTGGCTGATGGGAACGGACCGCGGCGATGAGTGCGTCGCCCGAGTCGATGGTCCGGCTGTCCACCTTGGTGATGATGGCACCGGCCGGAATGCCCGCCTTGGCCGCCGGACCGTCCGGCGTCGCCTCGAGCACCCGCGCGGCGGTGTCCTGCGGGCGCAGTTTGACGCCGATCTGGGCGTAGGTGGCGTGACCGGTCTTGATCAGTTCGTCGGCGACCCGGCGGGCCTGATCGACCGGGATGGCGAAGCCGAGGCCGATGGAACCGCTCTGCTGACCGGTCGCCTCGCTGCCGCCGAGGCTGGCGATGGCGGTATTGATGCCGATGAGCTTGCCGCTGCCGTCAACCAGCGCGCCACCCGAATTGCCCGGGTTGATCGCGGCGTCGGTCTGAATCGCGTCGATGACCGGCTGCACCTGGCTCGGAGTGCCCTCACCGTTGGTGGAGACCGGACGGTTGAGTGCCGAAACGATGCCGGTTGTCACCGTGCCGGCCAGCCCGAGCGGCGAGCCGACGGCGATAACCGGCTGGCCGACGGCGAGATTCGATGAAGTACCCAGTTCGATCGGGGTCAGTCCGTCCTTGCCCTGCACCTTGACGACGGCCAGATCGGAGACCGGATCGGCGCCGACCAGCGTGGCCGGTGCCGTGGTGCCGTCGGCGAAGGCGACCTCCATCTTGGCGTTGGCACCACCGCCGGAGGCGACGTGGTTATTGGTGAGGATCAGGCCGTCGGAGGACAGCACGACACCGGAGCCCTCACCCTGTGCGCGATTGCTGGCGACCTTGATCATCACTACGCTCGGCAGCACCTTCTGCGCCACCGCCTGAGTGGAACCGGCCGGTGCGTTGGTCACATTGCTGACATTGGGCTTGGGGGCGTCCAGGGCATTGGTCACCGTGGCGTGACCGCTATCGGAGCGGGTGACCAGCGAACCGACCGCGCCACCGACGCCACCGCTGACGAGTGCGAGCGCGAGCGCGCCGACGACGAGGCCGGTGCGGACCGGGCGGCGTGCGGGTTCGGGCGTCGGCTGGGCGCCGAACGCGGCACCCGGATACGGCCCGCCGGGTGGGGTGGGCGGTGAATAGGACGGCTGGGCGTATTCCGGGCCCGACTCGGGACCCGGAAATTGCTGAGTCGGGTTGCGCGACATGTGTTGCTGCCAGATCGTTGGATGCGGTGTCGGTCCCGGCGCCCCGTGTCCGGATTGCGGATAGGTCGGATTCGGCTGGCCCGGTGGTACGACCGGAATCTCCTGGGTCGGATGCGGACCGGACGCGGCGTCGGCGTGCTCGGGCTGCGGCGTCGAGCCTTCCTTGGATTCCTCGGTCATTTTTCTCCTTACGTCTTCGACCAGCTTGGCGACGACGACTGAGAGCGAACTGAGACCCTGCTTTCAGTTTTCCGAGATATCGGCGAACGGCCCGGAACCGGCCTGCTCACCATCGTCCGGCAATACGATACGGACCGCGGCGGCAACACGCATCGCCCCGCGGTATCACGACCGGGTCTCGAACGGGGTCAATCGGTTACGGATTCGGTGACACCGTCGAGCATGGTCGCCGCACCCGGCAGCACGATGCGGATCAAGGCGCCGCCGCGCTCGGAGGTCTCGACGGTGATCGTGCCGCCGTGCTTGGTCACCACCTGCTTGACGATCGCCAGGCCGAGCCCCGAACCCGGCATGGAACGCGACGCCGTGGTCCGATAGAAACGGTCGAACACGAGCTCGCGCTCGGCGACCGGGATGCCGGGTCCGGCGTCGTCGACATCGAGTTCGAGCAATCCGCGACCGGTTTCCCGCATGGTGACCTTGACCTGCGCACCCGCCGGACTCCACTTGGCGGCATTGTCGAGGACATTCAGAATCGCCCGCTCCAGACCCGCCTCATGACCGTATACGAACCAAGGCTGCAACTGCGCGGCGAATTCGATCGACCCGCGACGGCGCCGGGCCCGCTCCAGCGCACGCTCGGCCACCTCGCCGAGATCCACTCGCTCGTAGACGGTTTCGGGCGCGTCCTCGCGGGCCAGATCGACGAGATCGCCGACCAAGGTCGACAGTTCCTCGATCTGAGCCATTACATCGGCCCGCAACTCGGCCATATCCTGCTCCGGAATCCGCGGCGCGCCAGGACGACTCGAGGCGATCAGCAATTCCATATTGGTGCGCAACGAGGTCAGCGGTGTGCGCAATTCATGTCCGGCATCGGCGACCAATCGACGCTGTCGATCGCGCGATTCGGCGAGTGCGCGCAACATTGTGTTGAAACTCTCGGTAAGCCTTGCGAGTTCATCGTCACCCGTCACCGGAATCGGTGTCAGATCGTCGGTGCGGGCGACCCGTTCGGTCGCCGCGGTCAGCCGTCCGATCGGGCGCAGCCCGGTGCGGCCGACCGCGGTGCCCGCGGCCGCCGCCAGCACGACACCACAACCGCCCACGACGAACAGCAACCAGGCCAGTCTGTCCAATACCTCGCGGGTCGGCTGCAACCGCTGCGAGATGACCAGCGTCGCGCCGGAATGTGTCGGCACCGCGAGCACGCGCTGATTACTCACGGTGCGCAGTGACGAGGGCAACTCACCGTTCGCGACCGCGAGTTCCTGGCTGCCCACCGGCGGAATCGTTTGCTGCGGGGGCATATACGCCTTGTCTTTCGCGTATATCAGCGCAACTCCGACATCATTGGAGTACAGGCCGGCCAGCACGATCGACTGAAAACCCAAACTGTCGAAATTATTGTTGATCATGGTGTTCGCGCGAGCCTTGAGCTGCGCGTCCACATCGGCGTTCAGCGCGCGGGCCACCATGGCATAGGCGGCGATCGAGGTGACCGCCACGGCGATGGCGACTACCGACGCGGCGAGCAGGGTTACCCGCCAGCGCAGTGATACCGATCTGGTCAACGGCATGGGTGGACGCATATCCGCCCGCTCCGCGGGATACGCGCCGAGCGCGGCGACCACTTGCCGCTTGGGATTGGTTCTGGCCATGGGGTGCCGACTCCCCTATGGGGGTGTTTCGCGCAGCACGTAGCCGACACCGCGCACTGTGTGGATCAGCCGGGCCTCGCCCTCGGCCTCCGTCTTGCGGCGCAGATAGCCGATGTACACCTCGAGCGCGTTACCGGAGGTGGGGAAGTCGTAGCCCCAGACCTCCTCGAGGATACGGCTGCGGGTCAGTACCCGGCGCGGATTGGCCATCAGCATTTCCAGCAGCGCGAACTCGGTGCGGGTCAGGCTGATCGAGCGGTCGCCGCGGGTCACCTCACGGGTCACCGGATCCAGCGACAGATCGGCGAACGTCATGGTCTCGGAAACCTCGCCGGGATCGGTGGCCCTACGGCGCAACAACGCCCGCAATCGGGCCAGCAATTCCTCGAGTGCGAATGGTTTCGGCAAATAGTCATCGGCACCGGCATCGAGTCCGGCTACCCGTTCGGAAACCGAATCCCGCGCCGTCAAAACCAGAATCGGCAGATCGTCTCCGGTGCTGCGCAAGCGTCGGCAAACTTCGAGCCCATCCATCCGGGGCATCATCACATCGAGTACGAGTGCGTCCGGTCGCTGCACGGTCGCCTTCTCCAGCGCGTCCACTCCGTCGACCGCGAGGTCGACGGAGTAGCCGTTGAAGGTCAGTGACCGGCGCAGCGATTCCCGGACGGCACGATCGTCGTCGACTACCAGAATGCGCATGCCCCCAGTTTGACCGCATCGACTGAGAGTCGACTGAGAGGGCGCCGCTCGACACGCCGCGCCGGCATCGATACGGCGCCAGGGCTGGTCGAGCGACCAGCACGTTTGTGATCACGTACAGATCTCGACGGAAACCAGCAACCGTTTTGAGGTGCCGAAAGCCGTTCCGAGTAGGCATATTCGAGTGAATTACAGAGCGGCAGCCCCAGATTGCCGTTGGTCACTCTGCGCGGTATGTTTCCTGCGGTAAAAAGAAGACCTCTAGTTGGATCTCAGCGGGTTGAATCAAAACCGAACAGCCACGCGCCATCCGGGGGCACTCGTGCAAGCTCGTCAAGCGGAGGCAACGGAAGCGGATGGAAGCTGCACCGCAGTCCTGGCAATTCAGTCTGTCCAACTGGTCGGTCACTCGCAAGGTTGGCATCGTGCTGGTCCTGCCCGTGCTGCTGGCCACTGTCTTCGCCGTACTCCGTATCAACAACGAACTGCGCACCATGTCGCAGTTGGATGCGGCGACCGAACAGGTCATCATTATTCGGCCGATCGTCAAGTTCGGTACGGCCACCGAACAACTCGCGGTCGCGGCGACCGCGTCCTGGGGAAACACCGCAGATCCGGCAACCGACGCGGCGTTGACCAAATTCGATCAGGCGCTCGCCGATCTCGAGGCCGGAATGCGCACGACCAAGGTGAGCACCCGGGTCACCTCCGAATTGGCATCGGCCGTCGCCACCGGCACCACCATGCGCAACAGTCTGCGCAACGGATCGCCGATGATGGTCGGCGAACAGGCCGATGAGATCGCGGTTCGCATCGGCAACGCGTACGCGCTCTCGCCCTCGGTCGAGGACCTCGTCATCCAGCGCTACTTCCTGCAGATCGGCGCCCTCCAGAACGCCCGCCGGGTACTCACCCAGCAGCGCATGATGATCGGCTCCCCCGATGCCGGCCACAATCCGAGTGTGCGCCCGAAGGTGCTCACCTCCGCCGGTGCCGAGATGACCATGGTCAATACCTACGGCATCATCCTGCCGGACAACGCGCCGAATATGCGGCCGCTGCTGGACGCGGTCGGTATCCGCCTCGGCGCATTCAGTCAGAACGGCGGGGATCCGACCTCCAATCCCGCCGTGCTGGACTCACTTCAGTCCAGCGCGGATACCTACGAGAAGACCACCAACTCCCTCGCCGACACCATCGACAAGGCACTGGCGCATCGGACCACCGAGGCGCAAACCGGTGCGTTGCGCGAGACCACGATCGTCATCGGCATGCTGCTGGCCGGTCTGGCGCTGGCCCTGGCCGTCGCGCGCGCCCTGGTCGTCCCGGTACGCAGGCTGCGCCGTGACGCGCTCGAGGTCGCGCACGTCAAGCTGCCCGACGAACTCGCGGTGGTGCGCAGCGGTGGCGCCACACCGGAGATCACCCCGGTCGGTGTGCACACCACCGACGAGGTCGGCCAGCTGGCCCGCGCCGTCGACGAAATCCACGAGCAGGCGCTGAATCTCGCCGCCGATCAGGCCCGACTGCGACTGCAGATCGGGAATATGTTCGAAACCCTTTCCCGCCGTAGCCAGTCCCTCGTCGAACAGCAGCTGTCGCTGATCGAGGATCTGGAGCACGACGAGGACAACGCCGAACGGCTGCAGAGCCTGTTCCGCCTCGACCACCTCGCCACCCGCATGCGCCGCAACGGCGACAACCTGCTGGTGCTGGCCGGTACCGCGCTGCGCCGCGGTCAACTACATCCGGTCCCGCTATCGGACATGCTCTGGAGTGCGGTCTCCCAGGTGGAGGACTATCAGCGGGTCGAAATCGGCGCGGTGCCCGACGGCATCGTCGCCGGTGAGCCCGCTGTCGATATCGAACATCTACTCGCCGAACTGATCGATAACGCGCTGCGCTACTCCCCGCCGACCACACCGGTCGCGGTGATGGTGGCGCGCGCGGTCGACGGCGGATACCTGATCGAGATCACCGACCGCGGCCTCGGCATGTCACTGGAGGATCTGCAGCTCACCAATGACCGGCTGGCCTCCGGTGGTGAGGTCACCGTCGAAACCGCCCGCCGCATGGGCCTTTTCGTCGTCGGCCGCCTCGCCAAGCGGCACACCATCACGGTGAGCCTGCGCCGCACCTCGACCATGGCACAGCAGCCCGGCATCACCGCCAGCGTGCACCTGCCCGGCGCACTGGTCGCGCCGCCGCTCGATGCCACCGATCCGAACAAGCGGGCCATCGAGGCGCAGGTCATGGCCGCGCTGCCAGCCCCATCGCACCAGCAGCCGCCGCGCACGCTGGTGCCGGTGCCGAGCCTGCCGCAGCGGGAGCCGTCCCGGTTCGCGGTCACCAGTTCCGGTCTGCCACAACGTCGTCCAACCATGCGCGTCGCCGACGCACCTGAGGTATCGATACCCGGAGATGACCACGCCGAAACCTCGGCGGACGTATTCGCCGAGAATCCGAGCAGCCGCCGCGGCGCGGACGGCCGGTCCCACAGTGCGCTGTTCGGGCCGCCGACCCAGACCGATGATCCTGCCACCGGGCCGAATTCGGTCATCGATGTGGAACCGCAGCAGGTGTCCCTCGGCGCGGTCACCGATATATGGGCCGAGCAGCCCGACAAACCGGCGCACACCGGATCGAACCCGATCGTCTCCCGCGAGCCCGCCGAGCCGTATCAGACCGGGTCGCATCCCATCGTGCGGCCGCCGCTGCCGAGCCGAAAGCCCGCCGCCGCATCGGAACCCGAGCCGACCTCGACCCGACTACAGCCGGTCTCGGCCGAGACCGCGACCAACACCTCGACCCGACTACAGCCCGTGCAGGGCGAATCGCCCACCCCGATCTATCAGCGGATGGTCTCGGAGTGGCTGGTCGAACCCGCGACGGCACAATCCGCGCCGTCGGCATGGACCTCCCCCGCCGACGCCGGCTGGACAGCCGCCGAACAGGCCAGCCATCCGACCGCCGACGCCCGTACCGTCGGCGGACTGCCGATCCGCAGGCCCGGGGCGCAATTGGTGCCCGGCGGCCTCGCGCCGGTCGAGGAACCCGGCGTCCGCGATCCGGAGGAGATCCGGAACAACCTGACCAGGCATCTCAGTGGGGTCCGCAGCGGGCGGGCCGAAGCGCAGTACAACGACGGAGGGCTTGTATGACCAACCCGAACAGCACCACGGACGAGAACCTCAACTGGCTGGTTGCCCGCTTCACCAAGGATGTGCCCGGAGTGTCGCATGCGGTGCTGGTGACAGCGGACGGTCTGCTGCAGGCGACCAGCCCGCATCTACCCGCGGACCGGGCCGAGCAGCTTTCCGCGGTCACCGCGGGTCTGGCCAGCCTGGCCACCGGTGCGGCCGGGCTGTTCGACGGCGGCAAGGTCATGCAGTCGATCGTCGAGATGCAGCGCGGCTATCTGTTGGTGATGAGCGTCGGTAACGGGTCGCACCTGGCCGTGCTCGCCAACAAGTCGCACGACATCGGCCGGATCGGCTACGAAATGGCCCTGCTGGTCGACCGTGTGGGCACGGTGGTCTCCGCCACCGCCCGGACAGCCGTCTGATCCAGACGATGTCGAGTCCACTCGGCCACGGGCCGAACCGGCCGACCACCCGGGTCAGACCGTATGCCCTGACCTCTGGCCGCACCGAACCCGCGGTCGACCTACCACTCGAAGCGGTTATCGAAACCCTGTCGTACACTGCGCATCTCGATTGGCCAGCGGGCGATCTGCGCACTGAGATCCTGCGGCTGGGTACGCATCGGCTCTCGGTCGCCGAGCTCGCGGCCCATCTGGATCGACCGCTCGGCATGGTCCGGGTCATGGTCGGTGACCTCGTCGTCGACGGCGCGCTGCGCGTGCATTCGACCCTGACCGACGAGGCGAGCTTCGACGAGCGCCGTTCCCTTATGGAGAGGACTTTGCGTGGACTCCGTGCCCTATAGGCAAGGCGGAAATTATGGGCAGCCCGGCAACTCCGGATCCGGTAACACCGGACCTGCCGAGCCCGACACTCGCGTCGCCTCGACCAAGATCGTGGTCGCGGGCGGCTTCGGCGCGGGTAAGACGACCTTCGTCGGCGCGGTATCGGAGATCGTCCCGCTTCGCACTGAGGCCATGGTGACCCGCTTCTCCGACGGTATCGACGATCTCGCCGATACCCCGGATAAGGAAACGACCACGGTCGCTATGGATTTCGGCCGCATCATCCTGCCGGGCAACCTGGTTTTGTACCTGTTCGGCACGCCCGGCCAGCGCCGCTTCTGGTTCATGTGGGACGACCTGATCCGCGGTGCCATCGGCGCGGTAGTGCTCATCGACACTCGGCGGCTCGAGGACAGCTTCGCGGCCGTCGACTTCTTCGAGGCGCGCAAGCTGCCGTTCCTGATCGCGGTCAACCGCTTCCCGGACGCACCCCGCTTCCCGATCGCCGAACTACGCGAGGCTCTTTCGGTGCGCGAGGGGGTGCCGATCGTGGATATCGACGCGCGCAATGCCATGGAGGTCCGCCAGGCACTGGCGGCCGTCACCGAATACGCGATCGCCCAACTGAAGGCGCTCGAATTGGAAGGAACCGCCCGACATGCATGACGTCCGGTTGTTCGCCGCGGCGAACGACGGCGCGGCGGTGGACCAGTTCTCGATGGGGTACTGGATCGCCGCACTCTCCTTCGGTGTTTCGGTGCTGGGCGCCGTGGTTGGGCTGGCCTGCGTGTTGCACGCGGCGCGGTCATCCCGGTTCCGGTTGGTGTGGGTGACCTCGGCCGCGGTGGCGATCGGCGGCGTCGGGGTGTGGCTGTCGACCTCGGTCGCGCTGCTCGGCCTCGATATTGCGGGTACCGCGGCGCGCTTCGACGGCGGCAGGGTGGTCGCGGCCATGGTGACATCGTTCGCCACGGTATTCGTCGCGTTGCTCATCATCGGCCGTCGGCTGCAACTGACCCGACTCATTCCGGGTGGACTGGTCATGGGGTTCGGCATCGGTCTCGCCCTGTATCTGGGGCTCGGGTCCATCCGGATCCAGGGTTCGGTCGATATCTCGCCGTGGCTCTCGGCGGTCGCTGTGGTGGTCGCGCTGATCACCGGTGTGGGCACGCTGTGGTCGTTCCAGGCGCTGCACGGACTGCTCGCCCGCGCGGCGACGGTGCTGCTGTTCGCCGTCGGTGTGGCGGGCATGTATAGCGCCGGGATCGCGGCCCTCGACCCGAGTATTGATCCCACCGCGAAGGCGCCGGACGGACTCACGCTATTCGAATTCGTTTTTCCGATGTTCGTGATCGGATCGCTCGCGCTGACGATCCCGATCAGCGCCGTGCTCATCGCACCGGACCGGCGCGAGACCGCGGCATCGCTCGAGGCCAAGCGCCGGGCCGAACTCCGGGTGAGCCGGTCCGAGTTCCAGTCGGTGCGCTGAGATATCGCGGGGCCCTGGTCGACCACGGGGCACCGACAGTTTCGGCAATGCCGCCGATTTCGGCCGACGACACCCCCTACAGTTAGGGTCATGCGTCTCGGTCTCGACTACGCTGCTGGCCGTCCCGGCGGTGCGGCCATCCGAGCGGCCGGTTTCGATTTCGTCGTACGCTACCTCTCCGAGGGCGGTCCGACTCTGCCAGGCAAGCAGTTGACCCCTACTGAGGCCAATGACTTGCGGGCGAACGGTATCTCCATCGTGTCGAACTGGGAGACGACCGCGGCCCGGGTGCTGGACGGCTACGACGCCGGAATCGTCGACGCCCGTGCGGGTTCGGCGCAGGTGCTGCGCTGTGGCGGTCGGTCGGATCGGCCGATCTACTTTTCCGCGGATTTCGATTCGACACCGCAGGATCAGCTCTCGATCAATGCCTATCTCGAAGGCGCGGCCACCGTGCTCGGCGCCGCGAATGTGGGTATCTACGGCGGTTATTGGTCGATCAGCCGGGCGTTGGACGCCGGCGTCGCGGCGTGGTCGTGGCAGACCGATGCCTGGTCGGGCACCAATGTGCAGACCAGACGCAATATCCATCAGACATTGCGACAGGTGGTCGTCAACGGCGTGCTCTGCGATGTAAACGAATCCGAGACAATAGATTTCGGCCAGTGGGACTTCGTACAGGAGGAACCGGATGTGACGCCGGAACAAGATGCACTACTGCGCGATATCCAGATCCAGCTGCGCGGTCCGGGGCTGTCCGGTTGGCCGCAGCTCGGCACCGATGCCGGGGGCCGCCATCTAACTCTGGTGGACGGCGTGGCCGCGGTGCTACAGCGAATCAAGGAGCTCGAGGACGAATCAGCCGACTTGCGTGCGCAAGTCGGCGAATTGCGCACGGAAATCAGCGAACTCGAAGCCACCACAGCGGATCTGATCGAAGAGGTCAAGCGGTTGGGCGGGCCACACTGGCCGTGGCCACTCTCGCTGATCGAGGGTCCGGCCGACTTCGTGGGTGAGCAACTGGCCCGGCTCGAGTCACTATTGCTGGATTTACCAGGTTTGCCCGGAGGCCGGGAAGCGGGGAAATCGCCAGAGAGGCCGGAAGTTTGGCGATGAGCGGGTTCTCGGTGATCCACGTGAACCGGGGGTTCCGAGAACCCGCCCTCCCGGATGAGGCTACCGGTGCCAGAGCACGAAATCATCACTGCGCCAGGACTTTTACGGCCACGAAAAACCAACTCCCAGTACGTAATTGATCCGGTAGCTACCGTTTCGCAATCGAAGCCGCGGAAGAATGCCATGTGACTTACACCAATAAAGTTGCTAGCAGGTTGCCACGCTCTCGATTGGATCCGATCCGAAACCGCGTTCCTGTCCCGCGCCAGCAGCATGCGAGCTATCGCCGGATTGCACATACCGGTTCGTGGGAAGGAGTTCGCATGACCGTCGACGTGGTGCTCGACAAGGCCCTCGACCGAGCAGCCCCGCATCGGTACACGGCGGCTCGACAGCCGCAGCCGCCGAGCCGCCGCCCGTTCGACCGCGGATCAGATCCGTTCCGGATCGATGAGCCCGCGTTGCACCGCCCGCGCTAAACGGCGCGACACCTGGTGGACGACACCACCGACACCGACCGGCACCAGGTCCGGCGGGGTCACCTTCCACCACGCGCGGCGACTGCGGGTATTCGACCGCCACATCCTGCGCTTGGGCACCGCCATATCAGCCCTCCCCTCATGAAGGCTGGGACGCGGCCCACGCCCACATTCGGAAACGATTTTCATTTTCCACCAAGCGACAGTACAGTGTCGAAGTGCAGTTGTCGAAAATGATTGTCAAATACTGCAGGGAGGCCGCGTGTCGGCCCACTGCCAGGTCACCGCAACGATCCGGACCGCACGGTGATGCGCAAATACGATCCGGCGGTGCGCAGGCACGTCGACTTCCGGGAGAAGCGCTGATGGCCAAGAAGTCGAAGATCGCCCGCAATGAGCAGCGCAAGGAGATCGTCACCCGCCATGCGGTGCGGCGTGCGGAACTCAGGGAGCTGATCCGCAGGCCGACCACGTCCGAAGGCGACCGCGCCGCGGCACAGTCCGCGTTACAGCGGCTGCCACGTGATGCCAGTCCGGTACGATTGCGCAATCGGGACGCCGCGGGTGGACGACCGCGCGGTCATCTCCGTAAGTTCGGACTCTCCCGCGTACGTGTGCGCGAGATGCCCCATCGGGGTGAACTCCCCGGTGTACACAAATCGAGCTGGTAGACAACCACTGATCTCGAGAAGGAAACCCGTCACATGGCAGTCAAGCGAGCACCCTCGAAGAAGGTTCGCGCCGAGCAGGCCCGCCGCCCGAAGAAGAACCCGCTGATCGCGGCGGGCGTCGAGACGGTCGATTACAAGGACATCAACCTGCTGCGCACCTTCATCTCCGACCGCGGCAAGATTCGCAGCCGCCGGGTCACCGGACTCACCCCGCAGCAGCAGCGCCAGGTCGCCGTCGCGGTGAAGAATGCCCGCGAAATGGCGCTTCTGCCGTTCACCAGCCGGTAGACACCCACGCAGCAGGGCCCCGAAGCAGAATCGGCTTCGGGGCCCTCGTTATTTTCGGCGGCCATTCAGGCAAACGCGGATCGATGCTCACATGACCACCGCGGAGCGAGTCTTACGAGCGACGTTCGCGGCCCGTCTCGTCGAAGCGAATGCGCCGCAGGCGCGGCAAATCAGCCCGATATCACGGAATCGTCAGCACTTGGCCGGGATTGATGGCGTCCGGGTTGTCGATACCGCTGGCGTCGGCGATCTCCTGGTAGCGATTGCCGTCGCCGTAGAAGCGCTCGGCGATCGCCCACAGGGTGTCGCCCGGCTCGACCGTGTAGATCTGCGCGGCGGGCGGCGGGGGCGGCACCTCCTCGGCGGCGGGCGCGGCGGCCTGCACGGCGACCGGCTCGGGCTCCGACTCCGGGGTGGGCAGCGGGTTGTCGGTCTGGGTGTCCGACGCCCACAGCGCGCTGCCGTCCGTACCGTAGAGCACCACATTGCGGTCGGCCTGCACGGTCAGCCGGTCGGCTTCCCGGCCATCGGTATCGGTGGCCCAGGCGGCACCATCACCCTTGTAGAGTACGAAGTTGCCATCCTCCTGCAGGATGGCCCGCTCGACACCCTGATCGTGAGTCAGGGTGGACCACAAGACATTTCCACCCGGTTCCGACAGCACCAGATTGCCATCGGCCTGCAGAGTCAGGGTGTACGCACCGCCGACCAGAGACTGGCCGAGCCCGAGTTCTTCACCAACGCGCAGCGTGTCGCCCACGTTCTTCCTTTCAAACGTTCACTGTGCCAAGCATCCGACTCGATGTGCGCCGCGAACCCGATTGGCGCGCATCGGCCCCGAATCTACTGTGCGAGCACACGGCGCGCAGGTATTACGCGCAGGCTTAGCCAAATGTTTACTGTGTGAGCTTTATCGCTCTATCATCTTGTCGCACAATCTGAAGCAGCCGTTCTCAATGTTTGCTGATGTGGTTCGCGTCAGCGCGCTGTCGTGTCGATTAGGGTGGTCGGCATGTATCGGATGTCGCGAGTTCGACCCGCCGCTGTAGCCGTCGCATTGTTCGTCGGCCTCGCCGTCACTGCCTGCGGTGGCTCCGATAACGGTGGGACACAAGGCAAGACGACGACCACCAGCGCGGCGAAGAGTACGCCGACCGAGGGGTCACCGGCCGACGCGGGCCGGGCGTTGACCGCCGATCCGACGATCGTTGGCGCACATCCGATTCCGTTCACGTCCTGGTCACGGGTGACCGGCGATCGGATCGCCGTCAACTTCGAGATCGGATCGCCGGAGTGCTACGGCGTGGATGCCGGCGTCACCGAGACCGATGCGACGGTCACCGTGGAACTGCGATCGGGTACCCGCGCCGATGCCGTCGGCCGAATGTGCACCATGATCGCGGTTTTCGGCACCCTCGAAGTGCCGTTGAAGGCTCCCCTCGGAGGTCGACAGGTCCTCAGCGCGGTCTAGAGGAGTTCGGCGATTCAGTCCAAGATGGCGCCGAACTACAGATAGTTTGTGGGTTTGGCTGGGCCCCATGTCTTTTGCACCACGACACGCAACGGCATGCGTAATCGATATGACGATCCGGTCAGAGCTTTGTGCGGTCGGATGGTCGCACCATACGTATCGGCGGGAGCCGAGATTGCTCGCGTTTTGTTCCGGAGTCAGACGGGCGTTGTCCACGAAAAGTGTTGGGCCCCACAGCTCATAGGCCATCGGGCTGGAATATTGCCGATGGCGGCCGGTCCGCCGGTCGCGAAAGTAGGCACGCGTCGGCACCGAGATGTCAACAGCGGACCGGGAATTGGGGAAGGAATTCCTCCGGGATACCGCGCGCCCGGCCTGCCTTACCCGGCAGTTTGCGGAGGCGAGTCATATGACCTGCGCAGCGGACGGGAGCCGATAGCTCCCATCCGCTGCAGCGGTAACTCAGTGCGCGAAGTGGCGCGAGCCCGTGAGGTACAGGGTGACCCCCGCCTCGCGGGCCAGGTCGATGGTGTCCTGGTCGCGAACCGAGCCGCCGGGGTGCACAATTGCCCGGATACCGGCCTGGATGAGCTGCTGCGGGCCGTCTGAGAACGGGAAAAACGCATCCGATGCGGCGACCGAACCCTTGGCGCGATCACCGGCGCGCTGCACCGCGAGACCGACCGCATCGACCCGGTTGACCTGGCCCATGCCGACGCCGACCGAGGCCCCATCGTGGGCGAGCAGGATCGCATTCGACCGCACGGCACGGCAGGCGCGCCACGCGAATTCGAGATCGGCGAGGGTTTCCGCATCGGCCGCCGCACCCGCCACCAGGGTCCAGTTCTCCGGGTTGTCGCCAGGGGCGTCGAGGATATCGCGGCTCTGCAGCAGTGCGCCACCGCTGATCGGGCGCAGCTCCACACCGGCGCGTTGCGGCGGCTCGGCGACCAGGATGCGCACATTCTTCTTGCGCTGCAAGACCTCGACCGCGCCATCGGCATAGGACGGTGCGACGATCACCTCGGTGAAGATCTCGGCGACCTGTTCGGCCATCTCCACGGTGATCTCGCCGTTGGCCGCGATCACGCCGCCGTAGGCGCTCACCGGATCGCAGGCGTGCGCCTTGCGGTGCGCCTCGGCGAGGTCCGCACCGATCGCGATACCACAGGGATTGGCGTGCTTGATGATCGCGACCGCCGGTGCCGAATGGTCGTAAGCGGCGCGCCAGGCGGCGTCGGCATCGGTGTAGTTGTTGTACGACATTTCCTTGCCGTGCAACTGCTTTGCCTGCGCCAGGCTCGGGCTGCCCTCGTTCTGGGTGTACAGCGCGGCAGCCTGATGCGGGTTCTCGCCGTAGCGCAGCACCGAGGCACGCTCCCAGGATCCGCCGATCCAGCTCGGGAACTGCTGCGCGGCAGCCTCATTCGGCTCAGCGGCCGGGGCGAGCACACTGGTCATCCAGCTCGCGACCGCGACGTCATAGCTTGCGGTGTGTTGGAATGCCTTGGCCGCCAACACGGTCCGCTCGGACAGGGTGAAGCCGCCGGACTGCACAGCGGCGAGCACATTGTCGTACTCGCCGCTGTCGACGACCACCGCGACGGACGGGTGGTTCTTGGCGGCGGCGCGCACCATGGACGGACCGCCGATATCGATCTGCTCGACGCATTCGTCATTGCTCGCACCGCTGGCCACGGTCTGGGTGAACGGGTACAGATTCACCACCACAAGCTGGAATGCCTCGACGCCGAGTTCGACCAACTGGTCGACATGTTCGGCCTTACGAGTATCGGCGAGGATACCCGCGTGCACCCGCGGGTGCAGGGTCTTCACCCGGCCGTCCAGGGTCTCCGGGAATCCGGTCAGATCCTCTACCTTGGTCACCGGGATGCCCGCTTCGGCGATCTTGCCGGCCGTCGACCCGGTCGAGACCAGTTCGACGCCCGCTGCGTTCAGCCCGGTCGCGAGCTCGATCAGCCCCGTCTTGTCGTAGACGCTGATCAGCGCCCTGCGAATCCCCTTACGCTCAGTCACCGAAGTACCCACTCATCTGGAATAACTGCCTTTCGTCCGTCGGAGACAATGCCTCTGGTGGCGACGGCGGCGACAACCTCCGCCAGCAACCGTCGCTCGACAACCTTGATGCGCTCATGCAGCGTGGCCTCGTCGTCATCGTCGAGCACCGGCACCGCCTCCTGAGCCAGGATCGGTCCGGTATCTATGCCGGAATCGACCAGGTGCACGGTCGAACCGGTGACCTTCACCCCGTAGTCCAGAGCGTCGCGGACCCCGTGCGCGCCCGGGAATGCGGGCAGCAGCGCGGGGTGGGTATTGATGATCCGGCCGCCGTAGCGGGCGAGGAAGACCGGGCCGAGGATCTTCATGAATCCGGCCGAGACCACCAGATCGGGTGCGTAGGCGGCGACCGCATCGGTCAGCGCGACATCCCAGGCGTCACGATCGGGGAAATCCTTCAACGTCATCCGGAAGGCCGGAATCCCCGCGGCGGCCGCGTGTTCGGTGGCCTGGCAGATACGGTCGACCCCGACAGCGACGACGGTCGCCGGATACTCCGGCGCGGCAGCGGCCTCGATGAGAGCGCGCAGCAAGGAACCGGCGCCAGAGGCCAGCACGACGACGGTTGCCGGGGCGGCGGTGGGCACCCACGGGACATTCGGGGACGCCTGGGGGACGGCAGCCGGCGGGGTGGGCAAGCTCAGCGGTCTACTCCTGGATGTCGGTCAATTGGCTGGGGCGGTGCGACACCACCACGTAGAGCCTAACGACCGTCCACCCGGTCACTTTCCGGCAGGTCCGCCTCGACCACTTCGGCATCGACGATATCGGGAACGGTAGCGCTGCCCGAGGTAGCGATGGCGGTCTGCTCTTCGACCAGTTCGCCGTCGAGTTCCACCTCGAGGTCGGGGCCGTCGTAGTCCGCGTATTCATCGTCTTCGTAATGATCGTCTTCGTAACGATCGTCGTAGTGATCACTATCTTCGTAATACTCGTCGTCGTAATCGGGGTACTCGTCGTCGTAATCGGTCACCGGCGCACCGACGGGAACGACGAACCAGCGCGCGAACATCAGACCGACATATCCGGTTACGGCCAACCACCCGAAAGCCACCACTGCGAAGATCGGCAGGTCGAGGCCCACCTGTCCGAACGTCCCGAGGTCACCGCCGGCCACCGCGCCCAGCACAACCAACACCACCGTCGCCACCCCGGCCGAGGTCAGCGTCGCCCAAGGGGCGCCCGCCCGGTCGTGGGAGGTCCGTCCGATATCCAATCCGCCGAGCACACCGACCGCGGCCGGAATCAACAGCAGCGCGGCCCACCAGTCCGACGGGGGTCCCGTCGGCACCGCCACCATGAGCGGAACCGCCGGAATCGGGCCGCCGACTACGGAAAACAGCCCGATCGACGCATCCCCGAAATGCGCGCCGGAGCCGACGAGCACACCGACCGTCGCAACCACCACATTCGGCAGATACGCCACCGAGAGCAGGATCAGTCCGAGCGCACCAGCCGCATTGCCTGCGGTGTGAAAGGTGTCACCGATGCGCGACCAGTGCGCGAAAAAGGACACGATCACGACCGCGGTGGCGCAGACCAGCAGTCGCACCACCGTCCGGCCGGCACCGAAGGCACCCGCGATCACCCAGTCCGGTAGCCGCATCAGGGTGAACAGTCGACGCCGGTTCCGGCTCGCGATACCACCGGCCGTCGCGACCAGATGCACGCCGCCGACCCAGCCGAAGGCGGCGAGCGTACCCGGCGGCTGCAACGCGACGACACCGGAAGCATCTTCGGCGACCGCCAAACAGACAGCCGTGACCAGCAGCGGTCCGGCCAGCGCCGCACCGACGAGCCAGCCGATATCCGCGCGCGAACTGTCCGGCTCCACCGCGCGGGCACAATCCCGAGCGGTCAGCCAAACCAGCAATCCGGTGGGCAGCAGCGGCAGGAAGGCGAGTGAGGTTTTGCCGATCACCAGCGGAACCTGATGTGCCGCAAACCAACCCGCGGCGATCGCACCCGAGGTACCGGCCAGGCTGCTGTCCGAGGACAGCAGGGCGGCAAGCATGACGACGACGACGGCGACGAGTGCGTAGGTCGTCGGCCGGGCGGCGACCAGGAGCAGCACACGGGCGCGCTCGGGAGTCAGCGACAGAAACCCGACCTCGTCGAAACCGTCCGCGGGTGTGTGCGGCGCCGTTGATCGGTCGCTCCGCGCCGAACGATCCGACGCGCCGCGGGACTCGGCGGTCCGGCGAACAAGAGAAGGTCTCGAGGAGCTCATGGAAAATCAGCGTGGCAGCTCTCCCGGCGCGAGCGGGTCAGGCGCGCCGCGACCGGGCCTCGGCGCGCCGGGAGAGGCGACGAACTACTTGTTGTTCTCGTCCGACGGACGGAATGCGTGGGTGGCGTCCGACGACGGGTCCGAACCGGTTTCACCGCCGAACGGCTGGTTCTGCTGACCCTGCTGGCCCTGGCCGAAACCCGGTGCACCGTACTGCGGGGCCCCGAAGTGCTGGGTGGCACTCTCATCCGGACGCGGTTGCGCGGCGGGTGCGGCACCATAGGGCGAACCCTGCTGTGCCGCACCGTATCCGGGCTGTTGACCATAGGAGGGCGGCTGCTGGCCGTAGGAGGGCGGCTGCTGACCATAGGTCGGCTGGCTCGGCTGGCTCTGACCGTAGGGCTGCTGGGACTGGTACTGCGGAGCGCCCTGCCCGAACTGACCCGGCTGACTCTGACCGTATTGACCCGGCTGGCCCTGACCGTACTGGCTCGGCTGGCCTTGACCGAACACCGCGGGCTGCCCCTGACCGAACGCACCCGGCTGGCCGTATCCGCCGCCGAATCCACCCGGCGGGCCCTGGGGGGTCGCGGGCTTGGGCGCGGGCGGGGTCAGGATGCCGGCTTCGAACAGGACCGCGACAACCGCGATGGCCGTCTGCGCGAAGGCCAAGGCCAGCAGCACGTAGGCGCCCCACTTCAGCTCGACATTCAGATCGTCGGGCGTGGTGAACGACAGGAACAGCGTGCCGAGGAAGCCCGCGGCCGATGCCGCGGCGGCGGCGCCGATCCAATTCTGCTTGGGCAGCAACGAAAGTCCGGCGAGTAGGCCGCCGAGCAGCAGGATCGCCAGCAGTCCGGCCGCACCGAAATACTGGAAGAGGCTGAGCGTGTCATTACCTTCGACCGTGACACCGCGGCCCAGATCCCGCGGCTTCTGGCCGAAGAACGGGAGGAAGCCGAGCAGGAAGTTGATCACACCGAGCGCGGCGACGCCGACCACCAGCAAGTACGGCAGGCCCTTAGCGGTGGACGCGGCGCCGGTCCCGGCGGATTGGCCGGGGCCGGCAGGTGCGGGTGGCGTCGCGGGTGCGTTGTACCCGGAGCCCCCGGTCGGGTATGACATGGTCGTCGTCTCCTAGGTCGAGTCGTAGGTCTGGACGGCTGGATCTGTCTCCGACGCTACTGCACTCGCTGGCCCAGGTCACCCTCAACAAACTGTCCAGGCGCCCGAAAAACCGCAACTATGCTGGTCTTATATGGATCTGCGCCGACCGATAACAATTCTGCGCTACCACCTCCGATGGGAACGCACTTCCTGCTATGCGCCCGGGCGAACTGAGCGCTTGCGCCGACTCGGCCGGCGATACCGTGTCGGCGGGCAGCGACTCGATCAGCGCGCCATAGTGGTCGGCTTCCGCACCACACTGCGCACCCGGCGAATCGACACCTCGACCCAGCGGCCGGCCTGGCTGGTGCTCCTGGCGAACGTACCGGTCGGCGTTCTCGGATCGCTGCTGGAACATCCCCTGCGCACGTTGTTCGCGAAACCCCTTGCGGCGGGCCTGTTCCTGACGCTGAACGGAGTCGAGCTGGGTCACCGGTGAGGTGCTGCGTCGCCGCAGCCGGCCGACTACGGGCGCCGCTTCGCCGAAGCCAAGGCACGGGCCCAGGCCATCGACGGGGGGCTTATATACAGCCTCGTGTTCGGTATCGCATCGGTGGTCCACTTCTTTTGAATACGAAGGAAGCCGCCACCCCAATCGGATGGCGGCCTTCGCGTGATCAGCGAATCAAGCGGTGACGCTTGCCTTCTCCAGGATCTCCCGCGCGAGGGCGGCGGTCTCTGACGGCGTCTTGCCGACCTTGACACCGGCGGCCTCGAGCGCATCCTTCTTCGCCTGGGCGGTACCGGCCGAACCGGACACAATGGCGCCCGCGTGGCCCATGGTCTTGCCCTCGGGGGCGGTGAAGCCCGCGACATAGCCGACGACCGGCTTGGTGACATTGGCCTGGATGTAGGCCGCGGCCCGCTCCTCGGCATCGCCACCGATCTCACCGATCATCACGATCAGCTTGGTCTCGGGATCCTTCTCGAACGCCTCGATGGCGTCGATGTGGGTGGTGCCGATGACCGGGTCGCCGCCGATGCCGATGGCGGTGGAGAAGCCGAAGTCACGCAGCTCGTACATCATCTGGTAGGTCAGGGTGCCGGACTTCGACACCAGGCCGACCGGGCCCTTGCCGGTGATGTTGGCCGGGGTGATACCGACCAGCGACTCACCGGGGGTGATGATGCCGGGGCAGTTCGGGCCGATGATCCGGGTCTTGTTGCCCTTTTCCACGTTGTAGGCCCACGCGTACGCGGTGTCCTGCACCGGAATACCCTCGGTGATGACCACGAGCAGCGGGACCTCCGCGTCGATGGCCTCGATGATGGCGTCCTTCGAGAACTTCGGCGGCACGAACGCGATGGACACGTCGGCGCCGGTCGCCTTCATAGCCTCTTCGACGGTGCCGAAGACCGGCAGCTCGACCGCGTTGCCGTCCTTGTCGACGTGCGCGACGGTGGTGCCCGCCTTGCGCGCGTTGACGCCGCCCACGACCTGGGTGCCGGCCTTGAGCATCAGTGCGGTGTGCTTGGTGCCCTCACCGCCGGTGATGCCCTGGACGATGACCTTGGAATCCTTGTTGAGGAAGATAGACATTTCCGGTTTCCTTACTTGGCCGCTGCCAGTTCGGCGGCCTTGTCGGCGCCTTCGTCCATTGTCTGCGCGAGTGTGATCAGCGGATGCGCGGCATCGACGAGAATCTTGCGACCCTCGTCCACCTTGTTGCCGTCGAGCCGGACAACCAGCGGCTTGTTCGCCTCGGCGCCGAGGATTTCCAGCGCCTTCACAATGCCGTTCGCGACCGCGTCACAGGCGGTGATTCCACCGAAAACGTTGACGAACACGCTCTTGACCTGGGCATCGCCCAGGATGACATCCAGACCGGCGGCCATGACCTCGGCCGAGGCGCCACCACCGATGTCGAGGAAGTTGGCGGGCTTGACGCCGCCGTGGTTCTCACCCGCGTAGGCGACCACGTCGAGGGTGGACATGACCAGACCCGCACCGTTGCCGATGATGCCGACCTCACCGTCGAGCTTGACGTAGTTGAGGTCGTTCTCCTTGGCCTTGAGCTCCAGCGGATCGGTCGCGTCCTTGTCCGCGAAGGCCGCGTGACCCGGCTGGCGGAACTCGGCGTTCTCGTCGAGGGTCACCTTGCCGTCGAGCGCGAGGATCTCGTTGTCGGGAGTGCGGACCAGCGGGTTGACCTCCACCAGGGTGGCGTCCTCGCCGATGAACACCTCCCAGAGCTTCTGGATGGTGACGGCCGCGGCGTCCAGCACGTCGGCGGGCAGGTGGCCCTGCTCGGCGATCGAGCGGGCGAACGCGAGGTCGACACCCTTGACGGCGTCGACGGGCACCTTGGCGAGGCGCTCGGGCTTGGTCGCGGCGACCTCTTCGATCTCCATACCGCCTTCGACCGAGCACATGGCCAGGTAGGTGCGGTTGGAGCGGTCCAGCAGGAAGGAGATGTAGTACTCCTCCGCGATGTCCTTGGCTTCGGCCACCAGGATCTTCTTGGTGATGTGGCCCTTGATATCCAGGCCGATGATGTTCTGCGCGTGCGTGAACGCGTCGTCCGGGGTGGCGGCGAACTTGACGCCGCCCGCCTTGCCGCGGCCACCGGCCTTCACCTGGGCCTTGATCATCACCGGCTTGCCGATTTCCGCCGCGATGGCGCGGGCGTCCTCGGCCGTGTCCGTGACGCGGCCCTCGGACGAAGGCACTCCGTGCTTAACGAAGAGCTCCTTCGCCTGATATTCGAAGAGATCCATGTACTCACCGTCTCGTCTGCGTTGTGATCACAACGTCTTTGTTGGCGGCCCGACGTCGGAAGCGGGTCGGGTCGGACTTTAACCAGTCACATGGAGGGCCAAACGGCCACGTTCATCCTAAGTGGCGCAGGTCACGGGGTGCCGCCCGGGCGGGAAAATGCCTGGCCGAGGCTACTCGCCAGTAGGTTGCTGACGGCGCGCCAGGTAGAGCGCCGAACCGGTTGACCGACAACCTTCTACTACGTTTCGTCGTCGCCGAACCTCACCCGCGCGCCCCGATCACAGTGAGATGCCCCGATGCGTTACCGTGATCAATCTCACATGTTTGGATTGATCGCACGTAGCGGTTGCGGACCTCGCAATCGTTTCGTTACCGTCATAGCGGTCGATGTCACAACACGGTCACGACTAGGAGGACGGCCAGCTTGACGCAGCACAGCGCTCCGCCGATGGAGAGCCGTTCCCTGACAATGCATCTGATCAGACAGTTCGATACCGTGATCTCTCACTCGATGATGTGGCACCACCGATGAACCATCGCTCGACCTTCGCAACCGAAAATCGCACTCGCTCCGGACATCGTTACCGGCCCGATGATGACGAGAACTTCGGTGGGCATTCCAATGCCGCGGTAGATCCGTTCGGGACGTCGTCGCGGCGTGGCGTTGGACACAGATATGCCGCCCCTGCCGCGGCGGGCGGATACGAACACGAGGACCGCGAGTGGGGTACGCGCGATTCGTGGGCGCAGTCCGGTTCCGCTTGGGAACAGTCGCGGGCCGATGCGCCATCGCGCGGTGATTCGTGGGGACAGCCGCAGGCATGGACCGAGGCCGATTCCTGGTCCGATGGCGGTGCGTGGGCGTCCGATGATTCGTGGACTTCCGAGGGGGAGGATTCCTGGCACGCCGACTCCGACGCGTCCTGGACGCCGGAGGCCGATGATTCCTGGGGCGGCGATGGGTCTTGGGACGACGATTCCGCTTGGGAGCCCGAGGATCCGGAAGCTTCGGCCGCTCCCACCGGTATTCCGGCCCGTCGGGCGAATCGCGGTAATGGTGGCGCGCATCGGATGCCCGCGCCTCCCGCTTCACTCAAGGGCCGCGCCGCGGTAGTCGCCGTGGCCGCCGGTGCCGTGGTCGCCGCCGGGCAGGCCGCATTCGCCTCGCCCGAACAGCCTTCGCAGGCCGTAGATTACGAGGCCGCCGGGCAGATTCACGAAATCGCGGCGCAGTCGGTCAGCGTGGTCGATCCGAATACTTCGCCGGATTCGCCGCAGGTACTCAATGTTTCGGCACCGACCAATATCGGTCAGTTCGGCGACATGCTGCAAAAGGGGCAGAAGTTCGCCGACGATATGGCGGCGCAGGAGGCCTCGAAACTCCGCCCGCTGTTCACCAAATTCGCCGCGGGTAATTTCACCTCCGGATTCGGCGCCCGCTGGGGCGTACAGCATCTCGGCGTCGATATCGCGGGCCCGATCGGCACTCCGATCTACGCCGTCGCCGACGCGACCGTGATCGAGGCCGGGCCGGCATCCGGATTCGGCATGTGGGTGCGACTGCTTCACGATGACGGCACCATCACCATCTACGGCCACATCGACACCGCGACGGTTTCGGCGGGGCAGCGCGTTCTGGCTGGTGATCAGATCGCGACGATCGGCAACCGTGGTTTCTCCACCGGTCCGCACTGCCATTTCGAGGTGTGGCTGAACGGGGTCGACAAGGTCGATCCGCTGCCTTGGTTGGCGACGCGCGGTATCAGCTTGGGGCCGCAGCGCGACTGATCGGCCCTTCGGGACCGAAGTTCGTCGAGGCTGGGCAATGCAGCTGAGCTATATGGCACAAACACACACTGGCTAGTCGATCGGCGGTTCACCGTTTACATTTGGGCCGCATCGACTCGTCTCAGCGTTTTTGTATGCGCTTGGAGCCGAATTCGAAGTGCAGCAATGGGATTCATCGAAAGCCGGGTTGCGATCCCGCTATCGATTCGTTACCGTCGACGCACCCGTTTTCCTTGTGCAGTTGTGACCGGAGGATGAAAATCTCGATGCGTGTTGCGAGCACCCGAGCGCCGACCACGACACTCGAAGGCCAGGACTTTCGAACTTCCTCGCGTTCAGGACAATTCCGGACTTCTCAGTGAAGTGATGTGGTCGCGACGATGAGACGAGAGCAGTTATCCGGCGCCGATGGGCGAGGCGTGCCGGTTCAGCATTACCTAGATAATTCTTGGCAATCTTCGAAGCAGTCGAGTAGCGGCGAATCCTGGGAACTGAGTGATTCATGGTCGCAAGCGGATTCACCGTTCGATATTCAGAGCTACAACACCGGCCAGGATTACGGCGCGGGACAGAGCTACATCGCTAGTCGGAGTTACGCCGCAGCTCAAGGCTCCGGCGCTGGTCAGGGTTACAGCGCGGGTCAGAACTACGGCGGCGTAAGCCAGAACTGCGGCGAACGTACGGATTACGCCGACAGCCGGGGTGATGGCAGCTGGCATGGGTTCGATGAGGGCGTGGACTGGGGCGGCACAGCACTTCAGGATCACGATGTCGCTCGGCGGGCTGAGGACGTGCGGAATCGCGGCGAGCGTTGGGGTGGTGGCGAATTCGGTGATGGTGTTCGGGGTGTCGACGGGTGGGCGCGGGTCGATCGGGTAGGTGTTCCTACCGGTTCGGTGGAGCGCGCACCGCGGAAGCCGCGAGGTGGGGCGCATCGGGTGCCTGCGCCGCCGCGGGCGTTGAAGGGCCGGGCTGCGGTTATTGCGATGGCGGCGGGGGCGATCGTTGCGGCGGGGCAGAATTTGGTGGCGGGCAGTGAGAAGTCGCCGCAGACGGCTGAATTGCAGGCCGTTGGGCAACAGCAGGCCTTGGATCCGGTGGGCGGAGAGTTGCCGACGACACCCGAGCTGCTCGACACCGCGACACCGACGAGCCTCGAGCAGTTCTCCGATGTGCTGGACAACGGCGATAAGTTCGCACAAGATTTGGCGGCGGAGGTGCAGGCGAAACTGCGGCCGCTGTTCATGAAATTCGCCTCCGGCACCTTCACTTCCGGCTACGGCGAGCGCTGGGGTGTGCTGCATCCCGGTGTCGACGTCGCCGCCCCGATCGGCACACCGATTTACGCGGTCGAGGACGGTACCGTCATCGATGCCGGACCGGCCGCCGGTTTCGGCATGTGGGTACGAATGCGCGGCGACGACGGCACTGTCACGGTGTACGGCCACATCAACACCGCACTGGTCTCCGTAGGCCAGCACGTCCTCGCAGGCGATGAAATCGCCACCGTCGGCAACCGCGGCGAATCCACCGGCCCGCACTGCCATTTCGAGGTCTGGCTCAACGGCACCGACCGTATCGACCCCCTCCCCTGGCTCGCCACCCGCGGCATCAGCCTCGGCCCCGAACGCGACTGACCCGCGGTGCTCACCCCCGCGCTATAGCACCTGCGCCGGATTCGCACTACTCGCGCACACCCGGCCTGGACAGAGCCGCGCACCACCGGTGTCCTGCCCCGCGACTTGGCACCTGCTGATGGGATTCGTACAACTCGTGGACGCCCGGTCCGGCTAAAGGCGCGAACCCCGACGATGCCCGCCCCGCGACGTGCCACCTGCCCCGCAGTATGAGGCGATAACCGCGACTGATGCATTGTGATCGTTCGACCAGCAGTGCGGTGTCGGTGGTGCGGATGGTGAACTTCCTGGCTGGCGCGAGTGGAGCGCCCTTGGCTTCCGGGGGCGGCCGAGACCGGCGAGTCGCAGCCCGTGACTAGGGCGCGGCGGCGATCGCGAGGCCGAGCAGGCCCACGACCTTGACCACCTCCAAGCCCACATACCAATAGTGGGCGTGCGAGCGCGGCGACTCCATACCGGCGAGCACCTGATCCGAGCGGCGCTTCAGCAGTGGCCGCACCACCAGGAGTTGGACGGCGAGAATGGCGGCGGCAATGCCGAGCCAGATCCGAACAGCACCGCTCGGCGCGATCACCAGGGTCGCCACGATCAATAGAGCGGCGAGAGCGATCTCCACGATATTCAGCGCTCGGAATACCAGCCGTCCGATACCGAGGCCGAGTGGCACGGTGATGCCTGGCGCCCGGAACTTCAGTGGCGCTTCCAGGAACGAGATGGCGAGCACCATGCCGAGCCACAGCATCGGAAGCAACCACAGCAGATATTGTGCGACGGTTTCCATGTCGCGCACGCTACCGACCGCATCGTCGACAGATCAGGGCCGAAGGGCCCCATCAGAGTTTGACGAGGGTGCGGCTGTATTGCGGGATGAGCCGGATCTTACCCGCGGTGCCGAAGTCGATGGTGACGGTGGCAAGGGGCCCAAAGCCTTCGGCGGCTACCACGCGGCCGAGGCCGTACTTGTCATCACTGACTCGATCGCCCACTGCCAGTACGAGATTGGCGTTATTGCGCGTCGCGCCGCCGGGAGCGGGTCGGCGCGGAGCGCGGTCGCTGACGCCCGGCCGCTGCTGATTCCAGCCGTCGCGGGTCCAGTCGTGTTCCAGGCCGTCGTCGTCGCCGCGGCGGCGCAGGCCGCGAGTCAGCGGCGAACCCTTCGGCTCCAACCGCTTCCAGTCGACGAGGTGAGCCGGAATCTCCTGCAGGAATCGGGATTCCGGATTCGAGACCGGCTGCCCCCAGCCGGAGCGCACCACCGCGCGGGTGACGTAGAGCCGCTGCCGCGCCCGGGTAATGCCGACATAAGCGAGGCGGCGTTCCTCTGCCAGTTCGGTCGGATCGCCGAGTGC
The DNA here is from genome assembly GCF_054065835.1 of Nocardia citri. Taxonomy (NCBI): domain Bacteria; kingdom Bacillati; phylum Actinomycetota; class Actinomycetes; order Mycobacteriales; family Nocardiaceae; genus Nocardia; species Nocardia citri. Next base: position 52,116 of record NZ_JBSUQM010000026.1, read on the forward strand.
GCGCATATGCGGGAACTGCCCGTCCTCCCAGCCGGTCACGAAGACCACCGGGAATTCCAGCCCCTTGGCGGTGTGCAGCGTCATCATGGTGACCACGCCGCTGCCCTCCTCGGGCAGCTGATCGCTATCGGCCACCAGCGACACGCGTTCCAGGAAGGCAGCCAGCGAGCCAGGATCGGGTTCGCCCTCGGCCACCTCCGGCACCAGCCCCTCGGCCCGCGCGGCCTCGGCATTGTTGTATGCCTCGGAAATGAATTCCCGTGCGACGCTGACCAATTCGTTCAGGTTATCGAGCCGGGCCCCGTCCTGCGGATCGTCGGAGCCCTCCAACTCGGCCCGGTAGCCGGTGCGGTCGAGTACCGCTTCGACCATACTGCCGAGGTCGGGGTAGTCCTGACCCGCCTGCGCACCGGCCGCCCGCACCTCTTCGAGCAGGTCGAGGAATCCGGCGATGGCGCGCTGCGACCGGGTATTCAGCAGCGCCACTTTGCCATCGGCCGCAGCGCGCAGCGCCTCGGCGAAACCGATGCCGCGCTGCTCGGCGTGTACCGCCACACAGGCCTCGGCCCGGTCGCCGATGCCACGGCGCGGGGTGTTGAGGATGCGGCGCAGGCTCACCGTGTCTTCCGGATTGTCGAGCACGCGCAAATACGCGACGATATCGCGCACCTCCTTGCGCTCGTAGAAGCGCACGCCGCCGACCACCTTGTACGGCAGTCCCATGCGAATGAAGATTTCTTCCAGCGCACGGGAGTTGTTGTTGGTGCGGTAGAAGACCGCGACATCGCTGTAGTTGACATCGCCCGCGTCCACCAGTCGGTCGATTTCGCGCGCCACGAACGCGGCCTCGTCGTGCTCGTTGTCGGCGACGTAACCGGTGATCAGATCGCCCTCACCGGAATCGGTCCACAGCCGCTTGTCCCGGCGTTTCTCATTGCGCGATATCACCGCGTTCGCGGCGGACAGGATGTTCTGCGTGGAGCGGTAATTCTGTTCCAGCAGAATAGTTTCCGCATCCGGGAAGTCACGTTCGAATTCCTCGATATTGCGGATCGTCGCGCCGCGGAACGCGTAGATGGACTGGTCCGCGTCACCGACAACGCACAGTTCGCTCGGCGGCACCGCGTCTTCGGCCTGCTCGAGCGCGTGATGCCCGACCAACTCGCGGACCAGGACGTACTGGGCGTGGTTGGTGTCCTGGTACTCGTCGACCAGCACATGCCGGAACCGGCGGCGGTAATATTCGGCGACCTGCGGATGGTTCTGCAGCAGCGCCACCGTTTCGCCGATCAGATCGTCGAAGTCGAGCGCGTTCGCCGAACGCAACCGGCGCTGATATTCGGTGTATACACGGGCGACGAGTGTAGGCAGTTCGGTTTCGTCGGTCTCGGCATCGGCGGTCGCCTGCTCCGGGCCGATGAGTTCGTTCTTCAAATTCGAGATGGCGGTGGCCAGCAGTCGCGCCGAATATTTCTTGACGTCGATATCGAAGTCGCGGCTGATCATGGTGAGCAACCGCCGGGAATCGTCGGCGTCGTAGATGGAGAAATTGGAATTCAGACCTGACAGCAGCGCGGCCTGCATGCGCAGGATGCGGACGCAGCTGGAGTGGAAGGTCGAGACCCACATGTTGCTCGCGCGCGGGCCGACCAGCCCGCTCACCCGCTCGCGCATTTCGGCGGCGGCCTTATTGGTAAAGGTGATGGCCAGGACCTGGCCCGGCGTCACCCCGCGGGCGGCCAGTAAGTAGGCGATGCGCCGAGTGAGCACGGCCGTCTTACCCGAACCCGCGCCCGCGACGATCAGCAGCGGCGCACCGGTGTGCACGACCGCGGCGCGCTGCTGCTGGTTGAGGCCCTCGAGCAGTCGGTCGGCCTCCTCCGCGCGACGTTGCTCACCTTCGGCGCGGCGTTTTTCTTGTTCGACACGGTGCTTGTCGTCGACGACACGCCGAGACGTATCATCGACGGCCGAGTGCGGGACCTCCGCTGCGGTGGGCACGGCAGAGTCACCCATCTCCTCGCTGCGAGCAGCGTCGACCTGCGGTTTCTGGGCTGAATCCGGGTGCCGAGTCCGCCCGGCCTGCGTCTTGGGAGCCACCGTGATGTCCATCGCCCATCCACGCTACCGGCGGGCACCGACAGAGATGAAGTCCCGGTCCCCATCAGTGTCCAATCGGCGAACGGCAGATGAACCGCCCCGGGTCGACACGGGGCGCCCCGCGTGCGAGCCGTGCTCAGGAGTTTCCCAAAATGAAGTGTTTTGCATTGCTCCGCCCCCGTGGCACACTGGCGACATGGCCTGCGCGACCGCGAATCATCCGATTCGGTTGACCGCCGGATACCGTGACCGCGGACTTCGTACCTCAGCGCGCTGCCCGGGGAAAGATTGCAAGGCCCGCCAGGATTGTTTTGCACGGTGAAAGAACCGATCGGTAACGGGCTCCGCTCGACGGCCGATCCATGTTCTGACACGAGGAGATGAATGATGAGCACCCCCGCCACGACGACTGGGTCCGACTCGGCTCTGCCCCACACCGAAGCCGAAATCGACAAGCTCCGCAAGGAGATCGACCAGCTCGACGCGGAAATTCTGGCCGCCATCAAGCGCCGCACCGAGATCTCGCGGATCATCGGTCGCACGCGCATGGCCTCCGGCGGCCCCCGTCTCGTACACAGTCGTGAGATGAAGGTGCTCGAGCGCTTCAGCGAACTCGGCCAGGAGGGTCACACCCTCGCCATGCTGCTGCTGCGCCTCGGTCGCGGCCGACTCGGCCACTGACCGTCTGCGGCCGCCACCAGCGGCCTCACTAGAACTACGCGGCGTTCGCGAGATCGCCGCCTTCCACAAGGCCGCCCCGGGTGTATTTCACCCCGGGGCGGTCGCATCATGTCCGCGGGTCAGGTGAGAGCGATGTACTTGGTGGACAGGTATTCCTCGATGCCCTCGATACCGCCCTCGCGGCCGAAGCCGGAGGCCTTGACCCCGCCGAAAGGTGCTGCGGGATCGGAGATTACGCCGCGATTGATGCCGACCATGCCGGATTCCAGGCCCTCGGCGATGCGCAGGGCGCGGCCGAGGTCACGGGTGTAGACGTAGCTCACCAGGCCGAATTCGGTGTTGTTCGCGGCGGCGAGGCCCTGTTGCTCGGTCTCGAAGCCGACGATGGGTGCGACAGGACCGAAGACCTCCTCGCGCAGGATCCGAGCATTCGCCGGAACCTCGCTGAGGATGGTCGCGGGATAGAACCAACCGGGGCCGCCGGGTGCCTTGCCGCCGAGGCGGACCTGCGCGCCGAGCGCCACCGCGTCGTCGACCAGTTGGCTGACGGTATCGAGCTGTTCCTCGTTGATCAGCGGGCCGAGCGTAGTGTTCGGATCGGTGCCCGGTCCGAGGGTCACGGTAGTCGACATCGCCTCGACGAGTTTGGTGGTGAACTCTTCCAGCACGGCGTTCTGCACGTGGAAGCGGTTGGCCGCGGTGCACGCCTCGCCACCGTTGCGCAGTTTGGCAAGCATCGCGCCCTGTACGGCGGCGTCGATATCGGCATCGTCGAAGACGACGAACGGTGCGTTGCCGCCGAGTTCCATCGACGTGCGCAGCAATCCGTCAGCCGACTTCTCCACCAGCTTCTTGCCGACCTCGGTGGATCCGGTGAAGGTGAGTTTGCGCAGGCGCGGATCGTCGAGCAGTGGCTGGGTGACGGCGCCGGACCGGCTGGAGGTGATCACCGAGAGCACCCCGTCCGGCAGTCCGGCCTCAGTGCACAGCTTCGCCAGCGCCAACATGGTCAGCGGTGTGGCCGATGCGGGCTTGACGATCATCGTGCAGCCCGCGGCCAGGGCGGGTCCGATCTTGCGCGTCCCCATGGCGAGCGGGAAATTCCACGGCGTGATGGCCAGACACGGGCCGACCGGTTGCTTGTGCACCATGATCCGCCCGGTGCCGGACGGCGCGTGCAGATAACGTCCGTGCGCCCGCACCGCCTCCTCGCTGAACCAGCGGAAGAATTCGGCGCCATAGCGCACCTCGTTGCGGCTCTCCGGCAGCGCCTTGCCCATTTCCAGCGTCATCAGCAGTGCGAATTCCTCGGCGCGCGCGGTCAGCTGGTCGAAGACCCGGCGCAGGATCTCGCCGCGCTCCCGCGACGGTGTCGCCGCCCATTCGGCCTGCACCTCGACGGCCGCGTCGAGCGCGCGCACGGCATCTTCCGGCGTGGCATCGGCGACTTCGGCCAGCACCTGCCCGTCGGCCGGATTGTGCACCGGGAAGGTGCCACCTCCGGTGGCGTCGACGGGACCACCGATCCACAGCTGCGTCGGCACGGATTGCAGTACTTCGCGTTCGAACACCATGCACCCCAGCCTAAGCCGCGTGCTCGCCGATCATCCTCGACTCAGCGATCCGAAATCGCCGAGCTTTCCGAGCGGGCCGCGGGCGCTCGCCACACCCGGGTCCGGGCGACACGCAAGTGATCGCCACGGGGTAGCCGTCAGGACGACATCGGCGAAAGTATGCGGTCCTTGCCTGCGCGCCCGATCGAGTGCTTGTAACCTCGCGGACGTGAGCAGCGACATCACCGCATCGGCGGCCTGGCGGAAACTGCACGAGCACCACAGTGCCGTCGCCGGACGACACCTGCGTGAATTCTTCGCCGAGGATCCCGACCGCGGCCGCGAGCTGATCGTCGGAGTCGGCGACCTGCACATCGACTACAGCAAGCACCGCGTCAACCGGGAAACCCTGCATCTGCTGATCGAATTGGCGCTCGAGGCCGGGGTCGCCGAGCACCGCGACGCGATGTTGCGCGGCGATCACATCAACACTTCGGAGGACCGGGCCGTCGAACATATCGCGCTGCGGCTGCCCGAGGGCGAGTCGCTCATCGTGGACGGCGCCGACGCGGGCGCCGAGGTGCGCGAGGTACTGCGGCGGATGGGCGAATTCACCGACGCTGTGCGCTCGGGTAGGTGGCGCGGCGCGACCGGCGAACGCATCAAGACGGTGGTGAATATCGGTATCGGCGGTTCGGATCTCGGCCCGGATATGGTGCATCGCGCGCTGCGGCACTATGCCGACGCCGGGATCGGCGCACGGTTCGTGTCTAATGTCGACCCGGCCGATCTGCTCGCGAAACTCGACGGACTCGACCCGGCCACCACGCTGTTCATCGTTGCCTCCAAGACGTTTTCGACGCTGGAAACGCTGACCAATGCCACCGCCGCCCGACGCTGGCTGGTCGCCGCGCTCGGCGCGGACGCTGTCGCCAAACATTTCGTGGCCGTCTCGACGAACGCCGAGCGGGTCGCCGAATTCGGGATCGATACCGCGAATATGTTCGGCTTCTGGGATTGGGTCGGCGGCCGCTATTCGGTGGATTCGGCTATCGGCCTTTCGGTGATGGCGACCATCGGCAAGGAGCGCTTCGCCGAATTCCTGGCCGGAATGCATGCCGTCGACCGGCATTTCGCGACCGCGCCACTGGCCGAGAACGGACCGGTACTGCTCGGTCTGCTCGGCATCTGGTATTCGAATTTCTTCGGCGCGGAATCGCGTGCGGTGCTGCCCTATTCGAACGATCTGGCGCGCTTCCCGGCCTATCTGCAGCAACTGACCATGGAGTCCAACGGCAAATCGGTGCGCGCCGACGGCACCCCGGTGACCACCTCGACCGGCGAAATCTTCTGGGGCGAACCCGGAACCAACGGCCAGCACGCCTTCTACCAGCTACTACACCAGGGCACCCGGCTGATTCCAGCCGATTTCATCGGATTCGCCCGTCCCACCGACGATCTGCCCACCCGCGACGGCACCGGCAGCATGCACGACATCTTGATGAGCAATCTGTTCGCGCAGACCAAGGTGCTCGCCTTCGGCAAGACCGCCGAGGAGATCGCGGCCGAGGGCACCGATCCGAAGGTGGTGCCGCACAAGGTGATGCCCGGCAATCGGCCGAGTACGACCATTCTGGCCCCGCAGCTGACGCCGTCGGTGGTCGGCCAGTTGATCGCGCTCTACGAGCATCAGGTATTCGTCGAGGGGACCATCTGGGGCATCGACAGTTTCGACCAGTGGGGCGTGGAACTCGGCAAACAGCAGGCGCTCGCGCTGGCTCCCCTGCTGAGGTCCCCGGAAGAGCCGAAACCGCAAGGGGACTCGTCCACCGACGCCCTGATCGGCTGGTATCGCAACAACCGCTGAGCCTCAGCCCAGCGCTTGCGCTGCCGTGATCAGGGTGACGACACAGTCGGCGGTGATCTCCGGACCGATTTCGCCGGTGATGCGGCGACACGGCGATCAGCATTCCTCGGTGGCGTAGTAGCGGCCGCCACGCTGGCGCAGGACGAGATCGGCTCGGTGCCTGGTATCGGCGATCAGATCCGCATTGGGTAGATCGCTGTCGTACACCTTGATTTTCGCGGCCTCCGGGCTACGGCCGCCGCGGATGTGGCGGCGCAGCAGGCGTTGTTCGATCACCTCGCGGGCCACGTCCAGGTACCAGACCTCGTCGAGGAATTCCCGCACGCCGGACCAGCCACCGTCGGACAGCAGCAGGTAGTTGCCCTCGGCGATGGCGATCTCCTGCCGATCGAAAACGACACCGGCCGTGGTCGGTTCCTCGATATCGCGGTCGAAGGTCGGCCACGGCACCGGCTCGCCCAGCGGTGTATCGCGCAGACAGCGCAGAGTGGTCACGAAGGTCGCGACGTCGAAGGTGTGCGGTTCGCCCTTGTGTGCCAGATCGTGCGTCGCGCGCAGTTCGGCATTGGATAGATGGAAGCCGTCCATCGGGGCGATCTCGGCGATCCGAGCACCGGCTCGGTTGTTCAGATCGTCGCGAATGGCCGTGGACAGCGTGGACTTACCCGCACCCGGCGGACCCGCGATGCCTAGCACGTACCGTCGGGCGCAACCTGCCGCCCGGATCCGCAGGTGCTCGGCCAACGAGCGCAACGGCATTTCGACGGAAGTCCGTGTCATCGAAATCACCATACTCAGCCTGCGTGCCCGCGATGCGAATTTGCGAGTGTGGCTGGGCAAGTCAGCCTATCGCGGCTGTACGCAGTTGGGGTACAACCGCCGACGGTACCCGACACCCGACCAGGTTGCCGCCCTGGCACGTGCGTTCGGCTGTGCCAGGGTGGTGTTCAACGACGCTCTGCACCACGGCGGGACGCCCGCGCCACCGGTTTATCCGTATCCGACCGACGCCGCGCTGTCGAAGACGCTCACCGAGTCGAACAAGACCCTCAACGGAGCTCGGGTGGCCGAGGTGTCGTCGGTGGTGCGCCATCAGAGGCCCGCGCGCGGCCGAGGCTACTCGGTCAAGTGAGGGCGCGGGCGATGATGTCGGTGGTGTTCACTCCGGTCGGCAGGGTGCCGAAGGCAATGCCCCAGTCCGCACCCAGGCGGGTGGCGCAAAAGGCGTCGGCCACGGCGGGGTGGCCGTGGCGGACCAGTTGCGCACCCTGCAGGACCAGCGCCATGAGTTCGACGACGCGGCGGGCGCGGTACTCGATTTCGTCGAGGTCGGACAGTTCCTTGCCGAGGCGGGTGATGGCATCGTCGAGCCGGGGGTCGGCGCCCGCGGCGAGCGAGACTTCGTCGAAGAAGGCCGCCACGGTTTCGGGCTGACGGCCCATGGCGCGCAAGGCATCCAGCGCCGCGACATTGCCGGAGCCCTCCCAGATGGACATGAGCGGGGCCTCGCGATAGAGCCGGGGCATACCGGATTCCTCGGCATAGCCATTGCCGCCGAAGCATTCCAGGGCCTCGGCCGCATGCGCGGGGGCGCGCTTGCACACCCAATACTTGGTGACCGCCAATGCGATTCGGCGCAGCGCGGCCTCGCCGGAATCGGTGCCCGCGCGGTCGGTCGCACCGGCCAGACGCATCATGACCGTAGTCGCGGCGTCGGATTCGATCACCAGATCGGCCAGTACATTGCGCATCGCGGGGTGGTCGATCAGCTTGGCCCCGAACACTTCTCGGTGCCGCGCGTGATGCGCGGCGTATACGGCGCCGACGCGCATGCCGGTGGCGGAGCCGATCACGCAGTCCAAGCGGGTCATATTGACCATTTCGATAATGGTCTTGACGCCGGCCCCTTCCGCGCCGACCAGCCAGCCGGTGGCGTTCTCGTATTCGATCTCCGAGGAGGCGTTCGACTTGTTGCCGAGTTTGTCCTTGAGGCGTTGGATCCGAATGGGATTGCGGGTGTCGTCCGGGAGTACGCGCGGCAGCAGGAAGCAAGACAGGCCACCCGGCGCCTGGGCCAGAGTGAGGAACATATCCGACATGGGGGCCGAGGTGAACCATTTGTGACCGACGATGCGGTAGCTGCCATCGGGTTGCGGTGTGGCGGTGGTGGTGTTAGCGCGGACGTCGGAGCCGCCCTGCTTCTCGGTCATCGACATGCCCGCGATGAGACCGGCCTTGGTCGACGGCGCGCGCAGTCCGAAATCGTAAGTGCGAGAACCGAGTAGCGGTTCGTACTCGGCGGCGAGTTCCCGATTGTGGCGCAGTGCGGGCACGATGGCGTAAGTCATCGAGATCGGGCACATATGCCCGGCGTCGGCGACGCCCCAGGTGTAGAACTTGGCCGCGCGAGCAGCGTGGGCGCCCGGCCGGTCGTCGAGCCAGGGTGAGCCGTGCAGTCCATGCGCGACAGCGACTTTCATCAGCTCGTGCCAGTACGGATGGAATTCGACCTCGTCGATGCGATTGCCGTAGCGGTCGTGGGTGTGCAAGACGGGCGGGTATTCGTTGGCCAGGCGACCCCACTCCTGCGCTTCGAATCCGCCTGCGCGCGCGCCGAGTTCACGTACTTCCGCTTCGGCCCAGCCCGCGCCTTCGCGGTGCAGTCCCTCGAGCAGGGCCGGGTTCTGCGCGACATCGAAGGGCACGATATTCGGAACCTGGTTGAAGACTTCATGCGTCGACATCGGACACTCCTGAGTCGGATTCATCACGCACACCCAGTGCGCGTAACGCGAAACTGATGAGCTCGGGCACAACGGATTCGCTGTGCGGTGCGTCGGCCAGCGGACCGACCAGGACCTCGCCGATCGCGCCGACGAGGGCGGCGGCGCTGGTCTTGGCATCCTGCGCGGGCAATTGGCCACGCGAGACCCCGTCCGCGACCGCGGATTCGAAGGCGTCGGCGAAGGCGCGGCGGAAACGCAGACGTTCGGCATCGACCGCGGTATCGACGGGTTCGACGAGCAGGACGTAGGCCAGCTTCGGATTCTTCAGTGCCCGGCCCGCGAAGGTTTCCACCGCCGCGCTCACCCGCTCGACGGCCGTTCCGGCGGCGCTCGCGGTGACCACCGCGGCCACCTCGTGCGCGACCACTTTCCGGAATACCGCGCTCACCAGATCGGCCTTGCCGGTGAAGTTCTTGTAGACGGTTCCGGTCGCCACGCCCGCCTCGGTGGCGACGGCCGCCATGGACAGTCCGGCATAGCCCGCACGAGACAGCACCTTGGTCGCGGCCTGCACGATCAAGCCCGCCTGGGCATCGAGGCGGGCCTGCACAGCAGGGGTTCTGCGGTATGCCATACAAGAAGTGAACCATAAATTCATTTCTTCACACAAGGGTACTTCCGACGGCGTATGGTCGTGTTCGTGACTGTGCGAATCGAACGCAACGGGCTCGTGACCACCGTGATCCTGCACCGTCCCGAGGCACGAAATGCCGTCGACGGTCCGACCGCCGCGGCCCTGGTCGAGGCATTCCGCGAATTCGATACCGATCCGGATGCGTCGGTCGCCGTGCTGTGGGGTGACGGCGGCACCTTCTGCGCGGGCGCGGACCTGAAGGCGCTGGGCACCGAACGCTCCAATCGGGTCACCGAGGACGGGGACGGCCCGATGGGACCGACTCGAATGCGGCTGTCCAAACCGGTGATCGCCGCGATCTCCGGATACGCGGTCGCGGGCGGACTGGAGCTGGCCCTGTGGTGCGACATGCGAGTTGCCGAGCAGGACAGCACCTTCGGCGTATTCTGCCGTCGCTGGGGCGTGCCGCTGATCGATGGCGGCACGATTCGGTTGCCGCGCATTATCGGCACCGGGCGCGCAATGGATATGGTGCTCACCGGTCGTGCCGTCGCCGCGACGGAGGCGCTGCGGATCGGGCTGGTCGATCGAGTGGTGCCGAATGGCGAATCCCGCAGTGCCGCAGAACAACTCGCCGCCGAATTGGCGGCGCTACCGCAGACCTGCCTGCGCTCGGACCGCATGTCGCTGTTGGAGCAGGACGGTATGGACGAGCAGACGGCGCTGCGCAATGAGTACCGGCACGGTCTGAGGGCACTAACCGACGGCGCCCTGGACGGCGCGCAACGGTTCGCCGCCGGTGCGGGCCGTCACGGCGGGCACCCCTGACGATGGGGCCTGCCCAACGGTTGAGCGTCGTGGACGAGATCTTCCTGCGCACGCATCGCGGGCTCGGCACCCCGATAGCGCTGCAGGGTTTGTGGCGCACCGCCGATCGCGTCGATCCGGAGTTACTGCGGCGGGTGCACGCGGCGCTGCGAGTTGGACCATTGGGCCGCAGAGTGATTCGACCGCGGGTCCCGGGCGCGCGGCGTGGTTGGTGGGCGAATACTCGGGCGTATCCGCTCGCGTTCACCGAGGGCACCATCGCCACCGGGGAGCTGCTCGAGTGGGCCGATGAGCAGGGCGCGAGCCTCGATCCCGAATACGGCCCAGGTTGGCGACTGTCGAGCGCCGCGTTGGCTGATGGCGGATCGATTGTGTCGCTGACCTGCTCGCATGTGCTTGCCGACGGTAGAGCCCTGGTGCTCGCGGTCGATGACGCGCTCGGCGGCACAAGCTTGACATCCACCGCAGGGGAAGCAGACCGGGCCGACGCGCGCGTTGATACCACACTGGCCCGGAGGTCGACCTCGGAGTGGTCCGATGCCTGGCGGCAGTGGTCGGTCGTGGTGGGCGGCACGGTCCGCGCGCTGCGCCGAGGCATCCCGCAACGCCCTGCGCGCGCGATACCGGACCGCGCATATGCGGGATCGGCCCGCGGGCAGATGACTCGCGGCGTGGTACTGCAATGCCCAGCAGCCGACTGGGACGCGGTGGCTGCGGAGCAGGACGGTACGGCCAACATTCTCTTCATTGCGTTGATCGCGAAGATTTTGTGGGCCAGTGGATTTCCCGGTGCGACGATCCATGCCAGCCTTCCGGTCGACACCCGAGACGAGCCGCGCGTCGACAATGATCTCGCGATGACCGAGATCACCATCGAGCGCACCGATACGCCCGCCACCATCCGTGAGAAGGCCCGAATCGCCTACGAGCGGCGTATGTCCAGCCCCTGCGGGATACCGGAGGAACTGCTGCAGGTGCTGCCCGACCGCTGGGCCTACGCCCTGTCCAAGGGCGCCGGTGAGCGAGACATCCTGTGCTCCAATATCGGAACGCTCCCCGACTCCCTGCGCACCCTCGGCCCACACCGCTGCACCGGTGTCGCCGCCCGCGCGATCCACCCCGGACTCACCGCGAATCGTCTTCCGCGCACCCGACTGTCCGGCTATCTCTGCCGCATCGCGGACACCTACACCATCGCTGTCGTCAGCCTCGACCCCGAACGCGTCGACACCGCCGAAACACTCCGCGCGCTGGTCCACGAAACCGCGACCGCGCTCGGCCTACCGATCACCCTGTGGTGACCGCTTGTCCATAGCACGTCGGGCGTGGATCAGGGTGTGGGGAGCGCGGCGCGGTCGGTGCGAGTGAGTACGTCGAGGGGTACCTCGATGCCCGGCTCCAGATCGTCCGAGGAGATCGGGGCATCCCAGACCTGACGCAAGGGCAGCACGCCGGCCCAGACGCCGCCGGTTTCGATATCGGCGGCGTCGTCCCTGGGGCCGCCGGATCGGATTTTCACCGATGCCTCGGTCAGGTCGAGGGCGAGGACCATGGTGGCGGCCATCTCCTTTTTGTTCGGCTGCCGCACGCGATCCCACGCGCCCGGGGCGGAGTGTTCGACGATGACGCGCAGCGCGTGCATGCGTTCCGCGGAGTCGGTGAGTTCGACGGCACGGCCGCGCACTACGGCCGAGCGGAAGTTGGCGGAGAAGTGCATGGCCGAGCGGGCGTAGACGATGCCGTCGACCAGCGTGACGGCGATGGAGATATCGCCGGTCAGCGCCGCCCGCAGATTTCCGGCGCCGGTCGAGCCGTGCAGGTACAGCGTGTCGCCATCGCGGCCGTAGACGGTCGGAAGTACCACCGGGCTGTCGCCGAGCAGCACGCCGAGGTGACAGACCAGACCGGCGTCGAGGACCGCGTCCAGTTCGGCCCGGTCGATACGGCCGCGATCCTTGGCACGGGTCAGGGTGGTCCGTGGGGTCGGCGAAAGCGGCGGCCGAGCGCTGGTCGTGTTTGTCATACTTTTAGCGTGACGGCAGAAGTGGCATTCTGAGATATCCAATTCATGGAAATTCGAACAGTCCAATTCGGGAGGTGCGCGATGCTGGAAGAACTTCCGATCGTCCTCGACCGCGAAGCCGACCAGCCATTATCGGTTCAGGTCGCGCAAGGACTGCGGGCCGCGGCGAGCAATGGGCTCCTGCGTGCCGATGATCGGCTCCCGTCGTCGCGCGAACTCGCCCACCGTCTCGGCGTGAGCCGCACGGTGGTCGCCGCGGCCTACGACCAACTGCACGCCGAGGGCTGGATCGCGGGCCGGCGCGGTTCGGGCACCTACTTGACGACGGCCCCCGCCGAACCGCCCGCCCGACCGAGCGCGAGCGGCACCGCCGAGCATGAACCGTACCTGCTCGATCTCGGCCCCGGCGCACCGTGCATCGAGGCGATCGACCCGGCGGCCTGGCGACGCGCCTGGCGCGCGGCCGCCGACGACTCCCCCATCATCCGCAAGGATCGCGGCGGCGAACCGGAATACCGCGCGGCGGTCGCCGAACACCTGCTGCGCCACCGCGGCCTCGGCGCGGGCAGCAAGTCCGTGGTGCTCGCGACGGCCGGAACCAGTTCGGCCGTAGGCGAACTCGCGGCCGCCCTGCTGCACCCCGGTGACGCCATTGCCATGGAAGATCCCGGATATCAGCGTGCCGCGGGTGCATTCGTCGCGGCCGGTGTCCGGGTACTGCCGGTGCCGATCGACGCCGACGGACTGCGCGTCGACCGACTACCCATCGGCATCAAGGCCGTGTATTGCACTCCGGCACACCAATTTCCACTCGGCACCCGCATGCAGGCGGCGCGCCGCGTTCAACTCGTCGAATTCGCCAGGCGGGCGGGCCTGTTCATCGTCGAGGACGACTACGACGGCGAATTGCGCTACGACACCGCCCCCCTGCCGCTGCTGGCAGCGATGGCCCCCGACGTCGTCGTCCATCTCGGCACCACGAGCAAGATCCTCTCGCCGACCTTGGGCATCGGGTGGCTCGTCGCTGCACCGGATATCACCGAAGCCGTTATCGCGCACCGGGAACGAACCGGTACCAGCCCGAGCCCCGCCGGCCAGCGAGTACTCGCCGCATTCGCCCAGCAGGGCGATCTCGCCCGACACCTGCGCCGACTACGCCGCGCGGTGCCGCCGCGCCGCGCCCTGGTCGTGGACGAGCTACGCCGCCGTGGACTCGAAGTACTCGGCGACGACGCCGGTTCCCACGTGGTGGTGCCCCTGGCTTCGGCCGAAGCCGAACAGCGTGCCATAGCAACAGGCCGCGTGCGCGGTGTGGAGCTCGAGGGCCTGTCCCGCCACCACCTTGCGGCACAACAGCATCCACTCGCCGCGGCAACCGGTCCGCACACCTTCGGTATCGCACTCGGCTACACCGCACTGAGCTGGGCCGACCTGACCACCGCCATTCCGATTGCCGGAGAATGCCTTTCGCAGCCCTGAGCGCCGATTTCAGCCGAGTAGTGGCGCGACGAAGGGCACGCTGTCCGGTAACGAATCCGCGACGATCGCACTGTGCTCCAAGCCGGGGTAGACGTGCACCTCGGGCCGGACGTCATTGGCCGGCAGGTCGGCGACCAGCTTCGCGGTCAACGGTGCCGGCCCATCCGAATCCGATCTGCGTCCGCAGCTCGTCGCCGCCACCTGCTGCGCCGCATCGGCGCCGGCCTCGACAACTAGATGCTCGGCATCGACCATTCGATCGCGGCACTGTACGAAATCCTGGACAGCGTGGTGGCGACGCCGCAGCAAGGTATCGATGTGCCTGCTGCCGATTCCGAATCGCACTGACCGTTCGGATCGGCGGCGCGGTCGTAGCATGGTCCCATGAACGAACAGGACATCCTGGCGCGTATCAAGAATTTGGTCGATCGCGAACATGAATTGCGGTCCAGGGCGACCGCCGGTGCGGTCGATCCGGTGGCCGAGCGGCAGCAGCTCGCCGAACTAGAGGTAATGCTCGATCAGGCCTGGGATCTGCTGCGCCAGCGCCGGGCGCGCATCGATGCCGGTGCCACGCCCGATGACGCGCAGGAGAACCCCATCCGCCAGGTCGAGGGTTATCTGCAGTGACTTCCGATTCCGCCGCCGAATATGACGTCATCGTGATCGGCGGTGGTCCGGCCGGCGAGAACGCCGCCGACTACGCCATCAAGAACAGCGAGCGTACGGCGGTAATCGTCGAGCGGGAACTGGTCGGCGGTGAATGTTCGTATTGGGCGTGTATGCCGAGCAAGGCGCTGCTGCGCCCCGCCCACGTGCTGTCCGGCGCCAAGGCCATGGCCGGTATCACCGCGAGCGGTCTCGATGTCGACGCGGTGTTGCGGCGGCGCGACGCCTTCACGCATAAGCACGACGACAGCTCGCAGGTCGACTGGGCCAACGACAATCGCATCGCGGTGGTCCGCGGGACGGGGCGGCTCGCGGGCGAGCGACTCGTCGAGGTCGACGGCCGACAGCTGCGCGCCCGGCACGCGGTAGTACTGGCCACCGGCACCAAGGCCACAGTGCCCGATGTGCCCGGATTGCGCGATGCGCTGCCGTGGATTTCCCGGGATGTGACCAATCTGCACGAGGTGCCGCGCCGGGTGGTGATCATCGGCGGCGGTGTGGTCGCGTGCGAGGCGGCCACCTGGCTCGCCGCGCTGGGCGCTGGTGAGATCACCATGCTCGTCCGCGGCGATGCCTTGCTGGGCAACGCCGAACCGTTCGCGGGGGAACGCGTGGCCGCGGCGCTGTCCGACGCCGGTGTGCGGATTCGATTCGGCACCCAACCCACTCGGGTGGTGCGCGCCGAGGTGAAGGATTCCGGCGAGGGCTGGATTCACGGCGGTGTGGTGACCGTCGAGACCGGCGACAGCCAGATCGAGGCCGACGAAATCGTGGTCGCCGCCGGGCGCGGACCGGCGACGGCGGAGCTCGGGTTGGACTCGGTGGGACTCGCGGACGGCTATGTCGAGGTGGACGACCGGTTGACAGCGCGCGGCATCGACGGCGACTGGTTGTATGCGGTCGGCGATGTGAATCATCGTGCCGCGCTGACACATATGGGCAAATACCAGGCCAGGGTGTGTGGTGATGTCATCGCCGCGCGGGCCGAGGGCCGCGCGCTGGCGGATGCGCGATATGCGGCGACCGCCGACAACGGACAGGTGCCGCAGGTGATATTCACCGCGCCGGAAGTCGCGTCCGTCGGGCGCACCGAGGCGGCGGCGCGTAAAGCGGGCCATGCGGTGGAAACCGTAGAGCTCGATATCGCGGTCGCCGGATCGGCGCTGGCACGCGACGATTACGCGGGGCGGGCGAAGATCGTCATCGATTCCGTGACCGACACACTGCTCGGCGCCACTTTCGTCGGACCCGAGGTCGGCGAACTTATCCACGCGGCGACCGTTGCTGTGGTCGGCAAGGTGCCGCTGGCGGCGCTGTGGCACGCGGTGCCGGCCTATCCAACGGTCAGCGAGCTCTGGCTGCGTCTGTTGGCGGCCCGCCGCGCGTAGGTTGCTGGCCCGCCCATGCCGAGGACCGGCGCAGGACGCTGATCATCGACTAGATCACCCGGCTGGAGAACGATCCGGACAAGGCCGAACGGCTTGCCTGGCAAGGAATCCGGGTGCCGACCTACTTCAGCAGGCGCGACATGCGGCGGTCAGCGAGTACCTTCCCGCCGGTCTGACAGGTCGGGCAGTACTGGAACGAGCGCTCGGCGTAGGAGACCTCGCGGACGGTATCGCCGCATACCGGGCACGGCTGGCCGGTGCGGGCGTGTACCCGCATGCCGGAACGCTTTTCGCCCTTGAGGCGGGCGGCATTCTGCCCCACCGAGCGCTGTACGGCGTCGGTGAGCACCGAGCGCATGGCCTCGTACAGCACCGAAATGGTTTCCGCCGACATGGCTTTGGTATTGGCGAAGGGCGAGATCTCGGCGGTGTGCAGGATCTCATCGGAGTAGGCATTACCGATTCCGGCGAGCAGGGACTGGTCGACGATCGCGGTCTTGATGCGTTGTGATGCGCCGTGCAGGATCTCGCCGAATTGCTCCTCGGACACCTCCAGTGCGTCGGGGCCGAGACGCGCGATACCGGGCACGAGTTTCGGATCGTCGACGATGTACACCGCGAGCCGTTTCTTGGTGCCCGCCTCGGTCAGGTCGAATGCGGGCGTCATACCTTCGGGGGTGAACAAGTGCACCCGCAGTGCGAGCGGACTCTTACCGCCCGGTTTGGGTGGTGTCTGGCTCGGCTCATCTATCCACCGCAACCAACCGCCGCGCGACAGATGAGTGATCAACCAGAGTCCGTCGCACGCCATCCCGAGAAACTTTCCCCACCGGCCCGCCCCGGTCACATCGCGTCCGGACAGCGCCGTAACCGGTGGATCGAACGTCTTGACCGCGCTCAGGGCCGCCACATCGACACGCCCCACCACGGCGCCGACCGCGTGCTCCCGCAGGAACTGCGCCAACGCCTCCACTTCCGGTAGCTCGGGCACGATCCTCAGGCTACCCGGCCCCACCGACATCGGCGCAGTTCACGGCCGCGCGGGTGAATCAAGATCAGTCGATGACACCCGCTTCGGCGCGACCGCCCAGGCGCTGCTGTGGATGTCGGTGGCACCGTCGCACCTGGACCACGTCGCGACCGCGCTGGCCGAGCACGACGAACTGGCTTTCGTCGCCGCCACCACCGGCCCGACAAACCTTGTCGCCCAAGCCATGTGCTCCGATCCCGAGGAGCTGCACCACTACCTCACGCACCGCTTGGGCGCATTCGAGGCCATCCACAGCTTGGCGACCGCACCCGTCCTTGCCACCGTGAAGGCCGTCTCCCGTCAGGAGCCCGGACGCAGCAGGTAAACGTCGAAGATCCAGCCCTTTTCGGCCCGCAACCGAGTGCGCTGCTCGACGATCTCCTGCTCGACCGCACGCAGCGGCCCCTCGATCAATATCTCGTCGGGCATGCCCAGATACGCCCCCCACCAGATATGCACGTCATCACCGGGCACCTCGGTGAACGAACAGTCACCATCGAGCATCACGACGGTCGAACCGCTGAGCCCATCCTCGCGCAGTCGACGGCCGGTGGTGATGTGCACCGGCTCGCCGATGCGATGCAGCACCATCCGATGCCGAGCGGCCAAGGCCCCCACGCTGGTGACACCCGGAATCACCTCGTACTCGAAGCTCTGCGTACCGCGATCGAGTACCCGCTCGACCATGCGCAACGTGCTGTCATAGAGCGACGGATCACCCCAGACGAGAATGGCGCCGACACCGTCGACCCGCGCGAACGCATCCGCCAACAGCGCCGAACGGCGATCGTGCCAGTCCTCGACTACGCCCCGGTAGTCGGTGGGATCCCGGTCGCGTGGCGGATCGGCGATTTCCACGATGCGGTACGGGTGCTCGAGGTGTTCGGCGAGGATCGACGTACGTACGTCGACCAGCTCCTGTTTCTCGGTCCCCTTGCCGATCACGAAAAACACCTCGACCTGCCGCATGGCCTTGATCGCCTGCACCGTCACCTGGTCCGGATCACCGGCACCGATGCCGATCACGTAGAGCTTGCGCATGGCTCGAGCTTGCCAAACCGGACTTGGGTAAGCTCGCCAGACGTGGCCGATAACGCTGATACCCAGTATGAGGACCTGCTGCGAATGGTCCTGGAATCCGGTACCGCCAAGGGGGATCGCACCGGCACCGGCACCCGCAGTATCTTCGGCCATCAGCTGCGTTACGACCTCGCCGCGGGCTTTCCGCTGATCACCACCAAAAAAGTGCATCTGAAGTCGATCGTCTATGAATTGCTGTGGTTCCTGCGCGGCGATTCCAATGTGGCGTGGCTGCATGAGCACGGCGTCACCATCTGGGACGAATGGGCGGATCGCCACGGCGAACTAGGCCCGGTCTACGGCGTACAGTGGCGGTCCTGGCCCACGCCGAACGGCACCCATATCGACCAGATCGCGGACGTACTGCACACTCTGCGCACCAATCCGGATTCCCGGCGCATCATCGTCTCGGCCTGGAATGTGGCCGAGCTCGACAAGATGGCGTTGGCACCGTGCCACGCGTTCTTCCAGTTCTATGTGGCCGACGGCAAGTTGTCGTGTCAGCTCTATCAGCGCAGCGCGGATCTGTTCCTCGGCGTGCCGTTCAATATCGCCAGCTATGCCCTGCTCACGCATATGGTCGCCCAGCAGACCGAGCTGGCACCCGGTGATTTCATTTGGACCGGCGGCGATTGCCATATCTACGACAGCCATATCGAGCAAGTCACCGAGCAGCTGACCAGACAGCCTTACCCGTTCCCGATATTGAACCTGCGGCCCGCGCCGACACTGTTCGATTACACCTACGACGATGTGGAAGTGGTCGGCTACCAACACCATCCGGCGATCAAGGCACCGGTTGCGGTATGAGCGCGGCATCGCGGGGCGATTCGGTGCGGGGTGGTGGTCGAGCGACGGAGGGGCGTGACCGCACGATCGGTCTGATCTGGGCGCAGACGCCGGCCGGAGTGATCGGTTTCGAGAACACCATCCCCTGGCGCTTACCCGAGGATATGGCGAATTTCAAGGCCGTCACGATGGGCCATCCGGTCATCATGGGCCGGCGCACCTGGGATTCCCTGCCGACCCGATTCCGCCCGCTCGACGGCCGCCGCAATATCGTGGTGACCCGCCGGCCCGGCTGGTCGGAGGCGGGGGCCGAACGCGCCGCATCGCTGGCCGAAGCCATGGCCATGACCACGCCGCAGGATGTCTGGATCATTGGCGGCGGCGAAATCTACCGAGCCGCAATGGATTTCGCGACCGACCTGTTGGTTACCGAGGTGGACACCGCCGTCGACGGTGACGCCTACGCACCCGCCATCGGCCCCGAATGGCAGGCCGACGATACCGAGCCGTGGCACGCGTCGAAGTCCGGGCTGCGCTTCCGGATTTGTCACTACACCCGTAAGTAAACCGAGCATCGGCAAACTCTGCGCATTACGCATTCGCCGACCGCACGAGCGCCCTCCGATTACCGACCGGCAACATACCGGTGTGGCGGCCAAATCGGACACACGTCACCCGCTATTCGGGCATACTCCTGAATATCAGCCCGTGTCACCAGCCCTGATCCGGCTGATTGCTTCTGCGAAAGGCGGGTCCATGGACAAGAAGTCGCTGACTGCGGTCGCGCGCCAACAGCTCAAGTTGGCCGCCACCGCCACGAGCGGGCGCAGTTCGCAAACCATCTACGGCGGTCATGCCAATGCGCTCCGGCAGACCGTGGTCGGGCTGTCGGCGGGCCAGAGCCTGGCCGAGCACGATAATACGGGCGAGGCCACGCTGCTGGTGCTCAGCGGCACTCTGAACTTGATCAGCGG
Organism: Nocardia citri; assembly: GCF_054065835.1. Classification (NCBI taxonomy): domain Bacteria; kingdom Bacillati; phylum Actinomycetota; class Actinomycetes; order Mycobacteriales; family Nocardiaceae; genus Nocardia; species Nocardia citri. The sequence goes on from NZ_JBSUQM010000026.1 coordinate 71,937, forward strand.
CACCAACGAATGGAAGGGCTCGGCCGGAGACCTGCTGGTCGTGCCCAAAGCGCGGCACAGTGTCAAGGCCGTCGACGATGTCGCATTCCTGCTGACAGTCGCCAAGTAGAAGCCGACGAACCGCACGGCGTGGCCGATTTGTCGGCGCCGCCCTTTAGGGTGGAGCGCATGGGTGAGCCGCAGCCGATCCTCGAACCGCTCACACCGGCCGCGATCTTCCTCGTCGCCACGATCGACGAGGGTGGCGAGGCGGCGGTGCGCGAGCTGCTCGCCGATCTTCCCGGGTTACGTCGTTCGGTCGGCTTTCGGCTGCCCGGTGCCGGGCTCACCTGCGTCGCATCGATCGGGTCGGGCGCGTGGGATCGTCTCTTCGCGGGCCCACGACCGGCCGAACTGCATGTGCTACCGGAATTCGTCGGCAAACACCACAGCGCGCCGACCACGCCGGGAGATCTGCTCTTCCACATCAAATCCGAATTCCAAGACGCCTGCTTCGAATTGGCGATGACAATCGGTGACCGGCTGCGAGGCGCGGTCACCATCGTCGATCAGACCGTCGGATTTCGGTATTTCGAGCAGCGCGATCTGCTCGGCTTCGTGGACGGCACGGAGAATCCGGAGGGCGCCACGGCCATCGACGCGGCCATCGTCGGCGACGAGGATCCCGACTTCGCGGGCGGCAGTTACGTCATCGTGCAGAAGTATCTGCACACCATGGCGCAGTGGCGGGCGCTGTCGGTCGCCGAGCAGGAACGGGTGATCGGGCGCACCAAACTCGACGATTTCGAACTCTCCGATGCGGATAAGCCCGCGAATTCACATGTCGCGGTAAATACCGTCACCGACGACGACGGTACCGAGCGAAAGATCCTGCGCGCCAATATGCCCTTCGGCAGCGTCAAGGACGGCGAATTCGGCACGTATTACGTCGCCTACGCGGCCACGCCGAACATCACCGAAACCATGCTGTCCCGAATGTTCATCGGGACGGCGGAGGCGGCCTATGACCGGATCCTGGACTTCTCCATCGCGGTGACCGGCACGTTGTTCTTCGCACCGCCCCTCGACTTCTTCGACAACCTCCCCGACGCACCCGAGGTCGCGGCGACAGCGCACACGGAATCTTTATCGCCGAACGGTGTCGGCAGTGACGGTTCTCTGGGTATCGGCACGTTGAAAAGGAGCATGCAGCCATGAACAACCTCCATCGCGAACTCGCGCCGATCACCACCGAGGCATGGAAAGCCATCGAAGGAGAGGCGACGCGCACCTTCAAGCGCCATATCGCCGGTCGCCGGGTGGTCGATCTGTCCGGACCGCACGGCACCGACTACTCCGCGGTCGGCCTCGGCCGCACCACCGTCATCACCGCGCCGGAGGAGGGTGTGCAGGCCCGCCAGCGCGTGGTCGCGCCGCTGATCGAGTTGCGGGTGCCGTTCACGTTATCGCGCGAGGAACTCGACGATGTCGAGCGTGGCGCGCGGGACACCGACCTGGATGCGGTCAAGGAAGCCGCGCGCAAGATCGCCTTCGCCGAGGACCGGGCCATTTTCGAGGGCTATCAGGCCGCGAACATCACCGGTATTCGGGCGAGTTCATCCAATTCCCCGATCACGCTGCCCAGCGATCCGCGACTGGTGCCGGAGTCCGTCGCCCAGGCGCTGAGCGCGTTGCGGTTGGCGGGTGTCGACGGTCCGTATTCGGTGCTGTTGAGCGCGGACCTGTACACGGCGGTCAGTGAAACCTCCGATCACGGTCACCCGATCCGCACCCATATCGAACGCCTCATCCCGGAGGGCGAAATCATCTGGGCTCCGGCCATCGACGGTGCGTTCGTACTGACCACGCGCGGCGGCGACTTCGATCTGCAACTCGGCCAGGACCTGTCCATCGGCTACTCGACCCACGACGCGCAATCGGTGCAGCTCTACTTCCAGCAGAGTTTGCAGTTCCTCGTCTACACCGGCGAGGCGGCGGTCGCACTGTCGTCCTGAGCTGGGGCCCGATATTGGAGAACTCACCCGCGTCGGGAAGCGACCGGTCAACCGACCGACTAGGTTTGGGTGCGATATGCGAGAGGTCGAGATGACGATGGTGCGCGCGGGTGTGGTGCCGACCGGGCGGGCAATGCTGTACGGGACGCTCGGGATCGTGGTCACCGTGCTGGTCTGTGGTGCGGTCGTGTCCGGCTTCGGGATCAACCGGATCTTCACCGGCCTGCTGGCCGGTGCGGGGGCGGGCATCGCGATGCTGGTCGCGCTGTTCGGGCGCGATGTCGTCGTGCTCACCGAGGGGGCCATCTACCAGCGCACCCCGTGGCGGGAATCCAGTATCGACTGGGAGCGGGTGGTGGCCGGACGGTTCGCGCTCGACGAGCGGGCGCGCTGGTCTCTGGCGCTGGATCTGATCGGCGGCGAGGAGCGGCACGGCGAACTGGTGCTGCTGTCCATCCCTCCGGTGCGGCGGCCGGTCGCCGGTGCGTACGACATGCGTAAACGCGAGCAGGTCAACGAGATTCGAGCGATGTTGCGGCGCAAACGCGTGCCGATTACGGTGCTGCCCGAGATCGCCGGTGCGCTGCAACAACATTGGCAGATCGCGCCGCCCACCCGCTGATAGCCGGGGTGCGCGGTGACTCATGGCACTCACCTCCGCATTGCCACCGTCCTGCCGCATTGATTGTGAACCCGCTCCGGCCGCGACATGCCAGAACAGGTCGAGGTTTTCAGCGCAGGTCGCGGAGGAACTCTCGAATATCACCTGGGACAGATTCAGCCCTGCTAGGGGACTAGGCCGCGCAGGACGATTTCGAGGCCGAGGCGGAACTCGGTGTCGGCGTCGACCTTTCGGGCGTCAGTGGCGGTTTCGACGAGTATCGGGTAGTCGGCGGGGGCCAGTCGGGTCATGGCGGCGGTGCCCGGGCCGGAAAGTGGGCCGTAGTGCTCGTTCTGGAGGTGACCGAGCAGGAACGCCATGAGGGTGCGTTGGGCGAGGACTCGGCCGATACCGGTGAACCCCGCATCGGTGAGGACGGTCAGCATTGCTTCGATCCAGTCCAGGCTGTTGGGGGCGGACTGGCGGTGGCGCACGACCAGCGGGACCGCTGCCGGGTGGCTGGATACCGTTGTGCGCATCCGGTCCAGGAGGGCCGCGACGCGGTCGCGCCAGTCCGGGGCGGTCGGTGGCGTGTGGTCGATATCGGCGAGGAGGTGGTCGACGACCAGCATCTCGAGTTCGTCGCGGTCGGCGACGTAGCGATAGAGGCCCATGGTGGCTATGCGGAGCTCCTCGGCGACCGCGCGCATGGTGAGGCCGGACAAACCGTCGCGGTCGAGTACGGCTATGGCGGCGGCCGCGATGGCGGGGCTGGTCAGCGAGCGAGGGCGGGGCACGGGTTGACAGCGTACAAGGTACGCGCATAATTGTCGTAGGCGTACGTCGTACTCCTACGAAGGAGGGTTTTCATGCCATTGCCGACCACGGTGCCCGCCCGAGAACTGGTCACCATCGCCGACAGCACAATTCGGGTTCCGGACGAGGATTGCCTGATCCACTTGCAGTTCCGCCGCTTCGCCGGATGCCCGATCTGCAACCTGCACCTACGCTCGTTCGCGGTTCGGCACACCGAAATCCGCGCTGCCGATATCCGCGAGGTCGTCGTATTCCATTCCAGCGCAGCGGAATTGCGAACATACGAAGGCGACCTGCCGTTCGACCTGATCGCCGACCCGAACCGAACCCTCTACCGCGAATTCGGCGTCGAAGCCAAACCCCGCGCGCTCCTCGACCCGCGCGCTTGGCCCGCTATCGTCCGCGGCGTCACCACCACAACACTGGCCGTCCTCCGCAAGGAAAGACCAGCTCCCCCAGCACAACCCGAAGGCGGCCGCCTAGGCCTTCCTGCCGACTTCCTCATCGCGCCAGACGGATGTGTACTCGCGAGCAAGCTCGGTGCGCACGCCGACGACCAATGGACCGTAGACGAACTCCTCGCCTTCGTACCCACCCCCGACAAGTCTGGATCAGGGCATCAGTGACGCCGGATCAACGGTGAATTCGAAGGGACTGCGCAAGGTGACGGCATCTCCGGCCGCTACCCGGTGTGTCCGTTCGTAGGTGTCGTCTGCACCAAGGGCGTGTGCGAACAGGACCGGCAACTTTTCGTCGAGAAGTTGGCCTTTGAACGGGTTGATCTCGACACGCCAGTAGTTGGGGATTCCGGCCGCGGCGTAGAGCACGGGCTTGACCATTCGATCCTGCAGCGTAGTCGATGTGGAAACAACCTCGACGACAAGTTTCACCTGTTCGACTGGGATGCCCCGGTCGTCCCAGTCGATTGGGCCGGTTGCAACCATCAGGTCGGGAATGGGCTCGTCGTCGCCGATCAGTACGCCCACACCTTCGAGCACGACGTATCCAGGCGGCAGTGCGTCATCGAGAGCGCGCATGAGCCATTTGATCAACCACTGATGCCGTGGCTTGGGCGCAGCGTTCACGACGAGCTGGCCATTCAGCACCTCGTACCGTAATCCGTCATCGGGAATGTGATCGAGGTCCGCAGCCGTCCAATGGTCGGACCGAGGAGCTGGCATTGCCATTGGAACCACCTCCAACCTCGTAGAACGGGAGCGAACGATGTCCGCTCAGTCCGTCCGAGTCTAGCCCGAGCAGGTCGTATCAGCCGGGTGGACATGGTTCTGTCAGGCCGCACGGGACCTTCCCGGGGTGGCGGACAGGACGAGAGGGGTTGCACGATGTCTGAGGTTGCGCTGAGCGAATTCCAGACGGCTATCCAGCGCGCCTTTCGAGCGCCGCCCGGATGAGTTCCCGGGCTGCCTCACCTGTAACCGATTGACCGGCAAGCACATCGAATGCCCGGCCATAGATCGCAACTTCTCGCGGCTGAGTGATTGTCAGCTCTGCCGCTGTGCTCTCAACCATAACCATGCGGTTGTCGAACATGACAAAGCTGTTCGAAACGATGAGCGCTTCGGCTATAGCCGGAATGATGCCGATAGTGATCCGGGGCATTCCGATGATTGACGCCAACCTATCGAGTTGCCCTCGCATCACATTGTCATTCCCAACAGTCGTGAATAGCGACTGCTCACTGATCAGGAAGTGAAACCGGTGTTCACGCTGATAGAGAATGCGTTGCCGGTCCATCCGCTTGGAAACACCTTCTTCCACATCGTCGGGCACTCGATAGAACTCGACATGACGCCTGAGGATGGACTCAGCGTATTCGGCGGTCTGGAGGAGACCAGGAACTACCTGAGTGGTGTAGACGCGGAGGCTATTCGCCTCCGCTTCGAGCTTCACAGATTTCTGCTGCCGACGCTTGACCCCGGTAGCGAGGATTCGGCGCCACTCCAGATAAGCAGTATCGATGTTGTGCAGGGTCGCGAGCAGGTCCTCGAGTTGGTCGGCTGCATTCGCATGCTCACAATAGGCGCGTATATCGGAGTCAGACGGCTTGATCCGACCGTATTCGATCTTCGAGACTTTCGAGGGGTGCCAGCCGGACAGAGCGGCGAGACTCCTGCCAGTGATACCCGATCTGCGGCGAAGCTCCCGGAGCCGCGCCCCGAGGGCTTCCCGCGCGTCGTCAACACCTGTCACTGTCGGCCGTAGTCGCTATCGACATATTCGACGTATGGCGTAGCCAAATCCCAAAGCCGTTGTTTCACACTCTGGCAGTATTCGACTATTCGGGAGTCAGTAGTGACGGCGACCCCTTCTGCCTGTGCGCCCTGCTCGTCAACGAGGTTGAACACCACCCGATCATTATCGATGAGCCACCAATCATCGGGTGGCACCTCCCCGGCGAGATGGCGCGGTACGTAACGAATATCTTCGCCCGCCTCCACATTGCCGTCAGTGACGGACAATAGCCATCGTTGGTAATCCGAGTGGGGGATGGTTACAACTCGCACGCGGCTAATTTCCACACCCCGCGTGGTTGCGTCTTGAACGAGGGCAACCCAATCGTTCTTGTAGTCGTCAACCGTCGGAGGCTCGCCGTTGAGGAATCGACGGAAGCGTTCGTTTTCCTGTGGAACGGCATAAGCGTCTCTGACCTCCAAATGAAATGCTCGAGCCTTACAACCGTGGAAGAAGTCCAACCAGGTTGACCAATCATTTCGAAGGTACTGCACCGTAAAACGTCCTCCGTGACATCGGTACTTCGATAGCGGTTTCGTTGTCGGCTAGGTCTAGCTGCCCCAGCGTCTCAGCGTCGGTTACAGGTTGTCCGGTAAGGGTGAAGGTGCCCCTGCCGGTGTCGGTGAGCGTGGCTCCGATGAACGTA
>NZ_JBSUQM010000027.1:0-71492 GCF_054065835.1 Nocardia citri
GTGCCCGGCGCGACGAGGGGTCCCGGTAGTAACCGTGCGAAAAACAACGACAATGGCTTGACCAGCAGTGATGATCGGACCATGGTCCTGGTCAGCTATGGGGTTGTCTTGCCGAGGTGGCGATAGATGGTTGGGCGGGTGACGCCGAACTCGGCGGCGATCTGTTCGACGGTGTAGCGACGCTTGCCGTGTTCATCGAGTTCGTTGTACATCTGCTGGGCCAGTTCGACCTGCCTGGGGCCGAGTTTGGGTTTCTGGCCGCCGGTGCGCCCGCGTGCGCGAGCCGCAGCGAGCCCGTCGCGGGTGCGTTCGGACATCAGCGCGTGCTCGAATTCGGCTATCGCGCCGAGGATTTGGAAGAACATGCGGCCGACTGCGGTGGAGGTGTCGATGCCCTGGTCGAGCACCACCAGGTCCACGCTGCGGTCCTGGAGCGTATTGGACAGCTCGATCAGGTGCTCGAGGGAGCGGCCGAGCCGGTCGAGTTTGGTCACCACCAGCTGGTCCTTGGGCCGGTTCGCGACCAGCAGTGCCTTGGTCAGTTCGGGGCGGGAGGCGAGCTTGCCGGAGGCCTTGTCGATGAAGATCTGCTCGCAGCTGGCGGCGGTGAGTGCGTCGTGTTGGGCTTCGGGATGCTGGTCGCGGGTGGAGACTCGCCCGTAGCCGATGCGCATGCCGTGCAGCGTAATACGAACCCCCGACAGGTTGACATTGGCGCGTACACGGAAACCGTTACAGATTCGACGGTATCCGACCTGCGGGGACCTTCAGGGGTGCAACGTGTCTCGTGAACCTACGTTCACGAGACACCGTACCGCACGCATTTGCGGCTTCTTCTGTGTGCCGCTCGGTTGAACTCGCTTGCTTATGCCCGGACCGCATCGTGTTCGGCGATGAACCCGAGGAGCCGGGGTATCAACTTCTGTGGGAGTGCCCACAGAAGTTCATGTCCGACACCCGGGTAGACCTCGACGTCGGCTGCGGGAGCATGCTCGCGAAGGCGACGTACTCCGATCTCGGGATCGTTGGCGACCGTCGTCTCTCCGAACAGCACCAGCATCGGTGCGGTGATCGCAGCGAGTTGTTCGTCGGTGAACGGTTTCGGCCACGGCAAGGCGATTCGGAACTTGAACGCCGCCGTACCTATCGCCCATTCCTTGTCGCTCAACACGACACCTGGGGTTAGCCACTGGACGAACTTCTGCATGCGTTCACGGGTGGGCCGCATGCCTGCGATGACCATTTTCAGCAGCAGGCTCCAGCGCGGTTTGGCAAACGTTGCCCCGCCCGGTTCGAGCATGGACAGACTCGCCAGACGCTGTGAGCGGTGGACGGCGAGCAGGCAAGCCAGCCAGGCGCCGTCGGAGTACCCGGCCACGTGGACGCGTTCCTGGCCGAGTCCATCGAGGACCTCGACGAGCCACTCGACGATCTCGTCGTGGTCGCGGATCGGCACGGTCTGCTCAACGCGGCCGGCCCAGCCCATGACATCGGGTGTGTAGACGACCCTGTCGCGCGCCAGTTCGTCGATGAACGGCAGCCAGAACAGACTGTTTCCAGGCATGCCGGGCAGGAGCAACAGGGGCAGGCCTTCCCCTGTTCCCGACTTACGCACTCGCGTTGTCCCGAACTTCGTCTCGACGTCGATCTCGGTCGACGGCACAGGCCAGTCGGCTGCCAACGCATCGTAGGCCCGCAGATACGCCGTCTTGGCCTTGTCGCTGGTGAACCGCCCGATCTTCGGCATGAACCCTCCCTTGTCTTCGTTTTACGGTACGTCCGTATCAATCTTGATGATATGAACGTATCACAGATGCGGTATGTGCGTACCATCAAGGCTCACTGGATCGTTCGACACGACAGGAAGGCGGCAGGGCTCGTGCCACGATTGGTCGACCACGAAATGCGGCGTCGACAGATCACCGACGCCGTACGCCGGGTCATCGTCAGCGGCGGCCTGGAAGCCGTCACTTTCCAAACGGTCGCCGCCGAGGCCGGGATGTCGATACGGCTGGTGCAGTACTACTTCGGAACCAAGCGAGAATTCCTGCTGGCGACCCACCGCTCGGTGATGGAGGACGCCGGCGCCCGCTTCATGCGACGGTGGACCGCGCTGGGCGAAGACGCCAGCCCCCGCGCGATGATCCACGCGCTGCTCACCGAATTGCTCCCACTCGACGAGCAACGCCGCGAGGAAACGATCGTCCTCGGCACCTTCGGTTGGGCGGCCGTCACCGGTCAGAGCATCACCGCGGAACAAACCTTCGCCGCACCAAACGCCCTGACCACGATCGTCGCCGGGCAAATCGCACGAGTCCGAGGCACGGACCCATCACCGGAGCGCGACGCCGCACTCGTCACCGCGACGATCGGCGGGCTCGCCCAAGGCATGCTCCAGGGGTACGGCACCCCGGAGGAGGTACTCGATCTCGTCGACCTTCTACTGGATCGCGTGCTGGGAGCGACAACCGAAAGCCTTACCCATCAGCACGATCCCGAGTGACCGCGCCCCTGGCCGCCGACCGAAGAAGTCGCATCCACCCGCCGGTTCGGACATGCTCGAGGCCCGGACCCACGATCAGCCGCGTTACGCCACCTACACGTAACGATGCGAATACCCCGCCGCTTATCCCTACGAGGCGGACATCAGAACAGGGTGTCGCGGACTCGTAGCGGTCGGTAACCGGTGGGGCCGAGTTGGGCGAGTTCGGCGTCGATGTCGACCTCGATCGCGCCGAAGAAGTTGATGTTCTCGCTGTGTGCCGGGGAGATGTGGGCCAAGACCTCGTCGTCGACTCGCCGCCCGGCCCGGCGCATCTGTTCGACCGCGAGCCCGTAATACTCTGTGGTCCAGGCGATTACTGCGTTCGTGGCCAGGGTCAGGCACCACGCCTGCTCGGTCTGGGCTTCCAGATGTCGGGCACGGAAGGCGCCTTCGTGGGCGTAGGTGAGGTCGCGTTTGAGGGCATGGATGGATTCGCCCTTGTTGAGCTGGCGCGAGATCTTGCGCCGGTAGTCGGGATCGGTCAGGTATCGGCAGGCGTAGACGGTGCGGCGCATCGCGCCGTACTCCTTGAGCGCCGCTGCCAGAGCATTCTGCCGACCCGAGGCCGACAGCTTGCCGACCAGCAGGGACGCGGTGGCGTGCCCAAACTTCAGCGACCCGGCCAATCTGAGCAGGTCGTCGTAATGCTCGGCGATCAAGTCCAGATTCAACTTGCGGGTCAGCAGCGGTCCTGCGTGCGGGAACCTCGCTTCGGCATCGACGCGCGGTACCGGCCGGTACAGGGTGATCTTGCCCAGGTCCCGGATACGTGGGGACAACTGCATCCCGAGCAGGTCGAACAGCGCAAAGTTGACCAGGGTGACCCCGTGGGTATCTGTCGCATGCTCGGTGATCGGCAGATCGGTTGCGTTGCCCAGGATTTCATCGAGTACGTAGTGGGCTTCGCGGCGGGTGGTGACGATGATCTTGGTGCCGTAGGTGGTGTGCTGATCGGTGACGTGGGTGTAGGTCGATAAGCCCTGGTCAGCGAAGAATTGCGGCACAGTGCGAGCAGTGGTCGACTTGCCGCGCGTCAGGAACCGCTGACCGTCGCTGGAGGACAGGGTTCCGGTGCCGAAAGCCGCTGTCAGCGGCAGTCTCTGGTGGTAGCCGATGATCGCGAGATTCGCCGCGCGCAGCGTTTCCTCGCGCACATACCATTCCGCGGTCCAAGCCAGGATGTCGTAGGTGATGCCACTGGCCTCGGCCATCCGAGTGAGCCCCAGGTTCGTTGAGTAGGCCAGCAGTACCGCGATCAGATTGCGTTTGAGCTCCGGGCTGCGAGCCTGCTTGCCGCCGGCATGGGTGAAACAGTCCAGGTAGCCGGTGCGTTTGTCCAGCTCGATCAGCAACGACACGATCGGCGCGAACGGCAGCATCTCGGTCAACTCGGCCTTCAACGCGATCGCCTCGGTCGGAATGTCCTCGGCGGTCAACGGTGAAATCACCAGATCACCGGCCTCATCCAGGCGCACCGGCCCGTCACCAGCGGTGAGCATCTGCTCCAGTTCACTGACCGCCTCACCCCACTCATCGGACAGCGCGGCCAACGCACGAGCCGGATCAGCCGGTTTGCCGACCAGGCGGCAGAACTCGCCGCGTTGGGGCTCCCACTGCTGCCGGGTGAGCAGGTAGGCGGCTGGATCGGCGTAGCGCCGCGACCCTGGAACGAACACATCCCCACTACGCAGCCCGTCCCGCAGCCCGAGCAGCACACACAACTCCCAAAAGTGTCGGTAGGCCACGGCATTGCCGGTCTTGCGTGCTTCGTCGAGATATCCGCGCCACTTGGTCGGTACGAATCCTGTGGGCACGTCGTCGAACACCTTCCGGCGACCGGTCGCGTTGAGCTCGCGCAACATGTTGACCGCGATCAGCAACTCCGTTGCCGACGTTCCGCCGGCGAAGCGCACCGCCGACAATACCGCCGGAGTGAACTTCCGCAGATTCGAATACGACCCATCGAGGGCGGCCAGGTGCCCGTGATCACGCGGCAGTCGCGGCCGGGCCTGGGCGATCGCGGCCCGCAACCGCTCCCACCCGATGCCCTCACCCCGGATCAACGCACCCACTTCCTCGTCGGGAACCTGCGGGTCGGTGATGATCGCGAGCAGCTCGTCCAGCAGCGCCTGCCGGTTCTCTCCGCTCTTGCCGCGTTCGGCCAGTTCCTCGCGCATCCGGTTCTCGGCGGCACTGAACTTCGCCGACACCGCCTGGTCGAACAGCGCCACCACCTCATCGAGTACCTCGGCGGCCGACTGCGCCAGCACCGTCAACAAGATCGGATACCGGCGCTCGGGATCACGGCGTTCCAGGGCTTGACCGGTCAGGCGGCGACCCAGCGTGGCCAGGAACCGGCGGCGCTCGGCCGGAAGCACCGACAAATCCAGGGTGTCCGCCCCCAGACCACGAACGAACCCCAGCTTCTCGACCTCGTTCTTTACCGCGGCCGCCGACGCCTCCACCGGTCCGGTGGACAACCACCGCAGCCGCGACATCCGAATCGAGGCATCGATGACCAGCAACCGGTCCAGCTCGGCGCGTCGGTGCGGAGTCAGCTCGTGCGCGAGTCGATCGTAGGTCTCCCGTTGTGCCTGTTCGCGAGCATGCACAACGCGGCGCACGACGGTATCGGGGCTGGGGCGGATCACCCGCGCCGAGAGCAGATACTCACACCCCAACCGGAACAGCAGTGTCGGCGAATCATGTTCCATCGCCCGCGCCAGCAAGAACTCGTCCAACTCCTTGAGCTCCATCGCATCGGCCGACCGCCAGCCCAGATACTGAGCCGCCAATCGCAGGTGCTCGGTGCGCGTCTGCGCCCGGCGGCCGTACGAACGGATCAGCGACGCATCAACATCCAGTTGCTGCGCCAACCGGGCCACCGCCACCACAGGCGCGGCAGCCACCTTGTCCGGCACGAACCCCAACCACGGCAGCGCGCACAACGCCACCGACAAACCCAGCCGCTCCGCCGGGCCGCGCCCGCGTCCCGGCGTCAGAAAGGCGATGTCAGCCGGAGTGAGCGTGAAGTGCCGGAACAACTCCTCGCGGCTGATATCCGGGAACTCACGCAGCCGCGCCAACTCCTCGGCCGCGAACACCTGCATCGCCACGAAACCCGACCCCCTGCACGCCGACCAATCTCATCGGCAGTCAAGCCAAGCACCAATCACGATGCCCCGCAGGACAAACCAGAAGACCACTATCTCCGCTGATCAAGCCATTGTCGTTGTTTTTCGTCCGATTACTACTGGGACCCCGACGAACATGAAGCTCTTCTCCTCGACGCGCTGTTTGATCCGCCAGCGGCCATCGACGCGGGCGAAAGTGTCGTGATACCAGAGCCCACATAGCATCAGACTCTGTCGACCTTCGCCGGTCGAGACCAGCATCGGGTTGTGGCACATGGTGCGTCCGGTGGCACTGTCACCGTCGACGGTGATGGACGAATTGCTGATCAGATGTTGGAACGCGAGGAAGTTCGGCATGACGGTGGCCAGGAACTTCTTGGTGGATTCCAGATCACCGGCCGGGCCGCCCATGGCCGAGTAGTCGATGTGCGCATCCGCGGTGAAGATCTCGTCGAGCAGATCCCACTGGTGGGTGTCGACCGCATGTGAGTACTGGACCATGAGGTCCTCGATCTCCAGGCGGTCGGAAATCTCCTGCAGGGACAGCATGGTGCCTCCGAATTGCGGACACATCGTTCCGGCGTGGCGCGGAACTGCGGCTCAGGGTAGCGGTTGGCCGTGCAAGGTTTGGGCGAACGGCATATCGCCATTGCCGCGGAACGGAATCCGTTCTCGTGTCCATTGCCAGCACCGTGTGCGCGGCGCAATTCGTCAGTGCGGATCGTGCCCCGGCCGTCACCGCAACCGTGGTCACGCCCGTGTCGGCGGTCCGGCGCACGGCTTGATCGCCGCCGTCGTTTCGCCCGAGTGCGAGAACGTGACGGTGACATCACCGGCCCGCAGCAGACTCGCCCGGACCAGTCCATCGTCCTCAGATGTGCGTGCGCCGCAACACATTCCGATGCGGGTCAGCGTTTGTGCCATATCCGTCGCGAGGAGTCCGGAGGCGCCGACGCCGACCAGATACACCCGCCGTGATCGGCGAGCGTTCGTTGGGAGAAGCTGCCGATGATATCGGCGAACCCACACAAGAGCTGATACCGCGAATATTCAGCAAACATTTGGAACATCGCCGTATGATGCGTCAGGAATTCGGTTTGCCCTGCTGCGATGACGTCCAGGAGTTCATGCGCGTGGAAGACAACCGATGTCTGACCGAGGCGGAAGATGAAACGGCACGCGAAATGCGCCGCAGAATCGCGCTGGCGCTGCCCGCACTGGGCCTGATGCCACCCGTGGTCTGGAACGGCTCGAACGGTAACGCGGCAAAGTCGCCGACCGTCGAATTCTCGACCGTCCAGGACCGGTCCCCAGGGCCGGGCACGACGATTCACGGTTTGGCCGACCTGAGCTGGCAGCCCGCTCCCGGCGCACCACCGCAGAGCTTCGAAACTGCCGACGCGCTCGGTTCCTCGCGAAACCCCGGCTTCTACGCGAGCTATGCCCGTTGGCATCCCGGTTGGATGAGCGCGCCGCACGCCTACATCTTCGACCGCCACGCCGTGATGCTCTCGGGTGTCTGGACCCTCGGTGCGGGCCCCACCATCGACCTCACCACCACGCTGCCTGTGTACCCCGGCGAACTCGCCACGCGCACAGCGGGTATGCCGCACTACGACGGCTCGCTGTGCGACAGCCCGGAGCCCGCGGTCTTCATTCTGTTCGGAATCGGCCCTGCTGTACCGATTCCGGTGGACCCCACGCGGCCGCTGTTCGTTCGCATCTGATAGCAGAATGGGTCCACGGTCCGAAGACCTGTTCCGATCGTAATGTGGAGGTGCGGTGCGACTGAGTGCGAAGGTGGCGCGAGAACGGTTCATCGCAGAGCCGGTAGCCCGACTGGCCACCGCATCGACCGACCTGCGTCCACATATCGTGCCGATCGTGTTCGCGGTCGCCGACGACACCATATACACCGCTGTCGATGCCAAGCCGAAGACGACAACCGCCTTGCGCCGCTTGGCGAATATCACTGCCAACCCCGCCGTAGCCGTGCTCGTAGACCGCTATGACGGCGACTGGACGCACCTGTGGTGGACCAGGGCCGACGGCAGCGCGCGGATCGTCGACGGCGCCGAAGCCGAACATGCCCTGGACCTGCTGACCGCGCGCTATCCGATCTACCACACCCAGCCGCCACCCGGACCAGTGCTCGCCATCGACGTCACCCGCTGGTCGGGATGGTCCGCGAGCTGACCTACGCGCACCGGATCGCCTGCCTGGACGCGACCTTCCGACACGTCGCTCGAACCGATACCACCCACGCCTTTACCGCACCACCGGCCTTGAATCCGCCGAAGTACTCATCCGGCACCCGGTGCCGGTTGTTCGAGCGAACGCAGCGCACGCGACGTGCACGAAGATCCGGTGCATCGGCGCCCGCACTGCGTAGGATCACCGACATGCGACTATCCACACGTAACCAACTCGATGGAACAGTCGTCTCGGTCACCCGCGGCGAAGCGATGGCCGTCGTCCGCGTCCGGTTGACCGGCGGCGACGAAATCACCTCCTCCATCACCCGCGACGCGGCCGACGACCTCCAACTCAGCGACGGCTCCCGGGTCACAGTCCTCATCAAATCGACCGAAGTCGCCCTCGGGGTCGAGTAGGTCATCAGGGGACCGTCACCCCGCCTGAAGGAAGAACAAGCCAACGATGGATGTGTCCTTGTTGAAGTTCACTCGGCACAGAACATAGCTATTCCTCAGCGATCCGCGCCCACTTCAGCAGTGCCTCGGGGTCTTCCGGCTCGAAGCCGTAAATGTACGCGCCAGGCGCTTGTACCCTCGGTGATCAGGGAGGAGTGCGGCAATGGCAGGAAATCAGCGGTCAGTTGTTTCATCGGACGTTCGCGAAATTCTGAACTACTTCGGCAAGTGCCCGATATGCGAATACGCTGCCCGTGCTTTTGTTATCACCGCTGAGTTTTCCGACGGACACGTCGCGGAGGAAACCATCGCGGCATGTCAAGGATGGTGCGGATGGAAAGGGCGGGTTGTCCCCACTCCGATGACCGGTAGTTCGGTGGTGCTGGCACCGGGACGGGACACGGTGGCATCGACGGCGCCCGCACTTCCGCCGGCCTGACATCCGCCACCGACGTAGCCGACGAACTCGAGGCACGGTGGCCACAGACAAATCGCAACCTGTGTCGTAACCGGGCGATGTGAGCGGTTGCTGCTGTCTCTTCGATCCGATCGATTCGGAAGCACACCGCCGTATGTAGTCGTACGCTCTGAGTACCGAAGGTGTTGATCAGCGAATATCCGGACATCAGGTCCTGGAGGAGCATGACCACCACACATCGAATCGCACATCCGAGCCCTTCTCCGCGGTATCGCCGGAGCTGGGAATGCCCATCCCGACACGACAGCCGCGCCGATCGGCGTTCGTGGGTGTAGCCGACATGAGGTCCCGAGCCCGGATAACAGGGTGAACGGCAAATAATCAGCTTTCGTTACCGGAGGTGGATGATGGTCAGGAAGTTCGAGGGGGAGGTCGCGCTCGATATCCGTGATTCGGTGCCCGATTGGGGGCCCTACGCGGAACCGACGGCACCACGGGGCGCGCCGAATGTGCTGTATCTGGTGTGGGACGACATCGGGATCGGAACTTGGGACTGCTACGGCGGTCTGGTCGAAATGCCGAATATGAAGCGCATCGCCGACAGTGGTGTGCAGTTCACGCAGTTCCACACCACTGCCCTGTGTTCACCAACTCGCGCTTCCCTGATGACCGGCCGGAATGCGACCTCTGTCGGTATGGCGACCATCGAGGAGTTCACCGACGGCTTCCCGAGCATGTGCGGTCGCATACCGGCCGAAACGGCGCTGTGCTCGGAGGTGCTCGCCGAGCGTGGGTGGAACACCTACGCGGTCGGCAAATGGCATATGACACCGCTGGAAGAGGAGAATCTGGCGGCGTCCAAACGGCATTGGCCGCTGGGGCGTGGGTTCGAGCGGTTCTACGGGTTCCTGGGTGGCGAGGCCGACCAGTGGTATCCGAATCTGGTCTACGACAATCATCCGATTACGCAGCCGTACGCACCGGAAGACGGATATCACCTGTCGAAGGACCTGGCCGACAAGACAATCGAGTTCATCCGCGACGCGAAGGTGGTCGCCCCCGACAAGCCGTGGTTCACCTACCTGTGCCCCGGATGCGGGCATGCGCCGCACCACGTGCCACGGGAATGGGCCGACAAATACCGCGGCCGGTTCGACATGGGCTATGAGAAATACCGCGAGATCGTGTTGGCGAACCAGAAGCGCATGGGTCTGATACCGGAGAACACCGAACTCTCACCCATGAACCCGTATGTGAACGTCACCAGTGCCGACGGCAAGCCGTGGCCGCTGCTGGACACGGTGCGACCGTGGGATTCGTTGTCGGAGGACGAGAAGCGGCTGTTTCGACGGCAGGCCGAGGTGTTCGCCGGATTCCTGTCCTACACCGACGCGCAGATCGGCCGACTACTGGACTATCTCGAGGAAAGCGGTCAACTCGACAACACCATCATCGTCACGTTCTCCGACAACGGCGCCAGCGGCGAGGGCGGTCCGAACGGCACCGCCAACGAGATGAAGTTCTTCAACGGCTACCTCGACACGATCGATGACAGTCTGGCCAAGCTCGACGAACTGGGTTCGCCGACCACCTATAGCCACTACAGCATCGGGTGGGCGATGGCGTTCAACACCCCGTACAAGCTGTACAAGCGATATGCCTCGCATGAGGGCGGCATCGCCGACCCGTGCCTGATGTCGTGGCCCGCAGGGATAGCGGCCCGCGGCGAAGTGCGCCACCAGTACCTCAACGTCTGCGATGTCACCCCGACCGTTTACGACCTACTCGGCATCACACCGCCGGACACGGTGAAGAATGTGGCGCAGCGCCCCTTGGAGGGGGTCAGTTTCCGGGCGCTGTTCGACGACGCGAACGCGGACGTCGGCAAGCACACGCAGTTCTACTCGATGCTCGGCACGCGCGGCATCTGGCATCGCGGGTGGTTCGCCGACACCATTCATGCGGCATGCCCGTCCGGCTGGGGACATTTCGACAAGGACCGCTGGGAACTGTTCCATATCGAGCAGGACCGCAGCCAGGTGCACGACCTCGCCGAGGTTCACCCCGAGAAACTCGAGGAGCTGAGGGCATTGTGGTTCTCGGAGGCCGAGAAATACAATGGCATGCCCCTCAATGATCTCGACGTCATCTCCGCTTTGACCCGTTACCGTCCGACGTACGGCGCGAAGCGGGACAGTGCTGTCTACTATCCGGGCAGCGCGGAGGTGGGACCCGGTGCGGCACTGGAGATTCAGGGCCGGTCGTTCGCGCTGCTCGCGGAGACCACGATCGACCGCGCGGATGCCGAAGGAGTGCTGTTCGCCCACGGCGGCCGACTCGGCGGACACACGCTCTATGTCAAGGACGGCCACCTGCACTACACCTACAACTTCCTCGGCGAGGAAGAGCAGACCATCGTTTCGGATCGAACGGTACCGCTGGGTGATCACATCCTCGGGATACGGTACGAACGTCGTGGAACCCGCCCCGACAACTTCACCCCGACCGGTGAGGCCGTCCTGTACATCGATGAGGACCCGGTCGGCTCGTTCGAGGATATGCGCACCCAGCCCATCGTGTTCTCCGGTGTCGGGGAAGGAATCCGCGTCGGTCGCGACGGTGGTCAATCTGTTTCCGCACGCTATCGCGCACCGTTCCCGTTCACCGGGGGCACCATGCACCAGGTCATCGAGGACGTGAGCGGCAAACCGTATCAGGACCTGGAAATGGCTGCGGCTGCGGCATTTTCGCGGGATTGAGGCGGCGATTCGTGGCTACCGCGATCCGTGACGATATTCGGCGAGGCATGGTCCAGATATCCGGCGGCAGCTTCGCGATGGGATCGGAGGACTTCTTTCCCGAGGAGCGGCCGGTGCACCGGGTGCGGGTCGATGCGTTCTGGATCGACCCGCACCCGGTGACCAACGCCGCTTTCCGGCGGTTCGTGAAGAAGACCGGATACGTCACGGTCGCCGAACGCACTCCCGCAGCCGAGGATTACCCGGATGCGGAGCCGCAGAACCTGATCCCGGGCGGACTGGTATTCCGACCCACCCGGGGACCGGTGCCCTTGGACAACTGGCGCCGTTGGTGGCGGTACGTGCCCGGGGCGTGCTGGCGCCACCCACGCGGGCCCGGCACCACACTCGACGGGCTCGACCGCCACCCGGTCACCCAGGTCGCCTACGAGGACGCGCAAGCATATGCGGCGTGGGTCGGCAAACAGCTGCCGACGGAAGCCGAATGGGAGTATGCCGCTCGCGGTGGACTGGAGGGGGCCACGTTCACCTGGGGCGACGAATTCGAACCGACCGGCCGCCGCATGGCCAATGTCTGGGTCGGCGCGTTTCCCTGGCAATTCGACCCCGGTCGCGGGCAGGCTGGGACTCCTGGCACCACGGCGGTCGGCACCTATGCGCCGAACGGTTACGGACTGCACGATATGACCGGCAATGTCTGGGAGTGGACCATCGACTATTTCCATCCTCGGCATCCGACGCCGACCTGCTGCGCTCCACACAATCCGCAGGTGGAAACACCCGAATCGACAGTGCCGCAACGGTTTCCACGCCGCATCATCAAGGGCGGATCATATCTGTGCGCGGCATGCTATTGCCTGCGGTACCGGCCCGCGGCCCGACAAGGTCAGACCGAGGACACCGCTACCTGCCATCTCGGCTTCCGGTGCGTCGTGCGCGACGCAACTTCGTAGGGGTTCCGGACTGCCCAGATTCGGGCGAGGGTATGCGAAGACGCTGATTCTGCGCCGCGAGCTTGTGCCGGGGGAAGCGGTTTTTGCCTACGGCGACCGCCCTCGGGTACCGAATGGCTGAGTACGGTCCGTTGCGGCCGTGGTGACAGCTCTCCCGGCCCGGCGTATTCGCTTGTATGCTCCAGGGTGGGTTATTACTTTCGCGACGACGTTGCCGAGTCCGTGTACCTTCACGACGTCACGAAAGCCGAGGTCATGCAGGCCCTGGCGTATCCGGTGATCCGGCCAGGCCCGGTCACGCTCGTGGAGCGGGTCGCGCACGCGCGCAACCAGGCTCAGGCCGAGACGTACGACCGAGGGCCGCCGCGAGGGCGTTCTGCCGACCGGATGCGGACAACTTGCCGACCAGCAATGACGTGGTGGCGTGCCCGCCGGTGCACTCCAAGACTTCGATGATCAGGAGCGCGCTCAGAAGATTTACTCGTGGCTCAGAGGCGAGTCCTGACACCGCAGCCGCCACACGAAACGCACTCTCGTGCCGCCTATCGAGCGGTCGCAGACATTCCCACCATGCCTCAACACACCCGGCCCGCACCCCTACCGCCATCACCGTCTGGACCGGCACAGGTGCCGTCCAAATCCGCGGACACCACCCCTGTCCGATTTGCCAGTGCCGTCCAAATTCGCGGACAGACGCCGTCCAGATCAATGGACGTAGCCATCACTGGCCATTACGCGGGCCTGCCAATCCGGAACCCCGTTCAGCCCATGGATTTGGCGCCGTCCAGGGATTCGCGGATGATGTCGGCGTGGCCGGCGTGCTGGGCGGTCTCAGCGATGATGTGCAGCAGCACGCGGCGTGCCGACCAGCGGACACCCACTTCGAACCAGGGGGCTCGGGGCAAGGGGTGGTCGGCGTCGAGTGAGGGGAGCTCGGTGAGCACCTGGGTGGTGTGTTCGGCTGTTCGGTCGTAGTCGGCGAGTATGCCCGCGAGGGTCTCGCCCGGCAGCATTCGGAACTGGCTGCTGTACTCGGCGTAATCCTCGTCTGTCCAATCCGCCCAATCCTTGCCTCCGGACCTCATCGCGTCCGGGCCTTCCAGGATGAACGACACCCACTGTCGCTCGCCGTGCGCCACATGCTTGATCAGCCCGCCCAGGCAGAGCTCGCTCTTGGTGGTGCGCAGTCCGGCCTGCTCGTCGGTCAGGCCGCGAGTGGTGTTGGTGAGGAAGAACCGGTGCTGCGCCAGCGTGGCCAGCAGGTCTGCCCGCTCGCTGGTGAGAAGCGGGGAAGTGGTTTGAGTCTGCTCTGTGAAGGTCATGAAACCCAAGGTAGAGATAATAAGTGCCAGTTTCTGTCCGCAATTGGCCGCATACTGAAAGACATGTCGAACACCAGCTCACGGACCCTGCGCCTGCTCTCGCTGTTGCAGACCCACCGCTACTGGCCGGGCGAGGAACTGGCCCGCCGATTGGAGGTGTCCATCCGCACGCTGCGGCGGGACGTGGACCGACTGCGCGAGCTGGGCTACCCGGTGAACGCATCCCGCGGGGTGGAAGGCGGCTACCAGCTGGCCCCCGGCGCCGTGCTGCCGCCGCTGGTGCTCGACGACGAAGAGGCCGTGGCGCTGGTGGTCGGCCTGCGCGCGGTGGCGCACAGCGGTCTGGCCGGTGTGGCCGAGTCCTCGGTGCGCGCACAGGCGAAGGTCATTCAGGTCATGCCGCCGGCGCTGCGCCGACGCGTAGAGGCGCTGCGCGCGATGACCGTCTCGACCGGTTGGGACGGTGCCGGGCCGGATCTTGACACAGACCCGGATGTGCTCGTCGTCGTCGCCCAGGCGTGCCGAGACTCCGAGCGGATGGAGTTCGACTACGTGGCGGCGGACGGCCGGCCCAGTCGCCGCCACGTCGAATCGTTGCGCCTGGTGACCCTGGGTCGCCGCTGGTATCTGGTCGCCTACGACTTGGGCCGCAACGACTGGCGCAGCTTCCGGGCGGACCGCATGTCCGACCCGCGCGGCACCGGGGCAAGGTTCCGGCCGCGCACGCTACCCGCTGAAGACGCTGGAGCGTTTGTCCGGGAACGGGTTACCGCACTCCATCGACCGGTCGTGCACCACATCCAGGCCCTGGTGCACGCGCCAGCCGATGACGTCCGGCGCAAGATCGGCCGCTGGGCCGAGGTGAACGAGCGCGGCGACCACAGCTGCCTGGTGCGGATGACCAGTGACGCGCTGGAGTGGCCAGCGATGGCGCTGGGCTCATTGAACTCCGAGTTCACCGTGATCGGCTCACCGGCACTGCGGGAGTACCTGGCCGAATGGGCCACCCGATTCGACCGGGCTACCGCATAGCCCGGCAATTCCCGGCAATTCCCGGCACCGAGTAGGTGGCGACCGGGCAGGAGCGCCGCCGGAGAACCGAGCCGCCGCGCATCACGATGCCCGTCGCCCTGGCGCCGATCCTCAGGGTTCGCTACGGCTGACCGTCCTGCTCGCGCAAACCCGGACACCGTCCGGCTCGACACCATCAACTCGCGACAGTTGATTACGCGAGCTCACCAGTACGGAACCCCGATTCGTTCCGGAGTTTGACCGCCACGCCCTGCTGACGCTACTCTCCGGGCCGTCCGCACGAGTACGGGCTTCAGCGGCAAGTAACCGACCCCGAGCGTTCGCGCAGAGTGGGGCTGTTGTTCGGTTCCGGTCGCTAGGTTTGCGCACGCGGACATCCTTCGCAACCGGTGATGTATCGATAGGGCCAACGCGTGACACTGACCGAAACCAACCCGCGCGTCGAGCCCGAGCAGATCGCGGAGCGGGGCAGCGACTACGCCAGACTGTCTCGCCGAATGCGACAAGCGGGACTGCTGAACCGGCGGCTGCGGTACTACGGCTGGAGAATCGTGGTCTCCGTGGCCGGGCTGACCGCAGGGTGGACGGCGTTCGCTCTCATCGGCGACACCTGGTGGCAGCTGGTCACCGCGGTGTTTCTGGCCGCGATCTTCGCTCAGTTCGCCTTCCTGGGCCACGATGCCGGGCATCAGCAGATCTTTCGCACCCGGCAGGCCAACTATCTGTTCGGCCTGATTTGCGGGAATCTGGCCATCGGGTTGAGTATCGGCTGGTGGGTCGGCAATCACAATCGGCACCACGCAAACCCCAATACCGAGGGCGCCGACCCCGACATCATGGGCGTGCTGGCGCACTCCGGTGTGCGGGCGCGGGCCGGCCGTGGCATCCGGCGGCTGATATTCCGATACCAAGCATGGCTGTTCTTTCCGATGCTGTTCCTCGAAGCGGGCAGTCTGCACTACGCCAGTGTTCGAGCGGTGGCCCGACGGGCGACACCGTACTGGGGCCGGGAGGCCGCGCTGCTCGGCGCCCATGCGGCCTTGTACCTGTCCGCGGTATTCCTCGTGCTGCCCCCGGCCAAAGCAATTGCCTTCATTGTGGTGCAGCAAGGCCTGTTCGGGTTCTACATGGGGTGCACCTTCGCGCCGAACCACAAGGGGATGGCCGTGCTGCCGAATCCCGGTTCAACCGACTTCCTGCGCCGTCAAGTGCTCACATCCCGCAATGTCCACGGCGGCTGGTTGACCGACGCCGCTCTCGGCGGGCTGAACTACCAGATCGAACACCATCTGTTCCCGTCCATGCCCCGGCCCAACCTGCGCCGAGCCCAGCCGTTGGTTGCCGCATTCTGCGCCGAAATCGGTGTTCCCTACTGCCAGACCAGCCTGCTCGGCTCATACGCCCAAGCGCTGCGTCACCTGAACACCGTCGGTCGGCTCGCCCATCCGGCTGCTGATTGATGGTGTGCGGCGTGTAAAACGCTGCGCAACAGTAAGATCGGGGCGCCGGCGGACCCGATCGGTGGGCTCGCCGGTGGGTTCGCCACGAACGGCTTACTTCTCGCCGGTTGCGAACTGACCGGTGCTCAACGGACATGACGAGGGCGTCGGGTCGCCATCGCACTGGGCCTGATCGCCACGACCGCGGCGTCGACCATCACTGCGGTAGGCGCCGACGCCGCCACCCGAATCGCACCGTGGATCGCCGTCCTCACCACACTCAGCGGTTCGCTGTCGCCTAGCTCACCAGCAGGAACTCGGCCCCCTGCCCGGGCCCGCATACCGAGACCGTTCTGCCCGGAGCGGTCCCATTCAATCCGCAGCGTGTGCCGGTGCCGCCAGACGTCGATTCGTCACGCGCAGTTGCTGTTGCGTGCTGTTGGTGAGGTCGTCGACTTGTTCGGCCGTCAACCGCCCGCACGGTTGTCCCCAGTGCAGCGCGATATCGTCGCCAGGCGCCGCGTCCGGGAGCGCGGCGTAGCCGTCGGTCCACACCGGGATGGTGCGCCGTATCGTCTCCGACAGGGATAGGCGTGCGCCATCCCAGCGCAACCGGCGGGTGCCGACGGTGAGCTCGTCGTGGTGGCGATCCAGTACGGTCGCTGCGGTGATGCGGCAGTTATCGAGGATTCCCAAGGGCTGCTCGCCGCCGGTGGCGGCCAGCAGCCTGGTCCACGGGTAGACACCGAACACGTGGAAGCTGTGGTTCGCGGCCGCCTCCGAAGCGAGGGCGGGCCCCAGATGGGACCAATACACACCGGCGATCGGGGCGATGAGTCGCAGCAACTCGGCGAGGAATTCGGGGCCGTCGAGATCGGCGCCGATTCCACCACCCAGCCAATAGGATGCCACCAATCGCTCATCGAGCGGGTCGGTGATGCCGGTCAGCAGCGACATGGCCCGCAGGTAGGGCCAGGCGCCGGAGAAGCCGCGCGCCAGCACCCGCACTTGTTCGCGATCGCGTTCACGTAGCGCGGCGGCGTGCTCGGGCCCGCAGTAGCCGAGGTGGTTGGGCGCGTACGCGTAGCGCGCGAACATCTCCACACCGTCCATCAGGTCGGCTCCTCCGATAGCGTTGCGCTCCAGCGACTTTCGATATCGCCGTAATGCCAGATCGCGAGTGCGGCAGCCCAGGTGACCGCGAAGAGGCCGACGATGATGAAGCCCATCGTGGCGAGGTCGAGGCCCCCGATCCAGGCGAGTACGCCGCTGGTCAGATCGAGTTTCTCGGTGAGGATGGAGATGAGCTCCTGGACACCGATCAGCAAAGCGACCGCGACCGAGAGCCCGGTGACCACCATGTTGTAGTAGATCTTGCGGATCGGTCCGGCGAAGGCCCAGCCGTAGGCGTAGTTCATGAACGAACCGTCCAGCGCGTCGAACAGCGACATGCCTGCCGAGAACAGCACCGGCAGCACGAGTATCGCGTACCAGGGCAGCCCGGTGGCGGCCGCGCCGCCGGCGATCACCAGCAGACCCACTTCGGTGACGGTGTCGAAACCGAGGCCGAACAGCAGCCCTACCGGATACATCTGCCACGGCTTGCGCACCGCGCGCATGACCGGCGCCAGCACCCGGTTGAGCACACCGCGGGAGTCCAATGCGCGCTCGAGTTGCTCCTCGCTGTAGCCGCCGCGCCGCATGGCGCGCAAGACCTGCCAGATACCGATCAGCGCGGTCAGGTTCAGCAGTCCGATGAGGATCAGGAAGGTGCCCGAGACCGACGTGCCGAACACCCCGGTCCACCGCTGCAGCCGCGAGTCCTCGTTTTCCAGGTTGCGCGCCAGCGCGGTAACACCGAAGGCCAGCAGCGCGACGAGTACGAAGACGATGGTGGAATGTCCCAAGGAGAACCAGAAGCCGACCGCGAGCGGTTTCTGCTTGTCCGCCACGAGTTTTCGGGTGGTGTTGTCGATCGCGGCGATATGGTCGGCGTCGAAGGCGTGTCGCATGCCCAGGGTGTAGGCAGTGACGCCGAGCCCGGTGCCGAAGATGGCGCCGTCCACCCGGTAACCGTCGGGCACGACCAGCAACAGCAGCGTCCCCCATCCCACGATGTGCAAGGTGACGATCGTTGCTGTCATGCCAAGGATGCTGCGCCGCTGCCCGCCGTCGAATCCGGTCCAGGCATCGCGCAGCCTCGTGGTGACTGTTGCCATCCCCACGGTCCCATCTTTCCCACTCGTCGCCGGAGCCACCGCCGTGTTCAACAGATTCGCGGTAGCTGCTCTCCCGCGGGGAGGTCGACGACGCGGGTACCCCCGAGGGCCGTTCGGGCTACCACCATCCCAGGGTGTTCGGCAATGCAATGACCCACGATAGCCGCGCGGGCCCCGAGCGGATGCGCATGCATGGCGTCCAGGACGCGATCGGCGTCCTCGGGTGCTACGAACGCGACGAGCTTGCCTTCGTTGGCGACATACAGCGGGTCGAGACCGAGCAACCCGCAGGCATCGCGAACCCCGACGGGCACGGGGATCGCCCGTTCGTCGAGCTCGACACCGATGCTCGCGGCGCGCGCGATCTCGTTGAGGGAGGCGGCCATTCCGCCGCGCGTGGGATCACGCAGCACGTGCACATCCGCGCCGGTGGCGAGCATGGCCGCGACCAATCCGTGCAGTGGCGCGGTATCACTGCACAGGGTCGTGCCGAACTCGAGGCCTTCCCGGCAGCTCAGCACCGCGATACCGTGCAGTCCGATCTCACCGCTGACCAGCACGATATCGCCGGGCCGCGCCCGTTGAGGCCGGATGTCGACGCCTTGCGGGACGAGTCCGATGCCCGCGGTGTTGATGAAGATGCCGTCGCCGTGCCCGGCATCGACGACCTTGGTGTCGCCGGTGACCAGCCGGACTCCGGCCGCGAGCGCGGCGGTGCCGAGCGCCTCGGCGATGCGGGCGATTTCCGAGAGCGCGGTGCCCTCTTCGAGAATGAACGCGGTCGACAGGGCCACCGGCCGAGCGCCGGACATCGCCAGATCGTTCACGGTGCCGTTCACGGCGAGGTCACCGATCGAGCCGCCGGGGAATACCAATGGTTTCACCACGAACGAGTCGGTGGAGAACGCCAGCCGCACGTCGCCGAGGGCGAGCACCGCCGAATCGCCGAGCTCGGTGTCGGCGGCCGCACCGAACGCGGGCAGGAACAGATGCTCGATCAGCTCACCCGACATCGCGCCGCCACCGCCGTGTCCCATCACGATATTGGGCGCGTCGCGCAGCGGCATGGGGCAGACCCAACCGTCGATGTCGAGTGGGGGCGATGCGGCTGCCCCAGCGCCATTGGTCTCAGGCATGGGCGACCTCCGAGGGAAGATCGAGACGTCGGTACAGGTAGTACGCGGCGCAGGCGCCTTCGGAGGAAACCATTGTGGCACCCAAGGGGTTTCGCGGGGTGCACGTCGTGCCGAACGCGGCGCATTCGTGCGGTTTGATCAAGCCTTGGAGTACTTCACCGGACCGGCATACCGAAGACTCTTCGGTATGCAGATCGCCGACGGAGAAGCGCTGTTCGGCGTCGTAGTCGCGGTATCGCGGCGACAGTCGCCAGCCGCTGCTGGGGATCACACCGATGCCGCGCCACGCCCGGTCGGTGACCTCGAAGACGTCCTCGAGCATCGCCTTGGCCGCCGGATTCCCGGCCGCGGCGACCGCGCGCGGATAGGCGTTCTCGACCTCGTGACGTCCTTGCTCGAGCTGAAGCACCGTGCGCCGGATGCCTTCGAGAATGTCCAGCGGTTCGAATCCGGTGACCACCATCGGAACCCGGTACTTCTCGGCCAGCGGCGGATATTCGCCGGTACCCATCACCGTGCAAACGTGCCCGGCGGCGAGGAATCCCTGCACCCGGCAGCTGGGCGATTCCATGATCGCCGCGATGGCCGGTGGGACGAGCACGTGCGAGACCAGCAGCGAGAAATTCTCCAGGCCGAGTCGTCGGGCTTGGTACACCGTCATCGCGTTGGCGGGCGCGGTGGTCTCGAATCCGATACCGAAGAACACCACCTGGCGATCCGGGTTGTGCTTGGCCAGTTCCAGCGCGTCCAGCGGAGAGTAGACCACCCGCACGTCGCCGCCTTCGCTCTTGACCCGGAACAGATCCTTGTGACTGCCGGGTACCCGAAGCATGTCGCCGAAGGAGCAGAAGATCACCCCCGGTCGCGCGGCGATCTCGAGGGCCTTGTCGATCACCTCCAGCGGGGTGACGCAGACGGGACAGCCGGGCCCGTGGATCATCTCGATCTGGTCGGGCAACAGTTGGTCGATGCCGTGGCGGATGATCGAATGTGTTTGTCCGCCACACACTTCCATGATCGACCACCGCCTGGTGGTGGCCGCGCGGATGCGGTCGAGCAGGTGCCGCGCCAGCTCGGGATCGCTGAATTCGTCCAGGTATTTCATGACTTCGCCTCCTGGTCGTCGACGGTCGCTGCCGACGCGGACGCGCCGGAATTGTTCGCCCCGGACGGTGGGGCATCGGGGTTGTCGACACCGGCCTGCTTCGCCGCGATCGAGAAACCGTCGCCGAACTCCTCCTTCAGCACGCCGAGATGTTCGAACTCGGCCAGCGTCCGCAAAGCGGATTCTTCGTCCAGACGTTGGATCGCGAACCCGACGTGCACCACGACGTAATCGCCGACCACCACGTCCGGAATGTATTGCAGGCACACGTCCTTGTGCACGCCGCCGAAGTCGACCTCCGACATCAGCGTGCCGTCGCGTTCGTGGACACTGAGCACTTTTCCGGGAACCGCAAGACACATCGTTTGCCTCCTTCGCTCACACCGCACCGACTACCAGGAGCTGACCGAACGCGATCCCGCCGTCGTTCGGTGGCAGTCTGCGATGACTGATGACGCGGAATCCGTCGCGTCGCAGCAGACGGGTGCAACTCGACAACAACAGCGCGTTCTGGAACACACCGCCCGACAGGGCGATCACCGACCGTGGCGCGGCGAAACGCCGTGCCGCGTCGTACACGAGATCGGCGACGGCGGCGTGGAAACGGGCACCGACAACCGCCGGCGGTATGCCGCGCGCGGCGTCGGCGACGACATCGGCGAGCACCTGGGCTGGGTCGAACCGGGCAGGATCGCCGTCGTGCCAAGTGAATCGGTATCGGCCCGGCGCATCGCGGGCCCCGCGGGCCAGACCTTCGAGTTCGATCGCGGCTTGGGCCTCGTAGTCGACGACGTGGCGTACCCCGGCCAGGGAGGCGACCGCGTCGAACAGCCTGCCGATGCTCGAGGTAGGCGCGCAGCCGAGGCCGGTGGCGAATTGATGCTCGAGCACGGCCCGTTCGGCCGCCGGGCAGGCGTCGACCGAGGCGATGCCGGGGGACCACTCGATGCCCGCGGCACGCAGATGCGACAGCGCCATCCGGTAGGGCTTGCGGACGCTGAGGTCGCCGCCCGCCAAGGGCACATAGGACAGATGCGCCATACGCCGGTAGCCCTTGTATCCGGCGACGAGCACCTCACCGCCCCAGACCGCGCCGTCGGGTCCGTATCCGGTGCCGTCGAAGGCGATACCGAGCACCGTCTCGTTCGCATCGATCCCGTGCTCGCCCATAACCGCGGCCAGATGCGCGTGATGGTGTTGCACGGTGTGCACCGGTCGATCGTCGGCATGCGCACGGGCCCACGCGGTCGACCGGTAGCCGGGGTGCGCATCGGCGGCGAGTTGGGTCGGGTGCACACAGGTGAGTTCCTCCAGATGGGCTCGCGCCGTGTCGAAAGCCTGCAGAGTTGCCAGATCGTCCATATCGCCGATGTGCTGACTGAGCCAGGCGTAGCGGCCGTCGGCGACAGCGCAGGTGTTCTTCAGGTCGGCACCCACCGCGAGGGTCGGAGGAACCGGGATGGGTAGCGCCAGCGGCAGTGGCGCGTAGCCGCGCGAGCGGCGCACCGGCAGTTCGGCGCCGTCCACGACTCGCACCACCGAGTCGTCGCACGGGACGAGAATGCGCCGGTCGTGGCCGAGCCAGGCATCGGCGAGCCCGGCAAGGCGGGAGCGGGCGTCATCGTCGTCGTAGCAGATCGGCTCGCCGCCGAGATTGCCGGAGGTCATCACCAGCACATCGGGACCCGGTGGGTCGCCGGGCAGGCCGAACAGCAGCAGATGCAATGGGGTGTAGGCAAGCATCACCCCGAGATCCGGATTACCGGGGGCGACCGCGTCGGCGACAGGCCGTCCGTCGCGCGGCAGCAGGACGATCGGCCGCTGCGGACCACTCAGCAGCGCCGCGCCGGTGGGGTCGATGGTCACGATGCGCGCCGCGCGGTCCAGGTCGGCGACCATGATGGCGAAGGGCTTATTGCCGCGCCGCTTGCGGCGGCGCAATTCGGCCACCGCCGTTTCATTGTCGGCGTCGCAGGCGAGGTGGTAGCCGCCGATCCCCTTGACCGCGAGAATGCCTCCGGCGCAGAGCAATTCGCGCGCAGCGGCCAGCGGCCGCGCCGAATCGCCGGGCCCGATATAGGACAGGGTAGGCCCGCAGTCGGGACAGGCGATGGGCTGGGCGTGGAACCGCCGATCGGCGGGGTCGGCGTATTCGCGGGCGCAGCGCGCGCACATGGTGAAATCGGCCATGGACGTGCGCTCGCGGTCGTAGGGCAGCCCGGCGATGATGGTGAATCGCGGGCCGCAGTTGGTGCAGTTCACAAAGGGGTGGCGGTAGCGGCGGTCGGCGGGGTCGCGCAGTTCGCGCGCACAGTCCGCGCAGATCGCCACGTCGGGGGAGACCAGGGTCCGTCCGGCGCCGCGGCGCCGGGTGTCCGCGATGAGGAATCCGGTACCGCCGCGAATGTCGACCGGTTTCTCCTCGACCGAGACGACGGCGGCCAGCGGTGGCGGGGACTCGCGCAGCCGGCGGATGAACTCCCGCACCGATGCCTCGACGCCCTCGATCTCGATGACGACGCCGTCCGTGTCATTGGCGACGCTGCCGGTCAGCGCCAGCTCGACCGCAGTGGTGTAGACGAACGGCCGGAATCCGACGCCCTGCACCACGCCGCGCACGAGCAGGCGGCGGCGGACGCGGTCGGCGGCTGCGTTTTTCAGTCGCTCGCTCACGGCTGCTCTCCGCTGCCGAGCAGGCGCAGCCCGGCCATCGCCCGCTGCGCGCCATCCGCGTCGGTCTTCTCGACGACGAATCCCATGTGGATGATCACCCAATCACCGGGCACAGCAGGGTGATCCTCGTCGAGCAGACCGATATTGACCTTGCGCTTCTCACCGGACACCTCGACCACGGCGATCTGCCCGTGGTAGCCGTCCGGAATCTCCACGACCCGTCCCGGAATGCCCAAGCACATCCTCACACCTCCTGTCCCGCGCGCAATCGCGCCGCGATGCGCGCGACCTCGGCCGCCGCGGGATCGACGGCCGCCGCGACGGCAGAGCTGAGGCCGATTCCCTCGGCCACCGAATCGACCTGGCAACCGACAACGACGGTCGGCGGCACGACACCGCCGAGTGCGCGCACCGCCGCGAAGACGGCCTCCGGATTCATCGCGTGCGCGTCCATGGCCGTCGTCGCACCCGACTCGGGGTCGGCGCGCAGGATCTGCACGCGGCCGGGTTCGCCGGTATTCGGTAGGGCGTCCACCAACACCACGGCATCCCACCCGTCGAGCAGGTCGTAGGCCAAGTGCAACCCGCGGATGCCGTAGTCGACGATCCGCTGCTCGTGCGGCGCCGTGGATATCCGACGGACAACCTCCGGGCCGAATCCGTCGTCGCCGAGGAAGATATTGCCGATCCCGGCAACGAGCACGCGGGCGCTCATCTCACATGTGGCGAATCTTCAGATAACGCCGGAGGTCGGGGATCGACCGTGCGCCGACATACGCGCCGACCACGACGATGACTGCCACCACCGCGGTGGCGACCACACCAACTGCTTCCATGACCGTCTTCCTTTCACTCGTCTCACTCGTCGCCGTTGACAATCGGTTCGAGCTCATCTGGTGCGAAATACAGGTAGCGGCCATACCATTCGTGCAGATCGGCCGCCGGATCGTCATCGATGACCACACCGACATGCGTTTCACCATCGACATCGGCGTGCACCGAGGCGACGCGCGCCGCCCTGCCCTCGTAGAACAGGTCGTGCGCGTCGGCGCGCCGCGCCGGACGCAGCCGAACCCGGCTGCCCTTGCGTACCAGCACCCCGGCGATCGGGACCGCGTCGGACTCCGGGCGCACCGCGCCGTCGGCGGCGGGATCCCACCAGCTCATGCCGGCTGGCACCTCGGGCACCAGGCGCGGGGCTGGCTCGCGCCACAGTCCGTGCAGATCATGCATGGCCTCGGGCGTCATGCCATCGCAACGGTCGATGATCTCGGCGGCTCTGGGGTCGGTGGCGCGGGCGCGTTCCTTCTCGTCCTCGGTCATCGTCATCACGCGCAGGGTGAGGATTTCGTCGATCTCGGTGGAGTCGAACAGTTGGCCCGCGCTCTGCTCGGCGATTTCGGGATGGTCGTAGAGGATGATCGGCGACACCAGGACAATGCCGTTGTGGCCGGGCGGTCCCGCCAACACCGGGAAACAGCGGTGCCGGGTGCAGTGCTCGACGGCCGTCTCGGCACCGGGTTCGGAGTCGAGCAGCGAGATGAACTCACCGCCCTCCAGTTCGGCGATCACGTGGGCGCCGAGCATGGATCGGACGGTGGCGTCGTCCGCGCTGGTGGCCGCGCCGCCGCTGTTACGCAACCGTATTCCGACACGCCGATATTCGCCCTCGGGTGCGACGGTCACTTCGAGTGTGCCCTTGATCGGTGCTCGGGTCCGCACCAATGCGCCCGCCGTCGAGCCCGGAATCGGTTCGACCGACTGCCAGCCCGGTACGTCGATCGGCATCGTCATATCCGCCAGTGGCGATGGGCCGCAGGGGATTTCGCATTCGGCGGCTTCATCCCAGCTGACCCAGCGGCGTCCGTCGATGATCAACTCGGCGTGCGCGGTTCCGTCCAGTTCGACTGTTCGGCGCTGCAACTGCAGAAACCGCGCGGTGAGCGTGATCCGCACGCCCGGGGACGCGCGGACGAGGCATTCGGCGGCCAGCGAGTCGTCCTCACCGAATCCGGCCGCGGCCGCGCCGGGCGGGCCGAGCACACCGAACTGCCAGCGGGACTGGTTCTTTCGGGCATCCGACCGGTACGGGTACAGCAGGTACCCTTCGTACAGCACGGCGTCGGCGACGGCGCGGGCGCGGGTCATGGCGGCGTTCACGGCGTGGGCTCCTCGGTGAGGAGTTTCGCGACGGCATCGTCGAATCCGAGCAGCCCGTGCGAGGACTTGTAGGCGGCCAGCGCTTCGACATTCTCCCGGCGCAACCGTACCCAGCCGGAGTTCGGATAGTGGGCGTCCATGAGAGCGCGCCATACAGCGACCGGCATGTCGAATTTGTCCTCGCGGTCCCAGGGCACCTGCTGAATCGCGAAACCCGTTTCCCCTCGGATGAATACGGTCCCACTGAACAGGAAGATCAGCGGCACGGTGCCCTCGCGCAGGGCGTGCAGATATTTCGAGCCGGTGACCTCGAAGTCATAGGTGCACGGCATCGGCAGTTCCACCTCCGCGCCGCCGGAGAAGCCGGGCACCATGGTGGCGCAATGCATCCAGGTGAACGATTTCTGGGTTTCGTGCCAGCGTTCGCGCGGGCCGAAAAGGTCGATCAGTCCCGCGCCTTCGTCGTCGGTGTAGCCGCGCCGGAAGGGTTCGATGCGCACCTGGGCGCGCAGCGCGATCGCGTGTACCGGCTCCTCGGCCAGCGCGGCGATGCCGATGCGCGCCGACAGATTCGGGGTGACCGCGTACGGCTCCGGCCGCACCTCGAGCACCGCGAAAGTCATCGCATAGGCCGGACTCATGACGCCACCTCCGGCCGCGCGCGTGCCGACATCGCGGTGAAGAATTCCGCGATGAAGTCTCTGGCTTCCTTGCCGCCGTCGAATCCGCGCCACAGCATCCGCATCCGCCCGACGAACTCGTAGCAGGCATCGATCGGCAGCAGCAGCACCGCGCCGGGACCGCCGCGTTCGGGCATGCGGATGAGCAGCGCTTCGACATCCGGTGCGAGCCGGTCGAGTTCGGGATGGCGATCCAGGATTGCCCGCCAATCCCGCAGCGGCAGTTCGGATTCGGTGGCTCCCGCCGGTCCCGGATAGAACGCGACAGTGCGCCCGAGCGCCGAATTGACGAAGAAGAACGCCAGCCCGACCGGGATGTCGAGACCATCCCATTCACCCTGGCCGATCACACAGTCCGGGAACGAGACGTAGTGGTCCGGCACCGCGCGGAAGCGCAGCTCGGCATGCTGGTCGGTGAACAGCAGATAGCAGCCGGTGCACACGCACATCAGTTGCCTGCCTTCGACATCGACCACATGCCGGTGCTGCGCACCGACCGGTTCGGCGCACATTTCGCACCGCTCTCCGACCGCCGGGGGCGGGGCCGGGTCGGTCGCGATACGACGCAGTGCGCGCAAGCCCTGGTTCATCCGTGGACCTCCGCGGGCACGGCCACCGAGATCTCGCCGGACCGCACCAACACGGGGAACGGCTCCAGATGCCCGTCGCCGTCCAGCCGTGCTCCGGCGTGCACCACGTCGAAATGGGCCAGACAGCCGGGACACCGCAAGACGGCCGAGCCGGTCGGGGCACCCATCTTGCGGTGCAGCGCGGCCCCCGCCATCGAACGCCCACACGCCGCGCAGCGGTCGCGATAGACGAACACGTCCGCGCCGACCCTGCAGGCCAGCACCGCAACCCCACCCACCGTGAACCCGCCGACCTCGCCCGCCGCCAAGTCCGCGAGCTCCGGGACCGAGATCCAGCTGCCCGCGGGCGGATCGCCGGTGTGCACCCGCGTGAACAGCGCCTCGGCCGGTATCACGCCCGACTGCTGCTGCGCCGCCGCCGCGACCACCTCGATCGACTCGATTTCCGGTGCGGCCGCGCGCACCGCGTCCTCCACCGCCAGTTCCAGCGTCACCGATGACGAAGGGCAGCTGCGGCAGCTACCGGACAGCTCGAGTCGCACGACACTGTCGACGACATCGATGAGCGTCACATCGCCGCCGTGCGAACCGAGGTAGGGGCGGACGCTGTCGAGCGCCACTGCCACCCGCGTTCGCACGTCGTGCGGGTGCAGGCCGTGCACCAACAGCAGGCTCGCGACCAGATCGTCGCGGGTCAGCTCCTCGACGGTCCGGTCTTCGAGCACCGCCATGATGCGGCCCAGGGCCGCGCCATAAAGGTCGACGACCTCACGCACGAGACGCTCGGCGCGCTCACGCGCTACCGGGCCGGCTGCCGAGCTGGCATCCAGCAGGGTGTCGATGCGATCACCCGCGCCCCGCCACTGGTTGTCGTCGGTCGGTCTGGCTCGCTGCTGCGGGCCACCATCCACGCTGTGCCTCCCGTCGTCGGCCCGATCTGTCATTCCGCGGTCAACGTCTGGGTGGGTGAATGCACCTTGTCCAGGCTCACGCCGTTGCCCAGATACATGTGCACACCGCACGGCAGGCACGGATCGAAGCTGCGCACCGTGCGCATGATGTCGATGCCCTTGAAGTGCTCCCGATCGTTTTCCTCGAAGATCGGCTGCCCCTGTACCGCGTCCTCGTAGGGCCCCGCCGTACCGAAAGAGTCACGCGGACTGGCGTTCCACGGCGTCGGCGGATACGGATGGTAGTTGGCGATCTTGCCGTCCCGGATGACCATGTGGTGCGACAGCACACCGCGCACCGCCTCGGTGAAACCACAGCCGATGCCCTCGTCGGGCACCTCGAAGTGTTCCCAGGTCTTGGTGTTGCCCGCCCGGATCTCACCGAGCGCCTGCTCGGCGAAGTGCAGTGCGCACGCCGCCGCGTAGGCCTGGAAGTAGGTCCGCGCCCGGTCGCGTTCGATCGTATTGCTGCCGTGCCTCGGAATCTTCCATTCCAAGGTGACCGGGCCCTTCAACGCGGTCTTGGGCAGGTTGATCTGCACGCTGGATCCGGTGGATTTGACGTAACCGATATCCACCAGCCCGGCCAGTGCCGTCGTCCACAGGCGAGCGAGCGGCCCACCGCCGGTGTCGAGCGCGAGATGGTCCTTGCCATCGAACCAGCGGGGGGACATCACCCAGCTGTACTTGTCGTCCAGGTCGCGCTTCTGCGGTTTGGGGTTGGTGTGCTGATTCCACGGATGGCGCCGGTCGACCGGATTGCCGAGCGGATCGGTCGTAACGAACATTTCCTGATCGGTCCAGTCCTCGTAATACGAACTGCCCAACAGGATCCGGAGGCCGAGATTGATGTCGACCAGCGAGGTGGTGATCAGCTTCCCGTCGACGACGACGCCGGGGCTGACGAACATCCGCCGACCCCACTGTTCCATATCCTTGTAGTCGAAGTTGCACACCGCGGGATCCTGGAAAGATCCCCAGCAGCCGAGCAGTGTACGACGCAGACCCACCTGCTCGTAGCCCGGCAACGCTTCGTAGAAGAAGTCGAACAGGTCGTCGTGCATCGGCACGACCTTCTTCATGAACTCCACATAACGCATGAGCCGCGACATGTAGTCGGTCATCAGCTGAATCGTGGCCACCGTGCCGACCCCACCGGGATACAGCGTCGAGGGGTGCACGTGCCTGCCCTCCATGAGGGAGAACATTTCGCGCGTGTACCGACTGACCTGCAGCGCCTCCCGGTAGAACTCACCGCTGAACGGATTGAGTGCCCGCATGATGTCGGCGACGGTGCGATAGCCGTGGTCACCGGCGTGCGGCGCCTCGGTGCGCTCGGCGCGTTCGAGCACGCCAGGATTGGTTTCGGCGACCATCTTCTCGCAGAAGTCCACCCCGACCAGGTTCTCCTGGAAAATATTATGGTCGAACATGTACTCGGCGGCCTCGCCGAGATTGACGATCCACTCGCCGATGGGCGGTGGTTTGACCCCGTAGGCCATGTTCTGGCAGTAACACGAGCAGGTCGCGTGGTTGTCACCGCAGATGCCGCAGATGCGGCTGGTGATGAAGTGCGCGTCGCGCGGGTCCTTGCCTTTCATGAAAATCGAATAGCCACGGAAGATCGACGAGGTGCTGTGACACTCGACCACCTCGCGACTCGAAAAGTCGATCTTGGTGTAGATGCCCAGACTGCCGACGATGCGGGTGATCGGATCCCAGGACATCTCTACCAGGCCCTCGGGTTCGATCTTGCGAAGCGACGGATCGGGAATGATCTCTGTCATCGAAATATCTCCCTACCAGGTGCGTGTCGCGCCGGATTCGAGCTTCCCGCCCTTGTGCCGCCAGCGCGGTTCCTTGTCGACGGTGCGGCCGGTGATGTGGCGAAGACTGCGGATCACCGACCCGTACAGCCCGGAAGCGGTCGAGGAGATCTTGCCGCCCGGCGGTTCGTCCATGAACGGCATGAACTTGTCCGGGAATCCCGGCATCGTGCAGCCGATACAGATACCACCCACATTCGGGCATCCGCCCACGCCATTGACCCAGCCGCGCTTGGGCACGTTGCACTTGACGACCGGACCCCAACAGCCCAGCTTCACAATGCATTTCGGCGATCCGTACTCCTCGGCGAAATCACCCTGCTCGTAGTAGCCCGCGCGGTCGCAACCTTCGTGCACGGTGGCGCCGAACAACCACTTGGGACGCAGCACTTCGTCCAGCGGGATCATCGGCGCCTGTCCCGTGGCCATATACAGCAGGTAGGTCAGGGTCTCGGACAGATTGTCGGGCTGGATCGGGCAGCCGGGCACGCAGACGATCGGTATGCCCGCTTTGCTCTTCCAATCCCAGCCGAGATAGTCGGGGACACCCATGGCGCCGGTCGGGTTACCCGCCATCGCGTGGATACCGCCATAGGTCGCGCACGTGCCTGCGGCGACCACTGCGATCGCCTTGGGCGCCAGCCGATCGAGCCATTCGCTCGTCGTCATCGGCTGACCGGTCGCAGGATTGTTGCCGAAGCCGCACCAGTAGCCCTCTTCGTGGAGTTGCTCATTGGGGATAGATCCCTCGACGACCAATACGAACGGATCGAGTTCGCCGCGATCTCCCTTGAAGAACCACTCCAGGAAATCGTCCGCGCCGCCGGTCGGACCGCATTCGAAATCGATGAGCGGCCAGTGCACGGCGATCTTCGGCAATCCGGGGAGTGATCCGAGTGCGATCTCTTCGATGCTCGGCTGAGTGGCGGCGGTGAGGGCCACCGAATCGCCGTCACAGCTGAGTCCCGCATTGATCCAGAGGACGTGGATCAGCGTGTCTTCGGCTTTTACTGCTTCCTGAGTTGGCATCGGACTGCCACCTTCCGCAGCGGGGGGCACGCGGATGCCTCTCCGGTCAGCTTCAGCGACGCATCCGCGCGTGACTCTGATCACATGAGTCTAGGTCTGAGAGCCAATGGCTTTCAAGGTATCGGTATGCCGACAGTTAGCCGTGCGGTGAGCCAGTCATACCAATCGGCCAGCCCATCACCGGTGGTCGCCGACACCGGAAGAATCATTACGCCGGGATTCACCGACCGCGCGTAGTCCGCGCATCGCTCCAGATCGAAGTCCACATAAGGCAGTAGATCGGTTTTGTTGATCAACACCAGCTCTGCCGCAGCAAACATGTGCGGATATTTCAACGGCTTGTCGGTCCCCTCGGTGACCGAGATGATCACGACCTTGCCCGCCTCGCCGAGATCGAACAATGCCGGACAGACCAGATTGCCCACATTCTCCACGAACAGCAGGCTGCCCGGCTCCGGTTCCAGCGCGTCGAGCGCGCGCCGCATCATGTCCGCGTCGAGATGACAGCCCGCCCCGGTATTCACCTGCACGACCTTGCATCCGGTTGCCTCGATGCGCCGCGCGTCCAGCATGGTGGCCTGATCACCCTCGATGACCGCCACCGCAACAGCTCGGAGCTCGCGGATGGTTCGCTCGATCAACGTCGTTTTCCCCGCGCCCGGCGAACTGGTCATATTCAGTGCCAAGATCGCGTGTTCGCGCAGCCGCGCACGGTTCGCCGCGGCGAGGTCGTCGTTCTTGGCGAGCACCTTCTGCTCGAGGGTCAGCGTGGTCAGAGCGTGCTCATGGGTGTGTTCGTGTTCATGTCCGGGACCATGCTCATGATCGTGTGGGTGATCGTGGTCCTGGTGCCCGACGGTGATCACAGCGACCCCGTCGCCCTCGCATCCGCAGGTTCTGCACATAGCTCACTCACCTCCATCGATACGATTCGAAGTTCTCGCCCCGCGGTTATCTCGATATCGGCGCTGCCGCAACGGCACAGCGCGATGAAATCGGGCAGGCCGAATTCCGCCCCGCAGGCCCGGCAACGCGCCGCCCCGTCGACAATGTGCAGGTCCAGTCGCGCGCCCTGGGCGATCGTCCCCTCGGTGGCAAGCTCGAAACAGAACTGCATGGACTCGGGCACCACCGCACACAGCGCGCCGACCTCGACCGTCACGTTGTGCACCGCGCGCCCGCGCGCATGCTCACCGACGGCGTCGACAAGGTACTGGGTTATCGCCATTTCATGCATCCCGACCTCGCCTTTCGACAAGCCCCGGGATGGATCTTACTCCGCGGGCAGGGTGTGCCGAATGCCTCGCCAGCCCAGCGGGAGTTGGACGCGGCCTGCCCGGATATCACCGATGAGATGCGCGTAGCCCTCACGAACCTCGCCGAGATGGACCCACGCCGAGTGCCGAAGCTCCTCGCGGTCACTGTGCAGCACCGTCCACCACGCCTCGGCGTAGGTCTTGGCCCAGTCCGAAATCAGGGGCGGGCGATGATGAGTGGGCAGTCGGTAGCGTGCAGGACCGCTTGGCTGACCGAGCCGAGGGTCATGCCGGCGAAGCCGCCTCGGCCGTGGCTGCCGACGACAATCAGTTGGGAGTGTTGGGCCTCGGCGAGTATGCGTCTGGCTGGTCGATCTTCGACGACCACGCGCTCGACCTTCAGGTCCGGATACTTTTCCGCATAGCCCGCGAGGCTTTCGGACAACACTTTCTCGGCCTCTTGCTGCATATCGGCGCGGGAAAGGTAGAGGTTGAATTCGGACCAGGTGAGCACCGCAAGCACCGCGACGTTGCGATGATCGGCCTCGTCGAAGGCGATCTCGATGGCGCGGGTGGCGCTGGCCGAGCCGTCGACACCCACCAGCACCGGGCCGAGCACCCGATCCGGTGTGTAGTTCTCGGGTTCGGGGATGACGGCGACCGGGCAGTGTGCGTGCATGGCCATGGCGGTGCTGACCGACCCGAGCAAGCCGCGGCGGAAGGCACCGAGGCCACGAGTGCCGACCACCAGCATGCGGGCGTCCTCGGAGCGTTCGAGCAGGACCGGGATCGGCGGTGCCTCGACAACGAAGGTGGCGATGTCGAGCTCGCCGACGGGCGCGGCTGCCGCGGTCGCGAAAACACGTGCCGAGGCGACGGCTGCCTTACCGGCCTCCCGATAGAGGTCGTAATCGATCTGGTCGAAGGCAACTCCGGGACCGAAGGCCATCGGTGCGCCGATGCCGTACACGATGTGCAGGGGTGCGCGGTGGTGGACCGCATCGACCGCGGCCCAGCGCACGGCCTCGGTGGCGGCGTCGGAACCGTCGATGCCGACGAGCACGGGGGGATTGATGTCTGTGGACATGGGATTTCGCAGCCCTTCTGCGTGACGGAGGACGGGTGCTAATGCGGGTGGACGACCATGACCGGACAGTGCGCGGTCTGTACCAGCGCATTACTGGTCGAACCGAGCAGTAGCCCGCGGAATCCGCCGCGACCACGGCTGCCGACCACGAGCAACTGCGCGGATCGCGACCACTCCAGCAGGGCCTGGCGCGGCCCCGACAGGTACACCTTGCGGATGACCTGGACATTCGGATATTTCTCCGGCCAGCCAGCGAGCTGATCGGACAGGATTGCCTGGCCGGCGGTTTCGGCATCGCGGTCGGAGATAACGCAGGGAAGTCCGGCGAAGCGGTCGTAATACGAGTCGCTCCAAGCATGGACGGCGATGAGTCGCGCATTGCGCTCGCTGGCTTCGGCGAACGCGGCCCCGATGGCGGCCGTGCTGATAGGCCCGCCGTCGACACCGACCACGACCGGCCCGACGCGTCGAGTCTGCTGCTCAGTGCCGGTATCACGCACGACCACGATCGCGCCGTGGCCATGGCTGGAGACCGCGAGCAGCGTCGACCCGAGATGGCTCAGGGTGCCGCCGGCGCCAGCTGAGCCGATCGCGACGAGATGCGCCGCCTCGGACAGCTCGATCAACCGGCGTGCCGGATTCGCTTCGGACACTTCGGCTTCCACTACCAGGCCCGGGTCGACCGCATGAGCGAGCCGGCGCGCGGTGCGCACCATATCCGTACCTTCGTCGCGGATCGTATCTATTACCGGCGGCGTGATCACATCGTAGAGTCCGTAGACGGCTCCCGCCGCGGAGAGGTCCAGGCCGTGCACGATGCGCAGTCGGCGGCCCCGCTGGGCGGCGGTCTCGGCAGCCCATCGGACGGCGAGATCGGCGGCCTCGGAGCCGTCGATACCCACCACTATTTCGGCCGACGCCAGCCGGTGCGGATCATCGTGTTGCTGTGTGGTCATCAGCGGTGTTCCTTCGGGTAGATCATTGCCATGTTTCGTGCGCCTGATCAGGTGCGACGAGTGCCAAACCGGCTGTGGCACCGCCATTCGTCCGGTGCCGGCCGAGAGCCGAAACTCTGTTGATCTCGACGCTACGGCCAGGCACCGCCCTCGCACAGTGCCGAACCGACGCTTGCCGAGGGACCTTCGACCATGGGTGAAATAGGGCGAACCCTGACCGAAACGACCCGTTCACGCGACCGGAGCGCCACCGCGCTGCCGTCCGAGTATCAGGGACATCCGGATCGAAGCGATAGCGTTCGAGCAGACCTGCCAGCACCCCCGCCCGCCTCGTGCCGATTCCGGAAAATCGGTCGAGGTGGTTCCTGCTGTACTCGTGTATGGCCCATCGCCAGCCTCCCAGCAGCCTGACTCGGCGCGGGCCGAATTATCTTGTCAGAGTGCAGTATTCGGCGGTCGATACCGTTCGGGCCGCCGGGCGGGCAGACCGAGGGCACTGCGCTGCACGGCCAGCGTCAGATCCGTCGCGGTGACCACACCGATGAGTCGACCGTGCGGATCGATCACCGTGACGACACCGAAGTCGGGGCGCAGCACCACCTGGGATGCCACGGTGGCGAGCAGTTCGTCGCCCGATACCCGGGCCGTCGGCGGGAGCGGGCGGGCGACTCCCCGCACTGCGGTGGTCTCGCGCGCTGTCGCGGACAGCGCCGTGAGATCGGACAGGGCGAGCTCGCCGATCGGCCGACCTGTCTGATCGATCACCGGGAATACCCGATGATCGGAGTGCACGATCTGGGAGCGCAGCAGATCGGCCACGGACCAGGTCGCCGGAACCGACAGCGGATGTTCGGTCATGACATCGCGAATCCGGGTGTCGCCCAGTCGGTGTCGCAGCCCGGCGGCGGTCAGTTCGACATTCGCCGCCGAGTACAGGAACCAGCCGAGCAGCATCAGCCACAGCCCACCGCCCGCGCCGACCACCAGCAGTTCGACGCCACCGAGGATCATCAGGCCCAGTCCGACGATTCGGCCGCTGCGCGCGGCAACGGTGCTGGCGCGCAACCGATCTCCGGTGCGCCGCCAGATCAACGCGCGCAGTACGCGGCCACCGTCCAGCGGCGCGCCGGGCAGCAGATTGAAGATCGCCAGCATGACATTCATCGCGCCGAGCCAACCGAGCATCTCCGGCACCGGCCCGCTGACCACCGCGCCGATCACCGCGGCAACACCGAGAAACCCGGCGCCGAGCACGAAGCTGGTGAGCGGTCCGGCCACTGCGATGCGCAGATCCGAACGCGGGTCCTTCGGTTCGTCGGCGAGTTCGGATACGCCGCCGAGTAGCCACAGCACGACCACTTCGACGCGGGTGCCGCTGCGGCGGGCGATGATCGAATGGGCCAGCTCATGGCTCAGCAGGGAGACGAATAGTCCGACCGCGCCCGCCCCGGCGACCAGCCAGACCGCCACCGAGTTCCCGTGCGCATCGGCGAGCGAGCGGCCCAGCAGATAGGTGAACAGGCCGAGGGTGACCAGCGTCGACCAGTTCGCGCCGATGCGAATGCCCGCGACCCGCCCCAGCGGGATCGTCGCACGCAACATCTCAGTGCTCCCGTGCCTCGGCGCCGACCAAACCTTCGGCGAGCAGAATGCGGTGTGCCTGCTGGGCCGCACGGGTCGACCGGTCGCTATCGGATCTGTCGGCGGGCAGTCGCTCGAGGCCGCGCGCGAGCACCGCGACGGCGGCACCGAGGGCCCGAATGTGGTCTCTCAGATCGGTGAGCGGATCGGCCTCGCCGGGCTCGGCGACCGGCTGCCGATCGAATGCCGGCTCCTCGGCCGGCATTCGCGCGCCGCACAGTGCGCCGTACAAGTGCATCGGCAGGACCGCGAAGATGCGGTCCATCTGGCCGGGGGAGAACAGCTCCGACAGCGCGAGGGTGACCGCACCCGCGAGCGGACCGACCTCGTCGTCGTCGATACCGGCCTCGCGAGCGAACTGCCTGGTGAATCCAGCGATGCCATGCCGGACCGGCACATGGCCGGGCACCCAGCCCTCGTAGTAGGCCCCGCGCAGTACCTCGGGCAGTTGCGCGGCGAGATGTGCCGAGCTGCTGACACTGATGCGGTCTCGCACCGTGTGCAGCCAGGCGCGCAACGCCCGGTAGGCAAAGGCACGGTCGTCGGTATCGAGACTGTCGGCAACGGCACGCAACCAGTCGTGCGCGGTCTGCACGGCGGGCGCGAGGGGATCGTCGTGGTGCGGCATCGCTGGCCTCCTGGAAGTGTATTGGTGTTATGGGATCTGTCTCAGGAACGAAGCGAACGCACCTCGAGCACCTCGTCGAGTGGTCGGCGTGGTGTCGGGGCCGGTTCGCCGTCCTCGGGCGCGATGCCGATGCGGATCACGACCTGGGGCACGTCCGGGTTGGGAATGAGATCGGCGATTACCGAACGGCCGGCGACAAGTTCGGTGATATGGGTGAGCGCGCAGGTGGCCAGGCCGCGGGCGGTGCATTCGAGCAGCACCTCCGACAGCGCCTCGCCGGTACGCAGCCACTGTGCCGGCGTCTCACCGAGGGTGCTGAGCACTATCAGCCGGGACTGGTCCTCGAGCCCATCGCGGCGCAACGAATACGGTGCGGGCGGAAAGCCGCGGCCCACATCTACCCGGGCTGCCTCGGCGTCCGATGCCAGCGCCGCGATGGGGACACCCTCCTTGACATCTGAATGTCCACTCCACCAATGCAATTCGTTCTGATACGGCATATCGTAGCGGCGCAATGCGGTGGCATGCTCGGTGGCAGCGGCGACCCGGGGCCGATCGCTGTCGGCGATCTCGTCGACCGCGACATGGTGTGGTCTGGCCAGTTCGCGAATGGTGTCGAATGCGTCGATCCAGCCGGGCGGAGCCAGCATCGGTAACCGGTCGGTGCGGCGTTGGTGGATGGCGCGGATCCGAGCGGCCGTCGTATTCAGCGAGCCGGGCCATGGCCGGAACTCGAGCATGGCCAAATGCTCCGCCAGATTCGGATCAGGGGCTCGGATTACATCGGCGAACCAGCCCGTCGACAGGAAAGCCAGGCGGGCATGGTCGAGCACGGCGCCGCAGCTGATCACCAATTGCCTGCCGAGCGGATCGGCTGACCGCAACAGTCGGCCGGTATCGCTGAACAGGTGCAATCGTTCACCATCGAACACCCAGCGCCACGGCTGGGTGTTGTGCACCGAAGGGGCCCGGCAGGCGAGCATCAGCGCCATTCGTACAGTCCGCAGCTCGGGAATGTCGGTGCGATCGCTTGCGTTCATGCCTCGAGTCTCGCCTTCGCCGCCTTGCCCCACCACGGCCACTGCGCACCCATTCGAGGGTCAATGGTCACCGCATCCTCGCGTCGTCGATATCGTGCCAATGCC
Source organism: Nocardia citri (assembly GCF_054065835.1). Lineage (NCBI taxonomy): Bacteria > Bacillati > Actinomycetota > Actinomycetes > Mycobacteriales > Nocardiaceae > Nocardia > Nocardia citri. The sequence goes on from NZ_JBSUQM010000027.1 coordinate 37,335, forward strand.
TGATCGACCGGCAGTCGGCCTATTCGTGCTTCATCGTCAGGAAGTCGGTAAGAGGACGGCGAGGGGTCGGCGGGACGCCGGGTTCATCGTCCGGGGCAGTACCGATGCGAATGAGCACCTGGGGGATCCCAGGATGGGGGAGCATGTTCGCGATGATCTTTCGGGCCGAAGGCATTTCGGTGATGTGGGTCAACGGGCAACTCGCCAGCCCGGCGGTCGTGCATTCGAGCAGCACCGCGGAGAGTGCTTCACCAGTATGCAGCCACACGGAGCCGGATTCGCGGGGCGAGCTCAGCACCAGCAAGCGGGCCTGGTCTTCGAGGGTGCCGCGGCGCGCTGAATGTGATGCGGACGGAAAGGTGCGGCCCACGCCGACACGGGCGAATTCGGCATCGGAGACCAGGGATTCGCGGGGGACGCCCTCCAGATCGCCGGAATGTCCGGTCCACCAATGTAATTCGGTCTGGTATTCCATGTCGTAGCGGCGGACCGCGGTGGTGTGTTCGGAGGCCGCGCTGAGTTTCGTATGCGCGGTTTCGTCGAGGAGATCGAGTTCGAGGTCATGGGGTGTCACCAGCATGCGCCCGGTGTGCAGGAGTTGGGGTAAGCCGGTCGGGGCGGACAAGGGTAGTCGGTCGGTGCGCCGCTGATCGATGGCGCGGGCGCGGGCGAGGACACCGGTCGGCGGTTCGGGCCACGGGCGGAATTCGATAACCGCCAGATAGTCGGTGCGATCGCGATCGGGCAGCCGGGTGGTATCGGTGTGCCAGCCGTTGGCGGCGAATGCGGTGCGCACGTGGTGCAGCATCGCGCCACAGCTGATCACCAACTGCCTGCCCAGCGGGTCCGCCGAGGTCAGCAGGCGGTCGTCGTCGCGGTACAGGTGCAGCCGGTCGCCGTCGAATACCCAGCGCCACGGTTGGGTGTTGTGCACTGACGGCGCTCGGCTGGCCATGCGCATGGCCGCCAGCACCGTCGGATGGTCCGGCACAGAACGTACGGGGGAGGGGCTGGTATCGGTCATACCCCTGAGTTTCGCCAACTACTGTGCCGGTCGGAATGGGCCTTGCGCCCGTTCTCGAGGGTCCATGGTCACCCGCCGACTCCGGTCGGTGCGTCCTGTTTCGCGACGATGTCGGCCTAGGTTGGCGGCGGGGTATGGATACGGACCGATCGGTGCGCTGAGCAGGTCTTACGCTCCTTGGGCGAACACCGCCGCCCGGACCACTAACGTGCGCGGTCAATGACCGCCCTGTTGTCCTCAGGACCGGCACACCAGGACCGGGCAGGTGGTCTGGTGGAGCAGGTCACGGCTCGTCGATCCGAACAACAGCGCCGTCGCGGTCGGGTGGCCGTGGCTGCCGACGACGAGCAGTTGCACATCCTGCGCCATGTCGTTCAGCACCGAGCGGGCCAGGCCGGGGACCGGCATTTCGATCACCTCGACATCCGGATATTCCGTGCGCCAGCCCGCCAGTGCTTCGGCCAGCAGGATGCGTTCCTCCTCGCCGCGGTCGAGATGGTGGCCCACTGGTTCAATGCGTGACGGCCAGCAATGCACTGCGGTCAGTGGCACCTCGAGCGCTGCGGCGATCTCGAAGGCGTGCCCGACGGCCGGGATACTGAGTTCGGTTCCGTCCACGCCGACCGCCACCGGCTTGCCGCGCGGAATCGGTCGACCGATCGCGCCGCGCCACACTCCGACCGGACAATGCGCACGCTGGGTGACACGCATGGTGGTCGGCCCGACCAGCCGCTGTCCGAAGGCCGTTCGTGCGCCGATCACAACGATGCGGGCATGTGCGCTCAATGCCACCAGCGCATCGGCGGGCGGCCCCGCGGGGCGTACCGCGCTGACTATCAACTCCGGATCGCACGTGTGCACGAGGCGGCGGATGCGGTCGAGGGTTACGCGGGCAGCATCGGGAGGGTGTGGCGGATGGACATGCGCGGCCAACTGCTGTGCGGGCGTAACTCCATGCGGCAGCGCATAGGTGAGCAGCAGCGACGCGCGCAGGGCAGAGGCCAGATAGGCCGCCCAACGTGCCGCGTTCATCGCCGTCGGTGTTTCGTCCACGCCGACAACGATCATGTTGCGGTCGGCTCCGATGCTCATGCGGTCTCGCGCTATTGCACACCCTCGTCGGCGGATGCCGGAAGATGTTGTGCGCATACGGCTTCCACGAACTCACCAACGGTGGTGTCGGGCAGCCGGCGCGACAGGTCGGCCTCGGTGATGATGCCGACCAGCTTGCCTGCCTCGGTCACCGGGAGTCGTCGGATCCGATGCCGCTCCATCAGTGCCAGTGCGGCCTCGATGTCGGTACCGATATCGACGGTGTGCAGGTCGTCGCCCTGGGCCATTTCGCCAGCAGTGGTCGTGCGCGGATTCGTGCCGGTGGCCACGCATTTGACGACGATGTCACGATCGGTGACGATCCCGACCGGATGTCCTTCGCCATCGCAGATCGGCAATGCGCCGATATCGAGTTGACGCATCCGCTGCGCCGCGGTTTCCATGGTGTCGCGGACCGTAATGCACGCGACGTCGGGCTGCATGATGGCCTGTGCGGTGGTCATGGCTGGTCCTCCCTTTCCGAATAGACCGCTCGCGCTCATCATCGACATATCCAAGTCGATTAGCGAGGGCCGAAAGTCACCCCTGGCGGGGGAATCGACATTGGTATGGGCGGCTGCCGCAGCGTCGCTGGGATAAAGCCCGAGTCCTCGATTAATAGGACCTTAGACCCTGTTCACCGCCGTTGCCGCACGGTGAAACTGCTCAGATCGTCTGCTGAGGAGAGGGGTTGTCCGGTGAGTACGTCCGAGCTGTGGCCGACCAGAGAGTACTCGAGTGAGTTCGCTGCGCCCGGCTACCCCGGGCACGCCATTGTCGAACTCGATCGCGCGACGGCTTTGGACCTGATAGCGACCGTCCCGATCGGTCGAGTGGTATTCAGCCGCAACGCATTACCAGCGATTCGCCCGGTGAACCATCTGGTCGAGACCGACGGCCGCATCATCGTGCGCACCCGCCTCGCGTCCAAGCTCACCTCGGCCGTGCGCGCCAACTCCGATGTAGTGGTCGCCTACCAGGCCGACGAGATCGACCCACTCCGGCGCACCGGCTGGTCGGTCGTGGTGACCGGACTGGCTCGCCCGGTCACCGATCCCGAGCGTATCGCCCGGTACGAGCAACTGCTGCAACCCTGGGTAGACCGGCTGAGCGATACCGTCATCGAGATCGAGCCCTCGATCGTGTCCGGTATCCGGCTCGTCGACAACGCCGCGTAAGCGTATTCGGATTGCCGCGCGGCGGCGTCCCGGTCGATGGCCGCCCCGGATCCGCCCGTCCTGGTGACCCATTCGTAGTGGAGAGGCTCGAAATCCGATGTCCGACAGCAAGAGTCCGTCGAGCACGACTGATCCGCACCGGATGGCCGCGGCCTTGGTGGTCGTCGGTACCGACGGCACCGAGGGCGCGGACGTCGCGGTGCGCTGGGCCGCCGAAACCGCAGCGCGGCGCGGGCGCGGGCTGCTCATCACCCACGGCCTCGATCTGAGCGCGGCGCCGTGGGCACAACACGGCCGCGGGGTCGCGTTGCCGTCATTGATGGACGAGTTCCGCAATCGCGGTGCGCGACTCGTCGCCGCGGCACGACAGCTCGCGCACGAAATCGCGCCGGAGCTCACCATCACCACCGAGGTGTCCGAGGCGAACCCGGCCGAACTGCTGGTCCGGCAGTCGCGGACCGCACATATGGTCGTGCTCGGTGTCACCCCGGGTATCGGCTCCTTTCGCCATCTCGGTTCGACCCTGCTGGCGGTGGTCGCCCATGGCTCGGGCGCTGTAGCGGTCGTGCGCACCGCGGATCCGGCACAGCTTTCACGGACCGATGGTCCGGTCGTGGTCGGCATCGGTGGCAGCGCGACCGATGAGTCCGTCATCGGCGCGGCCTTCGCCGAAGCGGCCGACCGCGATACCGATCTGGTCGCGGTGCATGTCTGGAGCGACCTCGACTTCGCCGAGTTCGGCGGATACGAGTTCCTCGACATTCCGCAGGAGGACATCGCGACCGCCGAGACGGTGCTGCTGACCGAACGCCTAGCCGGGTGGCAACAGAAGTTCCCGGATGTGCGATTGACCCGCGAGGTCTATCCGTCCGACGTGCGGACGCACCTCATGGAGTGGTCGAAGAAGGCGCAATTGGTCGTGGTCGGCAGTCGAGGCCGCGGCGGATTCCATGGCCTGCTGATCGGTTCCACCAGCAATTCGCTGGTGCAGCACGCGTACTGCCCGATCCTGGTGGTACATCCCGAATAGGTAGTGACGATGCCCGACTCCGTCGACCCCTTCGCCCATGCCGTGCACACGGCGCATGTGTGGCTGCGGCGCATCACCGACGATCTCGCGACCGAGGACCGTGCCTTCGCCTATCGGGTGACCCGCGCCTGGCTGCACACCGTGCGAGACCGGCTCGAAATACCCGCTGCCGCGCATTTGAGCGCGCAGCTGCCCGAATTGCTGCGCGGCATCTTCTTCGAGGGCTGGATACCCACCAAAGTGCCGGTTTCGCACGGTGTCTCGGAGTTCGTCGAGCAGTTCGCCGCGGAAGCCGGGGTAACCGAGGACGAAGCCGCCGGTCTGGCTTGGCTGGTGACCGACGCACTGCGTGACCTGTGCTCACCGGGGCAGTTGGATCGAGTTGCCACGGTATTCCCGGCGGACCTGCGCACTATGCTGTTCGGCGTGAATACCGGTCCGTTCGATGAGGAAATCGACGAAGACACTGTCGACAAGGTGTGAGCGCCACCGCGAAGAGCGTCTGTGGACGGTGTCCGCCGACCGGGGGGTGACGGCACCGGCGCGTGGTGACCAACAGTGCGCGACGGCTGTGTCACCGGCTCGATGCCCCGCGGCGGGCCGAGGTCATCGATCGGCAGCGGGCGGGTGCGTCCCGGTCGTCATGAGTCTTGTCCGACCGGTGGGCTCATTCCACGCCATTCCCGGTCCATGGCCGCGTAGCTGCGGGTGCGCAGTAACTGGCCGGTGCCGTAGCCCAAAAGGATTGCGCCACTCCAGATTACGGCGAGCACCGTGATGCCGATACCGATGCCGCTGGTGGCGGCGTTGACAGGGCGCACCGGCGGGGTGGTCACTTTGCCATCGGCATCGAGCCACATTCGGACCTCATCGCCCGGCGCGGATTTGTGGGGTACCTCGGTAGTCGTCGCACCGGAGCGGCCGTTCTGATCCCAACGCACGGTCGCGTCGAATCGTTCGGTGCTCGACCCGTAGGCGTCGACCGTCACGATCCGTTCCGGCTTTGTCGTGATCGTCGCGGGCACAGCGACTTTCGTCGCGTTCTCGACCCGGATTCGGTTCGCGGCGGCGGTGTAACCCGCGGTACCCGCCGCGCCCGCGACCGGCACCGCGACGAGCATGACAACGATCGCGAACAGCCACACCAGTGCCTCGACTCGGTCCGATACCCGCATCAGCGAACCGGTGCGCCACGGTCGTCGCCGCCACAATCGGGTCGGCATGGACGGGTATTCCGACATTTCGGTCACCTCGTACCTCGTGCCGTGGCGTCCGGCTCCGATAGCGGTTCCGCTGCCGTGTGCGGATGCGATAGCTCATCCCGAAGTGCCGCGAAGCGGGCCGCGGCGCGCTGCTCGCGCTCATGCAGTTGCGCACTGTTCAGCACGTAGGAGTCGGGACCGGGGAAGGTCAGTGCCCGATGCCCGGTATCGGACCAATGCACCAGGTAGGGCGGCGAGCCATCGGGTGAATGCACCTCCTCGATGAGGCCGCGCCGAGTCGGGCCGCGGTTGGCGCCGCCCTCGACGATCAGCCAGTCGCCTGGTTGTGCGTGCATGACCGGACCTCCGAGTAGTTCGAACTGCCGTGTGGGGTGCGTTGGATGTGGACGGGGAATAGCCGGTGACGCCTCGCAGCCCGTGGGCAGGCGGGGAGCACAGCGCCGAAACATCCCGGATGCGCCGAATCCCGGTGCCCCGATATCGAGTCGCGTCGGTCGTCATCATGTGTCAATCGTCATGCCGTCGCGTGGTGCGCCGACAGGACCGAATGACACCGACTGCGCAGCCAGAGGGCCTTTCGGCTACAGTGGGCGCACTACATCATCGAGTGGGCGTCGCGGCGTGAGTGGCACCTGCTCGGCACTCGTCGCGGCCCAGCCGATCCGAACGATCAACTGCGGGAAACCGCTATCGGACAGCACATCCGCGCGCACCAGGTCGCGAGTGTCCGCCAGCTCCATCGGTTCGGTGAGCGGGCAGGTGGCCAACCCGAAGGCGGTGGCGGCCAACAGTATCGCGCTGGTGGCCTCGCCCGCCCGCAACCGGGACAGCGGATCGTCGGCGGTGGTGTGCACCAGCAGCAGCACGCCGCGGTCATCGAGGTCGTGGAGCACCGCCTCGGTCAGGGTGGGACTGTGGAACTCGCGGGTCAGGGGGTCGGCAGCGGTGACGGCGCTGCGGGCGGGCACGCCCTCCGCAGCGCTATGCCGGCCGCTCCACAGCGCCAGTTCGGTTTGGTACGCGGCATCGTCGTGATGCACCCGCGCGGCTTCCTGAAATGCCTGTACCAGCCGGGTCCGGGTGGCACCACCCACGATCTCGTGTACCAGTGCCCCCTCGGCGATACCGGCCTCGACAATATGTTTCGTATGCGTCGGCGGGACCTCCCAAGAGGTGACGCGCCGCCGATCGGTGCGGCGCCGGGTGATGGCTCTGGCCACCGTGATGACGTCGGCGGTGGGTATGGTCTCGGTGAATTCGATCGACGCGAGGTGTTGCGGCTGGGCCGGATTCGGGAACCGATGCACCACCGTGTGCCAGCCGAAAGACCGTGCGGCCACCCGGAAATGATGCAGCGCCGCCCCACAGCTGAGCAGCAGATCTCGCCCATCCGGGTCGGCCAGCGGCAGCTGCCGTGTCTGATCGGTGTACAGGTGCACCGTGCGGTCGCCGATGCGCCATTGCCATGGCTGGGTGTTGTGCACCGACGGTGCGCGTACCGCCAGCGCCAGGGCGGACCGCACGGTATCGGGATCGGGATGCGCTTGGGCCATCGCCTTTTCCTTTCGTCCTCGGATTCGAGGGGTCAACCGTTTGTCGTCTTGCGGGCCACAGTGTGTCCACGCAGGGTTTCCAGTCGGCTCAGGTACTCGTCGCGGTCGATCTCGCCGCGGGCGAAGCGTTCGGCCAGCAACTGTTCGGCGGTGAGAACTTGCGGGGTTGGCGGTCGGCCTTGGTAGGGCTGTGCGACAGATCGGACCAGCAGTATGAAACCCGTGATCAGCAGTCCCCAGAACACCACCATCCCCAGGCCCATCCAGGCGTATCCCCACCCGGTCATATCGTGGTCGTACCAGAACATCATTGCGTGCCATCTCCTCGAGGTGGGTCGGGCGTGACGCCGGGCCCGCTGCAAATCGTCGAATTCAGCATGTACTGCGGACCCGCACCGGTGCAGGGGAGAAACGCCCCGCTTACAGGGCCGATGGTCAATCGTCGATGTGCCCGGCATGACATCGGCTACGAACCGCTCGGTCGTCGTGTTCAGGGTTGCTCTTGTGGGGCGGGTCACCACGGTGCCGAAATACCTATCGGGCGGGACTTCGGTCGAACGCGTGTCCGGTCCGACGTTTGCCTGCGCCCGGTATGCCCTTGTCGCACAAGAGGATTGGTTGTGCTGAAACGTGCCGCCCTGCGCTCGATCCGGTGCCCGCCCGCGCGTGGCCGCTGTTCGCTCACCGACGGCGGAATACGGAAGAACCAGCGCTTACCCAGTTCCGCGAGGCCGAGATAGGCCACCACCATGATTGTCAGGGCCAGGAAGAAGCCCTCCGGCAGCGGACGAAAACCCAGACTGTGGGCCAGTGGTGTGGCGGGTAGGGCAGCGCCTATCCCGACCGCGGTGAGCGCGGCCGTCATGAGAGCCACGCTGGGGTGGCTGCGGAAGAACGGGCTGCGCCGGGTGCGGATTACGAACAACACCAGTGTCTGAGTGGCGAGGGATTCGACGAACCATCCGGTGTGGAACAGGCTTTCGTCGGCATCGAACACCGTCAGCATCACCGCGAAGGTCGCGAAATCGAACAGCGAGCTGATCGGGCCGAAGACCAACATGAACCGGCGGATCAGGCCGATATCCCAGCGGGCCGGGCGGGCCAATTGCTCCGGATCGACGTTGTCGGTGGGGATCGCGAGCTGGCTCGCGTCATAGAGCAGATTGTTGAGCAGGATCTGCGAGGGCAGCATCGGCAGGAAGGGCAAGAATGCGGAAGCGCCGGCGGCGCTGACCATATTGCCGAAGTTGCTGGAGGTCCCCATCAGGACGTATTTCATGGTGTTCGCGAAGATGCGCCGGCCCTGCACGACACCGTCGGCGAGTACTTGCAGATCCTTCTCCAGCAGCACCACGTCAGCGGCGTCCTTGGCGACATCGGTGGCCGAATCCACGGAGATGCCGACGTCGGCTGCGTGCAGGGCGAGAGCGTCGTTGACGCCGTCGCCGAGGAAGGCGACATCGAGTCCGGCGCGGCGTTGCACGCGCACGATCCGCGCTTTCTGTTCGGGGTCGACACGCGCGAAAATGGCTGTCTTCTGGATCTTTTCAGCGAGTTGGCGATCATCGAGCCGATCGAGATCGGCGCCGGTCAGGGCATTTCCCGGCGGTAGGCCGAGCTCATCGCAGACCCGGGCGGCGACGGTCGGGTGGTCACCGGTGATGACTTTGACGGTCACGCCGAGCTCGGCCAACCGTGCCAGTGCCGTGCGGGCGGAGGTCTTGGGCGGATCGAGGAATACCAGGAATCCACGCAGGCGCAGCGCGTTCTCGTCGTCGTGTCGCAGTGAATTCCACCCTGGCGCGGGACGGTCGGCGACCGCCACGATGCGGTGCCCGGCGGCGAGTTCGGTATCGAGGACCGCGTGGACGGTGTTCGGTACGCTCGTACAACGCGACAGCACCGCCTCCGGTGCGCCCTTCGTGATGATCGACCGACGGCCGTCGGAATCTTCGGTCAACACCGAGACCAGGCGCCGTTGATGATCGAAGGGTAGGACCGCGATTCGGTCGTACCGCACGGCGGAATCACGCGGTGCCACAGTCGAATCCCACAGCGCGGTGTCCAGCGGGTCACCGCCGGTGAGTCGGCCGTCCCGCACGACCGCATCCGTGCAGACCAGTCCCAGCAGCATCGCCTCGTCGCAAGCGGAACCATCCGGCCCCATCGACCGCATGAACTCGATGTGTCCCTCGGTCAGCGTTCCGGTTTTATCGGTGAACAGGATCTCGATATCACCGAGGTCCTCGATGCACACCAGCCGCTTGACGAGTACCTTGCCTCGGGCAAGCTGGCGGGATCCGGCGGCGAGACTGGTGGACACGACGGCCGGCAGCAACTGTGGTGAAATGCCCACCGCGATCGCCAGCGAGAACAGCAGCGCGTCCAGCAGTGGCCGCCGCAAGACCACGTTCACCGCGAAGATCCCGATCGTGAGCACGGCCGCGACCCACACCAACAACAGAGAGAACTTGCGCAGGCCGATCTGGAATTCGGTATCCGGCTGACTTTCGCCCAATCCCACAGCGATTCGGCCGAATTCGGTGGCTGCGCCGGTCGCGACGACAACCCCGCGCCCGCGCCCCGAACTCACCACTGTGCCCATCAGCGCACACGAATCCCATTCGGCCAGTGCGCTGTTGGCTGTCACCGGAGCGGTCGATTTCGCTGCGGGCGTCGGCTCGCCCGTCAGCACCGATTCATCACAGTGCAGCTCGGTGACCGAGAGCAGCCGCAGATCGGCCGGAACCAGTTCACCGGCCCGCAATTCGACGATATCGCCGGGTGCCAGCTCGACGATATCGACCGATCGCGGCCGCCCGGCACGCACGACGACTGCGCGATGCCGAATCCGATCGTGCAGACTTTCCGCGGCCTTCTCCGCACGATATTCATTGCCCGCTCCCAAACCGACAGAGGCAGCGAGAATTACCCCGATGATCATCGCGTCGGTGCGCTCACCGACGAAGAAGGACACGACCGCGGTGAGCGCGAGCAACTGCAGCAGCGGTGAACGCAACTGGCGCAACAACACCGGAGCCAGCCTGGCGCGATGGGTGCGCACCGCATTGGGTCCCCATCGGCGCAGACGGCGTGCACTCTCGTCCTCCGTCAGCCCGGTATCGGTGCCCGCCAGCGCCGTCAGCACATCGGAGGCGGGCAGCGCGGCGGCCGTGGCAGCCGACAGTGGTCGCACCGCCCCCGACGGCAGTGTGATGATGCCTGATTCCATACCTCGATCGTCGTCGCAGCGGATGTCCGCGAACCAGGGGCCAATGGCCCCGCACTCGCGGTCCTACGACGGCACCTTCTGGGCGCCGGTTCGATTCGAAGCGGCGGCCAATGGCACCTCCCACGCCTGCCCCGACGAAAGGGTACGTTCGACATCCTCGACGCAAAGGTGGATGGGTGAGGCGATCGAAGATGGCTCGCAGTTCCTCGGCCCAGAGCCCTGACCCCGGCGGTGGCATCTTCGATAACCACCGCGTCGACGGGTTCGACGCCGAGACGGCGGGCCGCTTCGATGAACATGGTGGGATCGGTTTGCCGGCACCGGGAAATTTTCGAGCCACACAGCAGCTACGGTTCGCTGGACCCGATGGCGTGGGCTAGTGCCTTAGGTCCCGGTTGCGGGCGCGCTGGGCCTTGGACAAATGCCCCGGCATGGCGGCTGCCCGGCGTGGGTGATGCGCGCCGCTCGAGCGTTCGCACGAGTGCGAGAATGCGCGGGTGATCGATACCGATCTGCCAAGGGTGCTGATCGTCGAGGACGACCCGCAACTGCTGGCGATGCTGGGTGCGTTGCTCACCGAAGAGGGGTATCGGGTCGATGCCGCCCGTGACGGTCAACAGGGTCTGCATCTCGGTCTCACGCGCGAGTACGACGTGCTGCTGTTCGATCGAGGGCTGCCCGCGATCGATGGGCTGGATCTGCTGACGAGGTTGCGGGTACGCGGCATCGTCACCCCGACATTGATCCTGTCCGCGCTGGCCAATCCGGCGGATCGGGTGGCGGGACTCGACGCCGGCGCCGAAGACTATCTGGGCAAGCCGTTCGATGTGACGGAATTGCTCGCCAGACTGCGGGCGCTGCGGCGCAGGCACCTGGATGCGGCGCGCTCGCTGCCGGTGCCGAAGGGGCGACTCGAACTGGACAGCCGGTGCGTCGTGCTGGCCGGTACCGCGGAGGTGGTCAGGCTCTCCGAACGGGAATGCGATCTGCTTGCCACGCTGGCATCGCGGCCGGGAGTCGTATTCTCGCGCAAACAATTGCTGGCGATCGTGTTCGACGATGCCGAGAGCCCGGTGGTGGTCGATACCTATGTCCACTATCTGCGTCGCAAGCTCGGCCGCACGGCGATCGATACGGTACGCGGCCGCGGATACGAACTAGGGCGCGCTCGGTGAGACGGCGCCGGACCGACTCGGCGGACGCGCGGGTGATCCGGCGGACCATGCTGCGGATCGGACTGCAGTCCGCCGCCGCCGTGCTGGTGACCGTGCTGTTGCTCAGCGTAGCCGTGATCATGGTCGTAGCGCACAGTGCGCGTGCCGACCAGAACAGGTCGCTGGCCGCGGCCATCGCCGAGGCTGACGATGTGGACGACCCACCCGCGGGGACCTGGCTGGTGATTCGGCGAGCAGGCAGCACGCAGGTCAGTCCGGGACTGCCACCGGGTCTGCCCGACGAGGCCGCCATACGGCAGGCCGAACACGACGGTGCACCGCGAAGCGCACAGGTGTCGATCGGTGACCGGCGGTACCGGATCCGCACCGAGCAGCGCGGCGACGCGATGATCCAGGCGGTGTACGACCTGCGGGCGGCTGAGCGCGAGGCGCGGCGACTGCTCACAGCGCTGCTGGTGTGCGGCGCCATCGGAATGCTGCTGGCGGTAATGACCGGTGCCTGGGTCGCGCGCAGAGCGGTGACCCCGCTCATCGCGGCACTCACGTTGCAACGGTGTTTCGTCGCCGACGCGGGCCATGAACTGCGCACCCCGCTGACCCTGTTGAGCACCAGGGCCCAGTTATTGCGGCGGCACCTGCGCGGCCACGCCGCCGAAGCCGAGGTCGACAGCTTGGTGGCCGATGCGGGTCAGCTGGCCGACATCCTCGACGACCTGCTGCTGGCGGCTGATCCCCGACAGGAGCCTCAACGCCGGCCCTTCGATCTGACTGCACTGCTACGGGCGGCGGTGGCCGCCGCCGAACCGGCTGCCGGCCAGCGTGGTGTCCGACTCGAACTGATCGCCGCACCGGCCCGACTGGAAGGCTTCGAAGCCGGGCTGCGGCGAGCCGTGAACGCATTGCTGGACAACGGAATACGACACGCGGATAGCCTGGTGCGGGTGGTGCTCGACAGCGACGGCCGACAGGTGCGGATCGATGTCGCCGACGACGGGCCGGGGATCGATACCGACGTTCTGCCCCTTCTGTTCACCCGTTTCGCGTCCTCGCGGACCACCACGAGTACGAGCGAACGACGGCGTTACGGCCTGGGTCTGTCATTGGTGAGCGAGATCGCCGCCCGGCACGGCGGTTCGGTTTCGGCTCGCAATCGCGACGGTGGCGGCGCGACGCTATCGATGACACTGCCCATCGGCGCGCGGCGCTGAGCTGCCGTCGCCTGACCGTGCGGGTCCCAAAAAGCTCCAAGAATCGGCTCATAGGGTTGATCGCGCCGCACTACCCGCTTGACAGAGGAGATTCGAATCGCTATGGGGCTCAGTACGATCAACGGGCTACCAACCCACATCCTGCTGGTCCACGTTGTCGTCGTGCTGGTACCACTGGCCGCATTGATGCTGGTGGTGTCCGTGCTATGGCCTGCTGCTCGACGCCGATTGGGCCCGATCACGCCTCTGGTGTCATCGGTCGCACTGGTGGCGATTCCGTTGACGACCGATTCCGGCGAATGGCTGGAACACCACACCGCCCGCGACCCGTTGGTACGCATCCATACGCACATGGCGGATGGTCTGCTGCCGTGGTCAGCAGCGACCTTCCTGTTGGCGATCCTCTGGTGGGCCATGCACAGCGAGTGGGTCGGCCGCTGGTCTCGGACCGCCGGGAGCACCTCGGTGACCGCGAACCGCGTTTTCCTGATCGCAATGGTTGTCGTCGCGGTGGCGGTGTCCGCCGGTTCGGTGGTGCAGGTCTACCGAATCGGTGACAGCGGCGCGAAGGCCGCCTGGCATGACCGCATCGGATCATAGGCGGCCGGAGCGGGATCGGCGCGTCGGTCAGTCCCGGGGGCGGGCGATGATCACGGGGCAGTCGGCCGCATGCAGGACGGCCTGGCTGGTGGAACCGAGTGTCATGCCGGCGAAGCCGCCGTTGCCGTGGCTGCCGACCACGATCAGTTGTGCGCGTTCGGCGGTGGCGAGGATGCGCCTTGCGGGGCGGTCCTCGGTGACCACTCGCTGGACGCGGACATCGGGGTACTTCTCGGTGTAGCCCGCCAGACTTTCGGCGAGCAGTTCCTCGGCCTCGTTCGCCATATCTGTGCGGGGGATATAGCGATTGAACTCGGACCAGGCGTGCACCGCGACCAGGGCGGCACGGCGCCGCGACGCCTCATCGAAGGCGATGTCGAGGGCACGGATGCCGCCCGGAGAGCCGTCGACACCGACCACGACCGGGCCGAGCGCCCGCTCGGGCGCCACCGTCTCCGGGACCACCCCGACCGGGCAGTGTGCATGCCGGGCCAGCGAGGTGCTGACCGAACCGAGCAGTCCGCGCCGAAACGCGCCGAGGCCGCGGGTGCCGACGACCAGCAGCCGGGCCTCCTTCGATCGGTCGCACAGCACGGGGGGTCGGCGGTGCCTCGGCAACGAATGTCTCGATATCGATGGGGTGGATCGAATCCGATACGGTGACAGCGGATTTGCGTGCGAGCGCGACCGCGGTGGCGCCGGCTGCACGATAGATGTCGTAGTCGATCTGATTGAAGGCGATGCCAGGTCCGTAGTCGACGGGTGCGCCGATTGCGTAGACGATGTGCAGGGGCGCACCGTGGCGGGCCGCGTCGACGGCAGCCCATCGCACGGCTTCGACGGAATCGGCGGATCCGTCGGCACCGACGAGGACGGGCGGATTAACGGTAGTGGCGGACATGTGATTTCTCGGCTTTCTAGTGCGGAACCAGCTCGGGCGAACGATCACGTCGGCATCGACAACCACTGCGGCCGAGGCGATTCGACGCGGATCGCTGTCGTACGGGTGGTCACGGGCTGCCCTTCGGTGCCACGATCGGGTACCGGTAGGTTAGGAACTCCGCGGGGTCCCGCACGCCGGTCCAATGTCACGAACCCCAGGGCCAAAGGGGCACGAACCGGAGGGCCAAAGGCTGCGGATGCTCGCCGACCGCGAAATGCGAATGTGTATGCCTGCCGTGAAATATGCCTGCCGTGAAATATGTCAGGGCAGCGGCGCCGACCAGCGCAGCACCGTGCCACCACCGGGGCGGTTCTCGATGCTGAATGTGCCGCCCGCTTCCTTCGCCCGCGCCGCCATATTGGCCAATCCGCTGCGCCGCGCGATGTCATCGGGGACGCCAACGCCGTCGTCGATCACCTCGATGCTGACATCGTCACGCACTTTCAACTCGACCGACAGGGCGCTCGCCGACGCATGCCGCACCACATTGCTCACGGCCTCGCGCAATACCGCCTCGACATCGTCGGACAGCGGCGGTGCGAGGACCGTCACCGGCCCGGCCAACCGCACGGTGGTGCGGAGCCCGGAATCGGCGGTCATTTCGACAATGATCCCATGCAGGTGTTTGCGATATTTGGAGGAATCCGCGGCGGTGTTGCTCTGCAGGTCGAAAATCGAATGGCGGATGTCCTGCACGATCGCCTGCACGTCGTCGATCGTCTCCAGCAGCCGAGACCGTACCTCGGGTGCCCGCGACCGCTGCGCGGTGCCCTGCAGGGACAGCCCGACGGCGAACAACCGCTGGATGACGTGATCGTGCAGGCCCCTGGCGATTCGATCGCGGTCGGAGAGCACGTCGAGTTCGCGCATACGCTCCTGGGTATCGGCCAACTGCAAGGCAAGCGCGGCTTGGTCGGCGATGGCGGCCATCATTGTCTGCGCCGCGGCGTCGAGCGGGGGCGCGCCGGCCGGACGCAGGGTGGTGAGCACTCCCATCACCGAACGTCCGGCTCGCAGCGGGAGTATCAGCGCAGGGCCGAATTCAGGGAAATCGCTGAATGGGTTATAAGACAGTTTCTGGACCGACAGAGCCCGCCCTTGGCGAAAAACCTCACCAGAATTCGACGCCCCGACCGGTAGCCGTTGGCCGGTGAGCAGGTCGGCGTCGACGCCCGCGGCTGCGGCCACCACCAACTCTGTCACCTCCTCGGCTGGAATATCGGGATCTTCGGGCCGGGCGATGAAGGTACACACCGATCCGGTCAGATTCAGGGCTCGATGGACGACGAGTGCGAGGACTTCGCTCGATTCACTGGCGACCAGCAGTTCGGTAGCCACATCCCGGGTCGCTTCGAGCCACTGCTGGCGCGCGCGCGACTGCTCGTAGAGACGGGCGTTCTCGATGGCGATACCCGCAGCCGCGGCCAGCGCCTGCACCACTACCTCGTCGTCCTCGGTGAACTCCAGTCCGCCCGCTTTCTCGGTGAGGTAGAGGTTGCCGAACACTTCCTCACGGACCTGGACCGGTACGCCGAGGAAGGTGTGCATCGGCGGATGGTGTTCGGGAAAGCCGACCGAGGAGGGGTGATCCGAAAGATTGGTCAGCCGAATGGGTTTCGGCTGCTCGATGAGCAGCCCCAGCACACCGTGCCCGCGTGGCAGATCGCCGATCAGTACGCGGGTGCGGTCATCGATGCCCTCGTATACGAATTCGGCGAGCTGATTGCTCGTCGGATCGGTCTCCCGGACACCCAGCGCGCCGTATTCCGCGTCGACCAGTTCGATGGCGGTGTGCACGATCGTGCGCAGCGTGTTGTCGAGGTCCAGACCGGCGGTGACGACGAGCATGGCTTCCATCAACCGGTCCATCCGGTCACGCGCATCGACGATCTGCGCGATACGATCCTGGACCTCGATGAGCAGTTCACGCAACCGCAACTGAGATAACGTCTCCGTCACAGGTGGCCGACTGCCGTGCGGCGCTTCGGATGCCTGGCCTTCCATAGCCGACATTCTTTCACGATCGGCCCGCCGCGTCCGGTGAGCATCCAGGGATGGACCAGCCGGCCGCCTACTCTCCCCGCTGGTTCAGTTTCGAGGCCAATACAGCTGCCTGCGTGCGACGTTCGACACCGAGTTTGGTCAACAGCCGCGAAACGTAGTTTTTGACGGTCTTCTCGGCCAGGAACATTCGGTTCGCGATCTGCCGATTCGTCAGCCCCTCACCGAGCAGGGACAACAGGGTGCGCTCCTGTTCGGTGAGGTTCGCCAGCGGCCCGGTCTTCGCCTCCGCCTCCGCGCGCAGTTTGGCCATGAGCGCGGCAGCGGCCCGATTGTCGAGCAGGGATTTACCCGCACCGACCTCGCGGATCGCATCGATCAGCTCCAAGCTCTTGATGTCCTTGACAACGTAGCCGCTGGCACCGGCCAGGATGGCGTTGAGCATGGCCTGCTCGTCGGTGAACGAGGTCAGGATCAGGCAGCGCAGCTCCGGATTGGCGGACAGCAGTTCACGGCACAGTTCGATGCCATTGCCATCCGGCAGGCGGACGTCGAGGACGGCGACATCGGGACGCAGCGCGGGAATCCGGGCGAGCGCCTGCGAGAACGTACCCGCCTCACCGACCACCTCGAGGTCGGTTTCCAGGGCGATGAGGTCGCCGACTCCGCGGCGGACGATTTCGTGATCGTCGACCAAGAACACCTTGATCATGTACTACGCCTCTCCCTGAAACCGAATTCACTCAGCGTACGTAGCGGTCCGCTTCGATGGATCGGCATTGGACCCCACTTTGGTGCCCAAAGTCTCTTGATCGGTCCGATTCGGCTGCTGCGTGGTCGTCGGTCCACATTCTGCGCCGATTCGCCAGGCTCGGCATCCCGCGTCCAGCGTGTCGGCCAGGGATCGGCCGGTGTCGAGGGCGACGGCGTCCGGCCAGGGCGCATCGGCACTGGACATGGCGGTGGCGATGGCCGGTGTCGCATCCGAATCCCCGGCCGGGCGCTGCCGGATGCGATCGTTCGCCAGCGATTGCGAGCAGTGGCATCGCAGTTGGACCAGCTCGGCACTCGTCTCATCGGCGAGTAGGGCGGCGCGTCGTCGCTCGTCCGGGTCGATCCAGCTCGCATCGAGGATCACCGAGACACCCGATTCGAGCAGTGCTCGGGCACGGCAGCGCAATTCTGTATAGACGCGGGCCTTGTCGGCAGGGGAGTACATTCCGACGCCGTATCCGCCGACGGTACCGGTCACCTGGCCGACCGCCGACAATTCCCTGCGCACCCCGTCGGTGCCGAGCACTACTGCACCGGTGGCCGACGAAAGGTGTTCGGCGACTGTGGATTTCCCGGTGCCTGGTAATCCGCCCACAAGCGTGAGGCGGACCGCGGCCCGATCCAGATGGTGCGCCGCGATCCCCAGGTGGTGCCGGGTATGGTCGCGGGCCGCCGTATCGCCCTGCCCGAGGCGGATGACGTTCACCTTGGCCCGGACAAGCGCACGGTAGGCGATGTAGTGGTCGCGCAGGGACGCGGGCGCCGAATCTCCGGTCACGCGTTGGTATTCGTCGAGCAGGCTGGTGCCCAGCTCATCGTGGCCGAGGAATTCGAGATCCATCGCTAGGAAGGCGATATCGTCCAGGCAATCGACGTGGCGCAGCCGATCGTCGAAGTCGAGGCAGTCGAGCACCCGGAAGCCATCGGGTAGATCGAAGATGTCCTGAGCTTGTAGGTCGCCATGTCCGTCCACGATGCGGGCCTCGGCGATCCGGCGAGCGAGCAGCGATCTTCGACCCTCCAGATAGCGCATCGCACGCTCCTCGATCCGCGCGAGCAGTTCCGGAGCCACGAGATCGGCGGGTTGGGCCCGTAGGGTGCGCAGCAGCGCCTGCCATCGGTCACGCAGCGCCTCCGGGGTTCCGGCGCGGTCGATCTCCGGCCCGCGACGGGCCGTGTGGTGGAACTGTGCCAGCACTCGGACCAGCGCTGGGATTTCCGAGCCGCCGGCCGCCGGGTCGGCCAGGAGGTGGTTGAGCCTGCGGTCGTCAGGCATTCGCCGCATGACGAGCACCGGTTCGCTCGGGCCGCCGGTGGGGTCGCTCAGGTGAGCGATGCCGAGATACACGTCCGGGGCCATGCGGCGATTGAGCTCGAGTTCGCGGGCGCACGCCCGTTCGCGCAGTTCCGGCGTGCTGAAGTCGAGGAAGTCGGTAGCGATCGGCTTCTTCCATTTGTACGCGCGGTCCCCGCACAGCACCACGACGCCGGTATGGGTTTCGCGCAGATCGGCGGGCGAGCTGTATGAGGCGATCACGACGCGCGCCATTGCGGCGGGGTGGTCACGACCATGCCACGGATGTCGGACATGACGGCTGGATCCTCTCGAGTGGGTGCAGTTACCAGATTTGCGCACCGACCGGGTGCGCGGTGATGGTCGAAGGTCCTGATCCGCAGGGTCCTCTGGTTCGAGTCCAGCGAACAGCCGACAGGCATCCGAAGTCCCGGCGAATGAGGCCGTCGTGCTCTTATCGGTGGCGTCCCGTCGGTGGGACCGTTGGTCGAAATCGACCAAGGAAGGCGAGATGGACCGCGGATTGCCCGATGACAGCACCGTCAAGACAGCACTGGCGCTCGCAGTGCGGGCGCCGTCGGTACACAATGTTCAGCCGTGGCGGTGGCGGATCGGCGGCCGTTCCATCCATCTGTACCTCGATCCCGCGCGCACACTTACCGTGACCGATCCGGATCAGCGTGATTTGGTGCTGAGTTGTGGTGCGGCACTGCATCATCTGCGCATCGCATTCGCGGCGCTCGGCTGGTCGGCGGTGGTGCGTCGACTGCCGAATCCCGCGGATCCGAACCACTTGGCCGCGGTCGAGTTGGTGCGGCATCGGCCGACACCACTGGATGTCGCACTGAGCGCGGCGATTTCGATACGCCAGACCGACCGCAGGCACTACTCCTCGTGGCCGATCCCGCATGGATATCTCGGGCTGGTGACCGAACGCGCCGCGGCACTGGGTGCAATCGTGACACACGCCAGTGACCGCCGCCGCGACGTGCTGGTCGAGACAACGCGGATCGCCGCTGCCCGGCACGCTGGAGACCCGGAATACCGCTTCGAATTGGCGAATTGGTCCGGCAAACACAGTTCGGACGACGGGGTGCCCGCCAGGAACGCTCCTCCCGTGCGGCCGCATGACGAACCGTCGGCGCGTGAGTTCGCGGCGCCCGGATTGGCCGACAGTGCGCACCAACCCGATTACGCCGAACTGCTGGTGATCAGCACTTCGGCCGACGATCGGCTGTCGCGGTTGCGCGCGGGCGAGGCGATGAGCGCCGTGCTGCTGACCGCCACGAATATCGGTCTGGCGACCTGCCTGCTCACCGAGCCGCTCGAGATCGCGGACCTGCGCCGCCGGGTGCGCGTCGAGGTACTCGACGATGTCGCCCAACCGCAGGCAATCCTGCGGATCGGCTGGCTGCCGACCGGTGCGCTGCCGTTGCCGGTGACGCCGCGACGGTCGGTGGATGATGTGCTCGATCCGTTCGAGTCGGCTGCTGCCAGCTGATTCTCGGCCACCGAGCTCATTCGTGCCACCGCGCTGATTCGTGTCGGCGCTGCTGAGCCGGTGCGGCGCTATCTCTGCGTTGCGCTCTGCCGCGCGACCGCCGCCAAGGCGGCAGCCAATCCGGCGCGGGCTTGCTGCGCGATCGGTTGCAATCCGGGCTGTCGGGCATGGGCGATGAGGATGTCCGGATCGACGGCTTCGACGACGGTGGCATCGTTGTCGGTGCGCACCACCACATTGCAGGGTAGCAGGAGGCCGAGTTGTCGGTCGACGCCGAGCGCCTGGTGCGCGAGCTTCGGATTGCAGGCGCCGAGGATCAGGTAGTCCTCCATGTCGACGTCGAGTTTCGCACGGAGGGTGGCGCGCACGTCGATTTCGGTCAGGACGCCGAAACCCTGGTCGGCCAAGGCCGCGCGTACCGCGGCGACGGTATCGGCGAACGGGGTCGGTACCCGCACGAGGAGTTCGGCGGATGCGACCGGAATGCGGATCTCGGTGACCAGGTCGCGTGCATCGACGACCTCGTCGGGAGCGACCAGATACACCTCGGTGGGCGGTCCCACGGGTTGCCACGACGAGGTGCGCAACCAATTCTCCAACGCTCGGTACGCATCGCCGATGTGCTGATAGTCGCCGCGATGTGTGGTGCGGGCGTAGCGGCAGGGCTCGGTTCGACGCACCGTCGCCTGGTCGCCATTGTCGTCGCTGGGGCCGATGGATACCGGTAGACCGAAGTCGACCTCGGTCGAGGTATCCGCGCGGAAGTCGCCGCGGTAGGTGGTCGACGGCGGACCTACCGGTGCGAGGCCGCTGGTGGCCGCCAGTTCGTACAGTGCCCGCATCCCGGCGTCGATATCGTCGCCCGCATGGTCGGCGCGGATAGCGCGCCGCAGTTCGAGAATGGTCTGCGGGCGGGTTTCATCGATCAGGATGCGGTAGGGCATCATCGTATCCTCCGGTCTCAGACCCGATGGGTGACGCGATCGTGTTCGGACTGCGCCAAGCGCTCGGCCCAGGCTCGTGCGCGTGCCAGCTCACCGTGGGCGAGCGGGCCCCGCATGCCCTCGACGAGAAAGTCGACCGGATCGTCGGCGAGCTCATAACCCAAGCGCCGCAAGCGTTTTCCAGCACCGCGTGCGGCCGAGCCCGGCAACCATCCGGGTTTGGCGGCTTTCGTGCCGAAGGCCGCGGCCCGAGCACCTCCGGGCACCGGCAGCGCCGCGTCCAGCCATTCGCGGATTCCGATATCGACCGCGATCGGCGCGTCGGTCTGCTCGGCGGCATCGCGGCGGGTTCGCGTGCGGCTCAGCCCGAATGCGTGGGTGGGGCCGCCGACGACCAGCAGATCGATCGCCGGCTCCGGCATCTCTGCGGCGGCGGCGACGCTGAGCACCTCCACATCGGCGTGTGCGCGCAATCCGTCCGCGATCGCCCTGGCAATGGCGGCGGTATTGCCGAACATCGATTCGTATACGACCCGTGCCCGCATCTCGATCTCCTAATATGCGTGACCTGCGGAAATGAATTCGACGCTACGTCAGGGCCGCGGCGATGCACAGAGCCGAACCGATGCTTCCCGAGGGACCTTCGGCCGTAGGCGATCACCCGCGAACAGGTGGGGTGCCGCGGCGCCTCCGGCCTTTCCACGAAAGTCGGTGAGCGATATCTGTATCCGACATTGCCGAGAGCGGTCGCGGCATGGCAGCAGAACCGGGAGAGGGGCCACTCGACCTATCCGGGAGATGACCTTCTTCTCTGCTCGTACCGCTGTCGAAGCGCGATGCTTATCGATATCGGGCCTTCGGAACAGGTGAGGCGGCACCCCGATGACCGGATTCGACGGGGCGGTCGTTGCTTTATCGGACAGGACCGGGCATCTATCTCGAAGGGTATGTACATGGCAGGCGAAAGCGCTTCGCACGCAAAGCAATCCGATGCGCCGATTCTCGTGGCCGTCGATGGCTCGGCGAATTCGTACCAGGCGGTCGCGTGGGCCGCTGCCGAGGCCGCGTCGCGTCATCGCAGGCTACATATTCTCACCTCGGTGGGAATCCAGACGGGTTACGGACCCGGCGCCCTGCTGACGGAATCCGACACCGAGTGGCTGCGTCGCGACGGCGAGCGTACCCTGGCCGAGGCCGCCCATCTCGCACAGACCGCCGCACCCGGCGACAATGTCGCCATTACCACCGAGGTGACCTTCGACCTTGTCGTTCCGACGCTGATCGAGCGCTCCGCGCACGCACATATGCTGGTGGTCGGCAGCCGGGGCCGCGGTGCGCTCCAGCGCGGATTGCTCGGCTCGGTGAGCACCGCGACCACCCATCACGCCCACTGCCCGGTCGCGGTGATCCGCGGGATCGCGGCGATCGACGCGATATCCGCGACCCGACCGGTGCTGGTCGGGGTCGATGGCACCGAGAACAGTGCGCCCGCTATCGAATTCGCTTTCGAGGAGGCATCGCTGCGCAACGTGGACCTGATCGCCCTGCACGCGTGGAGCGACACCAGCGCGATCGACCTGCCCCTGGTCAACTGGGAAAGCGCACGCGCTTCGGCGGAGGCGGTGCTGGCCGAAAGCCTGGCAGGCTGGGCCGACTGCTATCCCGATGTGAAGGTGCATCGAATCGTGGTGGCCGACAGATCGGTTCGCTCGCTACTCGACGCATCGGCGGACGCGCAACTGGTCGTCGTCGGCTGCCGTGGCCGTGGCGGATTCGCCAGTATGGTCCTCGGTTCCACCAGCAGCGGACTCCTGCATACGGTGGAGGTGCCGATGGTCGTGGTGCGTTCGACCTGATCTCGCGCACTCGGCCGCCTCACGCGGTGACCTCCCCGCGATCCGCGGTGTCGCGCGGTGGTGCCGTCACCGTCCAGGTCCACACGTGCTGGTTCGGTGCGGGCGATCTGGTGGTCAACGCTACCGAACGGGTGGGCAGTTTCGCCCCGAGCACAGCGAGCTCGTCGGTGAGGGACTCGGAAGCCACTGGTGCGCTTGCCGTTTCGCATACGCGGATGCGCAGGTCGCGATCCGCGATGACCGTGACCTCGATTTCCTGGACGAGTTCGCATGCGATGATCGCGGTCAGAATCGCACTGAGGGCTGCCAAGCTGACATCGACGACTGCCTCGTCGACCCGGTCGGTGGGACCGTCGAAGGTGACCTCGGATACCGCCCCCAACTCGTCTGCCGCATCGCCGACCAAATCTTGCACCAACACTTGGAAACTGTCCGGCGTGCCGGTTTCGGTTTCGAGTCCGTGGACGGTCGCGCGGATCTGAGCCATCACGGCATCGAGTTCGGCGATGGTTCCGTCGATGCGGGACGCCACCGTGGCCACACGCGCGAGCGGACGAATCGCTCCCAGCTTCATACTGATATCGAACAGCCGGTGCAGCACCGTCTTGTGCAGTTCGCGAGCGATACGCTCGCGTTCGTCGATCAACCGCACGGCCCGCTCCTGGTCTTCGGCTTGTCGTAACCGAACCAGATTGTCGACGCGCGCACGGAGTTCAGCGACATCGAATGGCTTCTGCAGGTAGTCATTGGCTCCGGCGTGCACCAATTCCAGTCGCGATTGGTCATCGGCGCGGGCGGTGACGATGAGAATCGGCGTATTCGCCAGCTCAGGGTCGGTTCGCACTCGACCCACCACCTCATCTCCGCTCATCCGCGGCATCATGACATCACACACGATCAGCTGCGGTTTACTGGACTTCGCCAGTTCCAGCCCGGATTCTCCATCGAAGGCCGAGGCCACTTCGTAACTGTCCGAAAGTGATTCGCGCACGAGCGTGTTCAGATCGGGATTGTCCTCGATCACCAGGATCGAGGGCCGCTGGTCGGTGCTCACGGGCGGTCGGCTCACCGCGGTTACGGCCGTATCGCCAACCGGTGTGGCGACCGCCGCGAGCACATTCGCCGCAGTGCCCGCTGTGTTCATCGGCGCCCCGGTCCCGAGCACGGGTATACCTGCCGGGGCGGCGCGCGGTATCTCGACAACGACGAGTGCGCCGCGCTCCGGGGCGTCGGCAATCGTGACCGAACCTCGGTGCAGCCGGGCCAGGTCCCGGACAATAGTCAGCCCCAGCCCGGTGCCGCCCACCGACCGGATCGCACTACCGTCGACCTGACGGAACCGTTCGAATACCGCCTCCCGCTGAGCAACCGGAATGCCGGGTCCGCTGTCGGCGACCTCGACGACGATAACCTCGTCGCAGTCACGAATCGTGCACCGGACGCTGCCGCCGACCGGGGTGAACTTGAAGGCATTCGACAGCAGATTGACCAGAATCCGTTGCACATGCTCCGGATCCACGTCGGCCCACACCGGGTGGTCCGCCGTCTCGACCCGGAACTCGGTGCCCCGGTCCAGGGCGATCGTTTCGAAGAATGCCGCGGTAAGGCGCACCAGATCGGCCACATCGACACGCGCATATTCCGGCCGCATCGCTCCCGCCTCGAGCTGTGCGGTATCGAGTAAGTCGTTGACGTGGCCGAGGAGCACCTGCGCGTTGCGCGTGATCACCTCGAGGTCTTTACGTGACGGGTCATCGGGTGCGGCAAGCGCGAGCAACTTTCGCGCCGGTGCCAGGATGAGCATCAGCGGTGTGCGCAACTCGTGGCTGACATTGGCGAAGAACTGGCTCTTGAGATCGTCGAGTTCCTTTGCTTGCGCGTACAAACGTTCGAGTTCGGCATTGGCCTCCTTGAGCTGGCGACTCGTCTCGGCCACCTCGCGGGCCCTGGCGAATACCTCCTGTTCCATTTGCCGCGCCGACGCGCGCAGCGCGGAGGTTTCCGCCTGCTGCGCGGCGTCCACCGCTTGCAACCGCATGAATCCCGTCACGTCTTCGACCCGATGGATGATGTATCGCAGCCGACCGTCTTCATCGAGCACCGGGGAGTTGACGGGACTCCAGAACCGCTGCTCGAATGAACCATCCGGGCGGCGGATATCGTAGCGTTGCACGTGCATGGCATCGGCGGTGCGATCGCGCAGGACCCGTTCGAGGGATACGCGCAGATTGCGGACGCCCTCAGCGTTCGGATCGTTCGGATTGTCGGGAAAGACATCGAAGATTTCTCGACCGACGATATCCAGCCGTTCGGTCAGCGTGGCCTGCATATATGCGTCGGTCACCGCGACAATGCGCAAAGAGGGATCGAGCACCAGATAAAGACCCGGTGCCGCCTCCAAGAGGGCACGATAGTCGACAACCTCCACAGCGGCATTACCCCGATTCACGACGGAAACGACGTACTTGGTACCGATGCGCCGTTGCAACCTGCTCACTCAAAATAACCCGCGCGAAAGACCTACACCATATATCCGGCCCGGGACCCCCGGGGACATCGAGCCGCGTGCACCGTCGCCTTTCAGCGAAACTCCGGGTGGCCTCGAGCCACATCTATCAGGGCATTGGCCTGCTGTAGCAGGGACCTTCGCCCCTCGCCGCCGGTATCGCACCGGACAAGACTGGAAAGCAGAATTCTGTGCTCCTACCGAAGCGAGGTCCCGATGATGTCCGGCGATACCGAGGTGATCGACCGCGCCGGTCTCGACCGTCTGGTGGACGTGTTGCGCGATAACGGGTATCGAGTGATCGGACCGCAGCTACGCGACAACGCGATCGTCCTGGACGAACTCGACTCCGGAAACCAATTGCCCGGCGGCTGGGGTGTCGAAACCGCACCCGGCCGATATCGGGTGTACCGCCGCGACGATACTGCCGTCTTCGCCCATTCGGCCGGGCCGGGGTCGTGGAAGCAGTTCCTGCTTCCGCCGCGGCGCAAGGTGTGGGAAACCGGACCTGACCTGAATACGCGACCGGCCGAGCAGCCCCAGATCCGGATGGCGTTTCTCGGCGTCCGCGGCTGCGATCTGAGCGCCATCTCGGTACTGGGGCGCGTGCTGGGCGGCGGCGCCCATCCCGATCCCACGTTCGTCGGACCGACCGGGACCCAGACGGCCGAACCTGCCGACACGACGGCGGTGCATCCCGGCGTGGGGCCGGATGACCGGGGCCTGCCCGCAGCCGATGACCGGACACCGTTCGTCGTCGCGGTGAACTGCACGGAGCCGGGCGGCGTGTGCTTCTGCGCATCGATGGGCACCGGTCCGGGCGTGGCGCCCGGGTACGATCTCGCCCTGACCGAGCGCCTCGACGCGGATGGTCATCGGTTCCTGGTCGATATCGGCAGCGAGGTCGGCGCCCGAATTCTCGCCGACGTCACTAGTCGTCCGGCCGATGCGACGGAGGTATCGGATGCGCGCGCGGCGGTGTCGGCGGCCGCGGGCCGGATGGGCCGCACCATGCCCGAGACCGATATCCGCACCCTGATCCGCGATTCCCGGGAGTCGCCGCACTGGCAGGATGTCGCGAGCCGCTGCCTGACCTGTGCGAACTGCACAATGGTGTGCCCCACCTGCTTCTGCACCAGCACCGAGGATGTCACCGACCTGACCGGCGAACACGCCGAACGCTGGGAGCGGTGGGCGTCCTGCTTCGAACTGGACTTCTCCTATCAGCACGGCGGCAGCGTGCGGCAGTCCGGTGCGGGCCGGTACCGGCAGTGGCTCAGCCACAAACTCGGCACTTGGTACGACCAGTTCGGAAGTTCGGGATGTGTCGGGTGTGGGCGGTGCATCGCATGGTGTCCGGCCGGTATCGATCTGACCGCAGAAGTCGCTCGGCTCGCCGAACTCGCCGGAAGAGTGGGCGATGACGACGGTTGACGAGTTGGCCGAGTTCGCCCAGTTGAGTTCGCTGAGCCTAGCGGAACGGACCGCGCTGGCCGCGACCGGACGCGACGTGTCCTATCCGGCCGGATACCGGCTGATCGTGGAAGGCCAACCAGCGCACCAATGCTGGCTGATCCGCCGGGGGCGAATCCTGTTGGACTCGCCGGTGCCGGGGCGCGGCGATCTCGTCGTGCAGACCCTCGGCAGTGGTGATCTGTTGGGCTGGTCCTGGTTGGTGCCGCCCTACCGCTGGCATTTCGGCGCGGTGGCGGGTGACCCGGTGGATGCGATCGAGTTCGATGCGGCGGCGCTCACCGAATTGGCCGAAGCGGACCCGAAATTCGGGCATGCGCTGACTTTGATGCTGTTCGAAGCGTTACTCGACCGGCTGCAGGCCACCCGGGCCAGGCTGCTCGATCTCTACCGCAACCCCGCAGAAGCGTGCGACGATTACGCATGCCGTGTAGGCGCGGGACGGGGTGCGTCATGAGTGTCGACGCGATGGCCCGCCCGACGTCCGTCGGCGAGGTGATGTTGCCGTACCGGGTCACCCACCGCACGCAGCAGACGCGCGACACCGCGACACTGCGGCTGGAACCGGTTGGTGTTGCTGCGCGACATTTTCAGGCCGGCCAGTTCATGATGCTGTACAGCTTCGGCGTCGGTGAGGTCGCGATGTCGGTCAGCGGAGATCCAGCCGCGAACAGTGATGTGCTCGAACATACGATCCGTGCGGTCGGGGCGGTCAGCGGGGCGCTGCACGACACCGGAATCGGCGGCGTAATCGGCGTGCGCGGCCCCTTCGGCGTCGGTTGGGATCTGGCATCGGCGACTGGGAACGACCTGGTCATCGTCGCCGGCGGGGTCGGGCTCGCACCGTTGCGCCCGGTGGTCCTCGGTGCGCTCGCGGCCCGCGCGGACTACCGGCGCGTCATTCTGCTCACCGGTGCGCGCACTCCGTCGAACATCTTGTTCGGACAGGAACAGAACGACTGGCACAGGAGCGGTTCGGTCGAACTGCACCAGACCGTCGACCATCCCGAACCCGGGTGGACCGGGCGGATCGGTTTCGTCACGGAGCCGCTCGCACAACTGCGGCTGGAACCGGCCCGCACCACCGCCTTTCTCTGCGGCCCGGAGCCGATGATGCGATTCTGTGCACAGACCCTGTTGCGCAAGGGAATTGCCGCGACCGATATCAGAGTGTCATTGGAACGCAATATGCAATGCGGTGTCGCACGATGCGGTCACTGTCAACTCGGTCCGCTGCTGATCTGTCGAGACGGCCCGGTCGTCGATTACGCGGTGGCCGAACCTCTACTGGCCGTCCGGGAGTTGTGATGGCTACCCCGACCCTCGCGGTATGGAAATTCACCTCATGCGACGGCTGTCAGCTGACGCTACTGGACTGTGAGGACGAACTGCTGACCCTCGCCGGCCGGATCCGCATCACGCACTTCACCGAGGCATCCAGCGCAGTCGAGCCGGGCCCCTACGACGTATCGCTGGTCGAGGGTTCGATCACCACGCCCGACGACGTACGCCGGATCACCGAAATTCGTGCGCAATCCCGGATTCTGGTGGCAATCGGTGCGTGTGCGACGCACGGCGGGATCCAGGCGCTACGCAATTTCGCCGACATCGCCGAATTCACCTCGGTGGTCTATGCCAGCCCGGAATACATTTCGACACTCGCCACCTCGACCGCGATCTCGGACCACGTTCGGGTCGATTTCGAGCTGCGCGGCTGCCCGATCGACCGGCGCCAGCTACTCCATACCCTCGGTGCGTTCCTGGCTGGGCGCGCACCCGATATTCCGAACACCAGCGTCTGCACCGAATGCAAACGCCGTGGCACCACCTGCATATCGGTCGCCGACGGTATCCCGTGTCTGGGACCGGTCACACAGGCCGGATGCGGTGCGCTGTGCCCGGCCTACCACCGCGGCTGCTTCGGCTGCTTCGGACCGATGGCGAATCCCAATATCGGTGCGTTACTTCCCATTCTGCGTATCAACGGCATGGACCAGCCCGACATCGACCGGGTCTTCACCACATATGCGGCGGCAGCACCGGCCTTCGCGGACCGGAGCCGTGATGAGTCACCGCAGTAGGCAACTGAAGGTCAGTTCGCTGGCCCGGGTGGAAGGCGAGGGCGCGCTCCGGGTCGTCGTCGCGGACGGGGCGGTCGAGCGCGCGGAGCTGAATATCTACGAGCCGCCGCGCTTCTTCGAGGCATTTCTGCGTGGCCGCGCCTATACCGAGCCGCCCGATATCACCGCCCGCATCTGCGGGATCTGCCCGGTCGCTTACCAGACCAGCGCATGCACCGCGATCGAGCAGATCTGCGGCGTCCGGTTGGACGAGCCGCTGGCGGACCTGCGGCGGCTGCTGTATTGCGGCGAGTGGATTTCCAGCCATGCCCTGCACATTCATCTGCTGCACATTCCCGATTTCCTCGGCTATCCGGACGCGATCACTCTCGCCGCGGACCACCGTGAACTCGTCGAACAGGGCCTGGCGTTGAAGAAGGCCGGGAATATGCTGCTCGAGCTCATCGGCGGACGACCGATCCATCCGATCAATGTCCGGGTCGGCGGCTTCTATTCGGTTCCCGATCGCAGCGATTTCGCCCGGGTGGCCGAACAATTGCACCGCGCGCAGGATTACGCCGTGCGCACCGCCCGTTGGGCCGCCGGATTCGACTTTCCCGAAGTCGAATTGGATCACGTACTCCTGGCCGCCACCGAACCGAACCGATACGCCATCGAATGTGGCGACATACATACCACCGACGGTCTCTACTTCCCTCCAGCCGAATTCCCGGCGCATGTCGTCGAGCAGCAAGTACCGCATTCGACCGCGCTGCACGCGCGACTCGACGGCAAACCATATTTGACCGGGCCGCTGGCCAGATACACGCTGAATTCGCGGCAGCTTTCGCCGACCGCCCGGCAAGTCGCGGCGGAAATCGGGCTCGGCGAGCAATGCCGCAACCCCTTCCGCAGCATCCTTGTTCGCGCCGTGGAGATCGTCTACGCCGTCGACGAGGCGCTGCGGCTGATCGAAGCCTACGAACACCCGCCCCGCCCCGCGGTGCCCACCGCGCCCCGTGCGGGCGTCGGTCACGGTGTCAGCGAGGCGCCCCGCGGGCTGCTGTACCACCGATACGAGGTGGACACCGACGGCATCGTCCGCGCCGCCACCATCATTCCGCCGACCGCCCAGAACCAGGCCGCGATCGAGGACGATCTGCGCCGCGTCGTAGCGGCCAACCTGGACCTCGATGATGCCGCGCTCACCACGCTGTGTGAGCGCACCATTCGCAACTATGACCCGTGTATTTCCTGTGCCGCGCACTTCCTCGAGATCGACGTGGTGCGCCGGTGAGCGAGCGAATCACCGCAGCGCGCACGCCGGAGCCCAGTGTCGGCGAGGTGCGAGCATGAGCGGGGTGCGGGCGGTTGTCATCGGCGTCGG
Organism: Nocardia citri; assembly: GCF_054065835.1. NCBI lineage: Bacteria > Bacillati > Actinomycetota > Actinomycetes > Mycobacteriales > Nocardiaceae > Nocardia > Nocardia citri. Next base: position 67,389 of record NZ_JBSUQM010000027.1, read on the forward strand.
CAACGAATTCCGCAGCGACGACGGGATCGGTCCCGCCGTGGCCGCCGCCATCGACGAAATGGGGTTGCGAGAGGTATCGGTGACCGTATGCGACGGCGAGCCGGCCGGACTGTTGGATGTGTGGGCGGATGTGGACCTCGCGATCGTGGTCGACGCGGTGCTGTGTGAACCGTGCACTCCGGGACGGATATGGCGCACCACAGTCGACGCGTTGCGCGGCGTCACCAGGACCGCCAGCTCGCATGCCCTCGGCATTCCCGACGCCCTGCCATTGGGTCGAGCCCTCGGCCGCGTGCCCGGCGAACTCGTCGTCATCGCCGTCGAAGCGGCGAGCCTCGATCTCGGCGTCGGCATGTCCGAATCGGTCGCGACCGCGGTATCACCGGTGGTCGACGCCGTGCTGATGGAGCTGGCTCGAGTGGGAATCACGACCAGGCGGATCGGTACGGCCCGCCAGCCCGCGCAGGCGGGCAATCCTGCCCGGGACCATGGGACCGATCTCCGCCCGGCAGAAAACTCCTGATCAATGGCCTTCCGGGGGGCTCGCGGTCACATTGGTGCCGATCGGCCCTCGAATCGAGGGACCGGTGGCCCTGCCCAGACGTGACCACCCAGCAATACGGTGGGCAACAATGTGACCCACCTAGCAAGGCAGCAGCAAATGACATTGGTGAGATCCGAGAACGCCATGGCCGACGTCGTCGAACCGACCGATGCGGTCGAGCACCTCCGAGAAGACTTTCCCGCCGTTTCCGCCGAGGTACTGTCGGCCGCTGTCAGCGGTGCGCAGCGCGAGTTGAACGACGTACCGCCCGGATGGTTGCCCGAACTCGCCGAGCGCTTGGCGTGGTGGCGTATCAGCACCGCCACGGGACCATCTCGTTCTTGGACGCCGGGTTCGGCCCGCAGCGGCAATTCGACACCATCGGCCCACACCGGGGCGCAGATGCCGAGACAACCTTGACAACAGCGGTGCCGGTGCCGATCACCATGCCACCGGCGAAATAGTTCGCGAGCGTCGCCAGATCCGCCAGTCGCGACGAGCCGCAGCGAGAGAAGGTGAGTGACCAGCAAGGAGATGGGCTCGGCATCGTGCGGCTGCTTCGCGGGACCGCGATATCCACACCGAATCCGCAAGGTAGGTCTGAACAAGCGCGCCCTCGACGGTTCGGGCAACTCTTCGGATCGCAGGTTGACTCTGAGCGTGTCGTAGCCGGGAAAGGGGTGGTCACCGCGTGATCCTTCAGAAGACCTACCAAAGTCGTGATGGCCACCTCTTCGACCTGGTCGAGCAGGATCGACGGCGGCCGGCCCGGCCGTGGCTCGTCGGACAACCCGTCCACGCGGTCGGTGATGAAACGAGCCCGCCAGCGGACCACGGTCTTTTCGTCCACACCGACCTCGGCCGCGACCTGCCTGTTCGTCGCCCCCTCGGCGCAAGCCAGCACGATCTTCGCCCCTGGCGGATCCCGGGAAACGCACTCGAAGAGGCAAAGTAATTTACGAGTCGCACCGGTTGTCGCGACGACACAGATCCTGTCAGCCAGCCCCGGGTCGGCCACCTCGAACACTCAGAGGCGATTCAGGGCGGTCGCGTTTGGACGCCAGAACGGTTGGGGGCGAGCTGCTTTGCACGCTCGCCCACCGACCTTGATCGTCATCCATCGAGCCCGAGTAACTGTTCGGCGTTGGCGTGAGAGATCTTTTCCTTATCCGGCCGGCTCAACGGCAGTTGGTCGAAGAAGGCGCGTCCTTCAGCGTTGCGGCTGTACGGGTAGTCCACGGAGAACATGATGCGGTCAGTGCCGACCGCGTGGAGGGCGGCGGCGAAGGGTGCGTAGTCGAAGATGCCGCTGGTGGTGAGATAAAAGTTTTCGGTGAAATAGTCCTTGACAGGTTTGGCCAGCCCACTGATCCCAGACATCATCCAGTTCACCCTCCAGATCATCGATGGCAGTGTCTCGCCGAGATGACCGATGATGACCTTCAGGTTCGGAAATCGGTCGAAGACGCCACCGAGGATCAGCCGTAGCGCGTGCAGTCCGGTGTCGACGTGCCATCCCCATCCTGCCCCGGCCAGGGATTCGCTGATGACCGGGGGGAGGCCTTGGTAGCTGGCGTCGATCACCGGCTGGGGCAGCCGGTTGGGGTGAAGGTAGACCGGCACACGCAGCGCTTCGGCGGCCTCGAACACCGGCCAGAAATACTGGTCATCGAGGTAGCGGCCATTGACATGGCCGTTGATCAGGGCGCCGACGAAGCCGAGGTCGGTGACGGCTTTGTCCAGCTCCTTTACAGCGGCAGCGGGGTCTGACATAGGCAGAGAGGCAAAGCCGGCAAACCGGTCGAGGTGGGCGGCTATCGCCTGCGCCATGGCGTTGTTTGCCTCGGCGGCCAGGCGAATGGATAGGTCGGGGGCCAGCTCTTCGGGTCCGGGTGTCGTATGGGAGAGCACCTGAAGATCGATGCCGGCGGCGTCCATCTCGGCCAGGCGCTGCTCACCCAGGTCGAGCAGCTGGGACAGGAGCTCCTTGCCAACGGCGGCGCCCCCGCGTTCGGCGAGCAGGCGGGGCAAGCGAACCACTGGGTGGTCGGCGTTGGCGTCCCAGATGGCCCGAGTAGCGAAGTGTTCCTCCAGCGCGATGATCTTCATGCTGCCTCCATGGCGTCTGGTGTCGGTCGGGTATCAGGCAGCCTACTCCGAAAGCGGACAAGTTCGTCCACTTGTATTTTTATTCTTTACTTCACTGCAGGTTGGGGATCCGAGGGTGCGCGTCTAACCTCGACTGGGTGGCGGGTAACTCGGAGTCGTTAGTGCGCAGTGATGTCCGGCGGAATCGTCGGCTGATACTCGACGCCGCGCAGGAGCTATTCGCCACAACACCGCAGGTGCCGCTGTACGAGGTGGCCCGCCGTGCGGGTGTCGGGCAGGGCACGCTCTACCGCCACTTTCCCGACCGCAGCGCCTTGGCTGGTGCGTTGATGCGGCAGGAGCTCGATCGGCTCCGTACCGCGATTGCCGACCGGGAGGACGCGCCCGGTGCGTTCGGAGAGTTACTTGAAGCCTTCGTCGACAGCCAGGTGCGACTGCACCAGCTAGCGAGCGTCGTACGTGAGGGAACGGGTAGGGACCTCGCGTTCGCGCAGGTCCGGGAACAGATAGCCGCTATCTTCGCGCGACCGCTGGTGGCTGCCCAGACGGCCGGCATAGTGCACTCCGATCTCACGACCGAGGATGTGCTGCTGATTCCACGGATGCTCGACGGCGCAATGCAGTACGCGGCCGACGCCGAGTCGCGTACGAAGGTGGCGCGCCGTTGCTTGAAACTGCTCAGCATTGGTTATAACGCTCGCCAGCAATGACCCCGATTCCATCGCCGAAATGAATAGGGTCCTCGATCTCTATGACAATCCGCCCGCCGCGGGCGTGTGGTGTGTGGACGAGTTCGGGCCGTTGAAACTGCAGGCATGGCCAGCACCAGGACCTGGCGCATATTCGCCTAATGCACTGGATACGCTGGTCAGACGGGCAAAGCCCGGTCGGCCTGTCGCAGCGTCGTACCAGGCGTCAGAGCGCGATACCGACCCAGCCAGCGAAACTTGACAGACTGTCGGTGCGTCGTCGTTCGGCCGCCGCGATCCCGTGCAGCGTCTCGCGTACCGATGGGTGCAAGCGGGTGTGCTGCGGTGCAACCCGCCGCGCCAGGTTCAACGATTTCAGCGCCTTATCCGGCTGCCCGGACATCAACCACGCCCGTGCTACGTCCTGCCAGTGGTGACCGGCACGCGGTAGCGCGATACCCGCCGGAAGCACGAGCGCCGTCCCTTCACGGGCGGCTCCACCGGGGTCGCCTGCTTCGAGTTCCACTGCACACGAATGGATTTCGACATTCGCGTGACCGAACATAGTGCCGTACATGTCGGATTCTCCGTTGACATGTAGCGCGGACGTTCGAGCCTCCGTGATGTGGTTTCGAGCAACGTCGGGACGGAACCCACGAGCGGCGATGATCGACCCGCACAGGTGCCCGAACCCGCGTACCTCAGTAGCAGCGGCATCATCACCAGTGATCGTGTCCAGCGCCTTTTCGATTAACGTCAGTG